>CAYFID010000007.1:0-29628 GCA_964343205.1 uncultured Candidatus Poseidoniales archaeon | reverse complement strand
TGCGATCTTCGCCATGTCAAGGCGACGTCATAACCCCTAGACCACGAGCCCGGCTATTGTCGGTGATGTCCACCACTCAAGAATCATTCTGAAAGGCTAGGACACGATCTTGGATATCCGCCCATCACAGTCAGGGGAAGTGCATGTCCCTGCAATTCTCGTCCGACCGTTAGTCATGATGAATCTCTCTGGATGACCTATCTTCACGTATGTCTTACACTTCATGCAGAATCCTTGGCTCTCATCTGTCATGGTCCTTCGTCAGGATAAGCGACTTCAATATTTCATAACATTAGGGTTAAAATGGTAGTTTTCATGATTTTCTTAAAAAACGTGCAACTGCGTTGATAAAATCCACAAATTTCCCAATATTGTTTCTGATAACATAGATTATCGGAACGGAAATACGTGGAAAAATTTGGATTTTCATTACCATTTTAGTCACTTGATGGTAAATCACCCATTCTAGTATGTTTATTGATCCGGGAAATAATATGATTCAAATCAAACAAAAAAATTTAACTGAATCAATACACATTATTTGAATTTACAATGTTGCCATTCTTTAGAGTCATTCTCACGGGCGAGCTTCCCGGAGTCTGACACCAAGAGTCGGCAGATGACGACCATAAGACATTCAAGTCTGCAGCTATACCTTCAGCGATAATTCCTCGTTTGTCGTTTTCATCGAACATCGTAGTGGCTGGATTTCTAGTAACAGCAACTAGGGCTACTAATGGATCAACTCCCATTCTATGAGATGCCATACTGCCAATAAGCGGGAGTGAGGTAATTGGGCAATTAGGATTAAAATCCGTAGCAAACGAGAACGGCCAATCTTCCAAAATACATTGATTGATTGGTAGATCTAAGTTATTGCCGAGAACATACGGGGTGCCAGGGAGGAAAGTCTGCACCGTTCCAGACTCGGCTGCGCTAATTCTAGAGTCTTCGTTCGAGCATGCTACATGGTCTCCACTAACCGACCCTAGCTCAGCAGCAAGCTCCAATCCCCCACTGTCTACGAATTCGTCTACATGTAGTCTAGACCCTAATCCATATGATTTAGCAGCATTAACAACTTCCTCAGTTTGCTCATTACTGAACCACCCCTCTTCACAGAAAACATCTACCCACTTAGCAAGAGCTAGCTCAGAGATTACTGGAAGTTGCTCGGAGATTAAATGATCAATGTAGGATTTCTGGTTAAACTCTGGCGGGAAGTCATGTGCCCCAAGCCATGTAGGCATGATATCGCATGATGTTGACCTATCAATCACAGATATGGCCTCCAGAATTTTCACTTCTGAATCGAGATCTAATCCGTAACCACTCTTCGCTTCTATAGCTGTGGTTCCGTTGAAGATTGCCGACTTTACTCTCCTAATTCCGGACTCAACTAATGAATCTTGAGGGGCGCTCCTAGTATCATGAACGGTTCTCATTATTCCCCCGCCAGATGCTGCAATGTCCTTGTATGACTTTCCAGCGATCCTCATTGCCAGCTCATTAGCTCTATCCCCCGACCAAACTAGGTGTGTGTGGCAATCAACGAAACCAGGGACAACAGCCATTCCATTGACGTCAATTACGCGTGCATCTGCCGATTCAGATTTACTAGGGTACCAAGGAGCAAATTCTGAGATCAAATCCTGAGTAGGAGCAATCTTTTCAATCCTGCTGTCATCAATTAATATTGACATCCCGGGAGGGTAAACAAGGCTCTCCCTCTCCAATAGACGATGGCCTGATAGGGGAAATTCGTCATCACCGGTAGAAAGGTGTGCGATCTCCCCACAATTGGTGATTAGGCTCCTCACGGATGTTGGAAATTCCGATAGTTGAAAGAACTCCCGCTCATGCCGAGTATGTGGAAGGCATTATTCTGGGGATAGAAAGTACTGCGCACACCTTCTCATTTGGATGTGTAAGTACAGCAGGCACTCTATTCCCGTCCATGTCTTCTCTATTCCGACCAGACGAAGGGGGAATACATCCCAGAGAGGCAGCTGACCACCATTCTGCGTCTACATCCATTCTACTAGAAAAATTGAGTAGCACAGACGAATTCGACTGGGGCTCGGTAATCGCTGTTGCATTCAGCCAAGGACCCGGGCTTGGCCCCTGTTTAAGAGTCGGCGCATCAGTTGCAAGAACCTTATCGTCTAGGCTCCAAGTCCCCCTGATAGGAGTAAATCACTGTGTAGCCCATATTGAGGTTGGCCGGAACCAGACCGGTTGTGACGATCCAGTCCTGCTGTATGTTAGCGGCGGTAATACCCAAGTCATAGCTAGAGCTGATGGTAGATACCGGGTCCTTGGCGAAACTCTAGACATAGGGATCGGAAACATGCTGGACAAATTTGCTAGACAACATGGGATTCCATTCCCTGGAGGCCCGGAAATCGAGCGGCTATCTTCGACATTTCTAGAAAATGAGAACACTTCTCTCAATGACGTAAAACTCCCTTACGGGGTACAAGGGATGGATCTCGCATTCTCCGGGTTGCTCACATCAGCAATTCAGAAAGTATCCGAAGGTCTCTCTCTTGAACAGGTATGCTGGTCACTTCAAGAGCACTCGTTCGCCACTTGTGTAGAGGTTGCAGAGAGGGCCTTAGCCCATACGGGAAAGAACGAGCTTCTTCTAGGGGGTGGTGTCGCCTGCAACGAAAGGCTAAGGGAGATGAGCTCGTTGATGTGTAAAGAAAGGGGCGCTACATGTCACTGGCCCACTAAACCATATTGCATAGACAATGGAACAATGATTGCAGAGTTGGGAAGAAGGATGCTGGGGTGCGGTATTACCACTTCACTCGATGCAAGTGCGATCAATCCTGCCTTGAGGACAGACAATACCGCAGTGGTTTGGGATTAAGATTTCGCGAACTCTTATGAGAGCCAGTCTGGCCCGTGGTTTGAGGATTGATTAGACAGTGCAGAGAAGGAGGAGGAAGAAAGCAGAGCCGAAGAACATATTCGGTACTGGTTCTCAATCCGCACCTTCTTCTAAGTCTACTAAGGCTAGAAGGCCTCCAACAACAAGGCAAACTCCTCACCGAGCACCGCCTTCATTGCCAGGATCAAAACCGAAGCCAGTGACGAAAACACCTCAACCTGTTGTCGTGGAGCAGAAACCCGTTGTCGAAAATCTGGAGGTTGTATCTGAGGAAACTGAAGAGGAACCAATGGTCGTAGAAACCCAAGAAAAAGAACCGGAAGAAATTGAGGAGAGCCTCGTAGAGGAACTTTCTGAAGATCAAAATATAAGCTCTAAGAAAAGAAAGGATTTGGGACTCAGTAAGCCAGAAATCGAGTCCCCAGAAGAGCCATTAGAGGATGACGGTAAGAGTCTAAAGGCAAGACAGATTATTCAGAACAGTATGCTGAAAGCATCCAAAGCTATCGAAAATGCAGAAACCAAACGGGTGAAAAAATCGGTCGAACCTAAAACAGCAGAGACAAAGGAAATACCGAAAAAGCCACAGAGGAAATTTAGGAACAAGGTATCTTCTTATCAGCCCGCTTCGAGGGCTAAACGCCTAGATAGGAGCAGGCACATGGAGTACAAATACGAGATGCGAGGTCTTCTAGTGGACATCGGAGTGACAGAAGAGCACAGGTCCAATCTTCTAGCTACAATTTGGGCAAGAGGGGAGAGACAAACGACAAAGGAAGCCAAGCAGTTCCTCGACGAGAAGCTAAGTGAGGGAGTAATTGACGAAGGCCAGTTGAAATCCCTTGAGAGGATTGTAGACGTTTACACCATAAGAAGGTAGGTCTGAGAATGGTTCTTGTCATGCGGCCCGCTGGGTCGAATCGTGATTGATCGAGCTGGAGACCCCCCATACCGCCGTGGAATCCATCCCGGAATGTACAGAGACAGACTCTGGACAATGAGGCAATACGCCGGATTTTCATCTCCCGGGAAGACAAATGAGCGCTTCCAAAACCTCCTCGAAAGCGGGCAAACTGGAATATCAGTTGCATTCGACCTACCTACCCAGCTGGGCCTGGACTCGGATAACGAACTCTCATCTGGAGAGGTCGGAAAGGTAGGAGTTGCAATAGACTCAATTCATGATATGAGGGAGTTATTCGAAGGCATAGACATGGCTTCAATCTCAACTTCAATGACTATCAACGCTCCAGCCACCACCCTACTCGCACTTTACGTAGCCGTCGCTGATGAGAGGGGGGTGCCCAGGGACTCACTTTCGGGGACTGTACAGAATGACATACTGAAAGAATACATCTCCAGAGGACTGTATATTTTCCCGCCCGAACCTTCAGTTAGGCTAACAACTGACCTAATGTCATGGTGCAAGGACAACGCACCTAGGTGGAATACAATCTCAGTCAGCGGATATCACATGCGAGAGGCAGGATGCACTGCATCGCAGGAGATCGCATTGACACTCTCAAACGCACTTTTCTACACTAGGCAGGCTGTCGAGAGTGGGATGAAAATTGACGATTTCGCGCCCAGGATGTCCTTTTTCTTCGCATGCCACAACAACTTCATTGAGGAGGTAAGCAAGTTCAGGGCGGCTAGGCAGCTCTGGCACATGCTTGTCGAGGAGGAGTTCGCTCCGGAGAGCCATAGATCGAGTCAGCTAAGGTTCCATACTCAGACTTCAGGAGTCACATTAACTGCACAGCAACCAATGAATAATGCAGTAAGAGTCGCGTATCAAGCACTTGCGGCAGTAATGGGTGGGACCCAATCGCTCCACACCAATAGTTTCGACGAGGCTCTGGGACTTCCCACCGAGGACTCAGCTCGAATAGCACTGAGGACTCAGCAGATAATCGCCGAAGAGTCGGGAGTAACTTCATTCGTAGACCCATTGGGAGGATCAGAGGCAGTGGAGTCAACTACGGACGAACTGCTAGAAAAAGCACGAAAAACGATTCTTGAGATAGACTCAATGGGTGGGGCTATGGAATGCGTAAAGGCTGGTATGCAGCAGAGGATAATCCACGAGAGTGCGTGGGAGCAATTAAGCAGGGTCGAGAACGGCGATGAACTAGTAGTTGGAGTGAACTCACACGTAGACGAAATGCTTCCCGATTTTGAGGGCATGGTCATCAAACCAGAGGACGAGATGGAGAAATTGTCCGGGCTGAAATCAATTCGGGAATCTCGGGACGACAAGAAGGTCCAGGAGGAACTGGAAGATCTTCGTGAGTCGTGTAGAAATGGTTCCAATGTAATGGAACCGATTATCTCTGCCGTCAAGGCCGAGGCGACACTAGGAGAGGTAAACAAGGTAATGAGGGAAGAGTTTGGGACGTGGGTTTCACCAAGTGGTGTTTGAAATGGGGGACGGCTCGATAAACCACATCGGTATCGCCACACCGTCTTTGGATGATTTCACGCCTATCTGGGAAGCATTAGGTTTCACGGCCGAAGATGACCAGTTAGTGAAAGAACAAGGTGTTAGGATCAGATACATGAAGGGAGAGGGTGATGCTAGGGTAGAGCTTCTCGAGCCATTGTCTGAAGACTCTCACATTGGTAGATTTCTTGCGAGTAGGGGGCCAGGAGTACAGCAGATCGCAGTAAACGTTAGTGATATTGAGAAAAAAATCGATGAATTGCGATCGATGGGCGTGAGAATGATCAACAACGAACCAGTTACCGGTTTGGACGGGCAGAGTATAGCATTCGTGCATCCATCATCTAGTGGCGGCGTGCTTATTGAACTGGTGCAATTTACCATGTGAGAATCATCAAAAAGGGACTCTGATTCGCCAGCACATGATAAGCTCACTAGGGAGGATTGACAGTGTTGGAAATACTAGCATATTAGACATTCAGAAAGAGATTGACTACCTTCGTGACACCCTTGAAGTACTCAGGGCCACCGAGGAAATCTCCAACGACGCGTTTCTAGAGGCCGGATCAATACAAGGGGGACTGTCTCTAATAATCAACCTCGTCTCACAAGGAATCTCAGAAGAGGAGGCCAACTCGCAGCTTTCTAGCCTGAAGGATCGGGCGAAGTCACTCAATGACACATATCCTGGCTTGGATGAAAGCATCGAGAGCAAGCGATAATATTACTATAGTATTACTAAGGTAATATTTATTCGCATTACCAAATCCGCAAGTCCATGCCGAAGGTAAGTTTGGACATGCCGAAGGAGATAATCGACGACCTCAAGGGTCACGTAGGGGACGACAGGAAATTTGTTAGCATGGCAGACGCAATCAGGACAGCTTGTAGGAAGCTTCTCGACCAACTAGACGAGATTGATGCAAGGCACGGCAGGACAGGTGAGTAGATGGTTGATAGGGAGGAAGCTATAGCTGCAGTAGAGACCATTGTAAGGTACTTGGAAGACTCAAATGGAAATCTCAGAGAAGGCCTTACGCGAACCCCTGAGAGGGTAGTCGAATCGTTCGAGGAGATATTCTCAGGTTATGGTATGGAAGCTAAATCGATTCTCGACTCCACATTCAATGCAGAGGGATACGATGGAATCGTTTTATTGAGGGACATGGAATTCCACAGCACCTGCGAGCATCACCTCCAACCGTTCTCTGGTAGAGGGCACATAGCATACATCCCCATTGATAGGATAGTGGGAATAAGTAAACTAGCAAGACTATTGGACATGCACTCCAAGAGGCTCCAGAATCAGGAGAGAATCACTCAGTCCGTGGCCAATGATCTCGTTGAGAACCTAGGCCCACTTGGTTGCGCTGTGATACTTGAGGCACAGCACGGTTGCATGAAGTGCAGAGGGGTAAAGAAGCAAAATGCAGTGATGACTACAAGCGCGATGAGAGGGGTCTTCTTCGATAAGCCAGAGGCTAGGACAGAGCTGCTCCAGCTAATCAGAACCAGCCCGATTCACGGGTGATTCTATGCAGCTTTTGCCCATTGTAGAGATTTTCCACTCTGTCCAGGGCGAGGGGTTCCACAACGGAATCCCTCATGTTTTCGTAAGATTCGGCAAATGCAATCTAAGGTGCGAGTGGTGCGACACTGACTTCATGACCTTCGAAGAGAGGGATTTAGACTCGATAGTAGGGGAGATACTGAGCTACGACTGTGAGAGGGTGATCTTTACAGGGGGCGAACCAGCCATGCATGACCTATCCACCATAGGTGGACGTCTCAAGGAACATGGGATTAGCCTCTCAATAGAGACAAACGGCACGATACCAATAGACCCAGTCATAGACTGGATTTGCGTGAGCCCTAAGGACCAGCTCTATCCAAACGTCTCAATCAAGCAGCGCACTGGTGACGAGCTCAAGGTCGTTTATTGCGGACAGGAGCTGGGTATGTATGACGATCTAAAGCAGGGGTTCACTCATCACTATATACAGCCATGTTACATAGAATCTGACTCAGTTGAGGTCAATGGGATAAACTTCCAAGTGGTAGAGAAACTGGTGAAGGACAATCCGGGGTGGAGACTCAGCCTACAGACTCACAAATGGATGGGTGTACTATGACCAGGGCCATAATGTCTCTATCTGGGGGAATGGACAGCACTGCGTTGCTTCTCAGGCTATTGGCCGAAGGAAGCAAGGTCACTTGCCTAACTTATGATTACGGGCAGAAGCACTCAGTGGAGATAGAAAGGGCTAGGGACAACATAGGCTACCTTTCTGAAAATGGCTATGACGTCGAGCACATCGTGATTGATCTGACATCGGCCATGAAATCTCTGAACTCAGCCCTAACTTCGGATGGGATTGATGTACCGGAGGGACACTATCAATCCGAACAGATGAAGCAGACCGTAGTACCCAATAGAAACGCGATTTTCTCTTCGATACTTTATGGGCAAGCACTAAGCAAGTCATATATAGAAGACACTGAGGTTATTGTAGCCCTTGGGGTGCACAGTGGGGACCACGAGATATACCCAGACTGCAGACCGGAGTTTTACGAGTCACTCCAACAGTCGTTCTCGATGGGCAACTGGGGGAGTGAGAGGGTTTCATTCCACTTGCCATTCATCATGGGCGACAAGACAACAATATTGGAAGACGCCATCGACTCAACGAGGCACCTAGGTCTTGATTTCGATACGGTTTTCAGTAATACAAACACTTCATACAACCCAGATAAGGAGGGCCGTAGTTCAGGAAAATCTGGGGCTGACGTTGAGAGGATACTTGCTTTCCACAACATAGGTCGAACAGACCCCGTCGAGTACGTCGAAGACTGGGACAAAGTCGTTTCTTACGCACTAAATCAACAGAAGCAGGGAGGATTCACTTCATGAGCGAAAAACTTCCCAAGTTCGACCTTGAGAGGGATCAGGAATGGCGGCAGAGGCTTACTAAGCTGCAGTACCATGTCACTAGAGAGGCAGGAACTGAGAAGCCGAACACTGGGATCTACTACATGGAGGAAAGGGAGGGGGACTACTTGTGTATCTGCTGCGGCCATCTTCTGTTTACATCCAGTATGAAGTACCACTCAAGTTGCGGTTGGGCCGCCTTCCACACAGAGGACGAAAACGCAGGTATTAGGAGGCTAGAAGACAGGACCTACGGGATGCTCAGGGTGGAGGTGAGATGCGGATCATGCGACGCCCATCTTGGGCATGTATTCGACGATGGGCCACGGGTGTTCGGCGGAGAAAGGTACTGCATTAACTCGGCTAGTATTGAATTCGAATTGGGTGAGGATGATGGCGACTAGGATAAGAAGGTGGGTTGAGACCGATACAGGTCACCGGGTTCCTAACCACAGGAGCAAGTGTAGAAATCTTCACGGTCACAGATACAGGTGGGAGGCAGAGCTCGAGGGAGAGGTGGTACAAGACGAGGGTTCATCCGAGGAGGGGATGTTGATGGATTTCTCAGATGTTTCAGAAATCCTAAACGATCACATACACGACATAGTAGATCACGCATTCATAGTGTTCGATGGGGATTTAGAGGCTATCGGGGCTCTCTCCGAGATGGGTGACGATCACAATACTGTGAGGGTGCCATTCATTCCTACAGCAGAGAACTTGGCCAAATGGGCATTTGAGCAAGTAGAACCTCACATCCGGTCTTCATATGGGAATGCACTGAGGCTGAAGTCGTTCCACGTCAGGGAGACCCCAAAGTCGTGGGCTAGTTGGAGGCCCTGACTCATTGCATATCAGATTCGAAAGCCCTCGAAGCCTCGGAAAGTACACCTAGAATCCTGTGAACCTCGTCATTCTTCGGTAAACCCCTCATTATTACTCGAATCAGCGTCTCCTCGATTCCACTTCTCTTGTGATCCTTAGTGGGCATTGCTTGCACAAGCCTTCTGGCTTCTGATCTTAGCGTATCCCTGAGATTTGGGTCAAGTAATCTACCACCCGACCCTGAAGGAATAGATGTGTTCGAGTTAACGAACCAAGAGAAGCAGATGATCGAGACTGCGTGGCTGAGATTTAGTATCGGGTATCCTTCCCATGTTGGAATAGTAACCAGCAAGTCACACATCCCCAACTGCTTGTTAAGGAGCCCCTTTCCTTCCGGGCCAAATACAATTCCAACCCTTCCATCTACTCCAGAGAGACTCTTGGGCAGTTCTTCAGGAAGTAGGAAGTGCCTCATGGAAGTCTTATCTCCGTCTTCCCTCTTTCCAGATGTCCCAATTACCAATGAGCAGTCATAAACAGCATCTTCAAGAGACTTGACCATCAAAGAGTTATCAAGGACTTCTTGAGCGTTCTTGGCCCTTTTTCTAGTCTCCTCTGACCAGTTCCCTGACCTTCCTACTACTCTCAAGTTATTGATTCCAAAATTCAACATTGATCGGGCTACTGCACCTATGTTACCATCGTTTTCTGGCTCTACTAGTACTATGCATACATTATCAGAGAACGAAGGAAGTGCACCGTTCCTCCTATCTCCCATGAGGTATCGAGAGAGTAACAGGTGATGAGGGATGCGCTAGTCCACTCTACGTTGCTTATACCTAGTGATGTATCCGGCAATCCAGTTCCTCATCCTCTTGTTGTCCACGTCGGAGAACTCAGATACCAGATTCTTGTTGTTCTCGAAGTCGTCCGTGAACTGGTCCGGGTAAGTCTCAACGAGCCTCAGCGCTCTAGTCTTGATGAAGGACGGCCTGATATTCCCCATACTCAGTCCTCCAGTAGCTTCACTTCCAACGGGAAGCCTTCTTCTCGAGTGCAAACGACCCTGATTTTCCTTGGGGGTTTTTGCATCCCCCTAGACCAAATGGCGTGGTTGACTGACTCGTCAATCCATATCTCCTCCTCCTCGGTCTTCTTCATGTGCTGTGCCACGTGATTCTTCACTTCTGCCATGGCTCTCTTGGCCCTATTAGTTCGGGGAACGTTCCATGCAGCTCTGAGAGGTATAGTCAGCTCCTTAATTTCGGCCATGATATCACCTCTGCAGCTTTGATCGTCTCCACATGTGCCTCTTGGGATGCGTGTTGGTCCTTCTATTGGTCCTCATCACGACCCAAACAGGTACTCTCTTGTTCTGTTTGGTCACCTTGTTGAGCCTCTTCTTCTTTGCAAAGGGCTTGTTTCGTGCCATCTTAGTACCCCTTTAGTCCCGGGTAGCGTTCCTCAGCTGCACCCCTTACAGAATGTGAAACTTCGTCTAGCAGACTCTGCCCCGTTCCACTCAGCACCTTACCCTTATTCACAGTGCCAGCTGTATTCATGGAATCCTCGAGTAGACCCGATTCGGCAAGCTGCTGCAGAATCTTTCTAGAGATGTTCCTAGAACCTGCCACGGCCTTGTTTTTCTTGACTCCACGGTCCTTTGCTCCACCGAATTCCTGGGAAATTCTGTTTGCACCGATAGGCCCCATTATTGCTACCTTGCGAAGTATTGACGCCGATCTAGTATGCCACCAGTCTTCTTGAATAGGTGGTCTTTCCCGGTGTGTCCCTGTCTTGACTTGGGATGCCCACTCAGGGGCTTGAATCTTATCGAATGAATGAAGCTTCTCCGAAAGACCCGCGATAAGGAGGTCCGCTGGAACGTCGTAATACGTGGTCATACCTGCACCGTGCGTCCCGCCCGTCCTACAGACCATATTTAACCGTGATGTCACGGTTTTCATTAACATTCTACTACTGTGAACTAATCGACAAGCATTCAAAAATACTCTCCGTCTGGAAATAGCGTGAAGCGATCGCTGTCCAAGAACCCGAACATGCTCCGAACCATGGTCGGGACCGGACTGACTCTAATCATTCTCTTGTCATTCGCGGTCTACTCGAATACTGTAGACTCGGAGTACTACGAATACACCACCACAAACGAGCGGCAATTCATGGAATTAAATATCGAGTCAGAGGGACAGGCAGAGTGGTTCTTCTCTACTAATGACGCCATAACATGGGTCAATTTTTCAGTCGATGGAGCCGCCCCTGGTTCTATCCTGACAGTAGAGGCGGAGGGGACAAACTGGTCTCACTCACCTAGTCTTGGTTTGGACGACGGGAATTACATCTGCAACGAGCCGGAGTCGGATTACTCATCGATAATCGAGACGTGCGACTTCAGCCGTACCCACTCGATTGAGCTTACTAGTGGTAATGGGACACTTAGGGGTAGGGTTTCCCTAGATCTCCCGATAAAGGGCAAGGGTTACCTTGAGAGTGAGAATCATGATGATGCGGAAAACGAGTCAAATGGACTGATTCAAAACGCGAAGAAGGTGATAACATGGACAATCAAGGTAGAGAAGGACGGCGAGGTTTCTCCCAGTGCGGGTGTGTTAGTTGAGGGGGAATACACCACGCACGAACTAGTTGGACTTGAGCAGTTCCAACTTGACCCCTTTCAAGAGACGGTTTACAGCTTCTCAGCTCTTGTTGGCTGCTTCTTCCTCGTTCTCGTCATTCCACTGATGATATACTTTTCAGCAAGGTATAGGGAGAAGATTAACGAGGAAATCCGTTCCTCAGTCGAGGAAGAATGACTATTCTACGGACGGATGAACAATCCAGTCAATCGTATCGGGATCACGGACAATTACAGCTAGCCCAAGATCAACAAACTCCGCAATAGACTTGGTCACCCTCTCGGAAACAGGTGAGATCCTTTCATCGAACAACTGGTCCATCTTAATGATAATTTCAGCGAGGGTATTGGTCCCGTCCATTAACATCCAGAGCTCAGAATTCATATCGTCTAGTGGCCGTCTTACATTCGATGGTGCACTGAAAAAATTGGCTATTATCTGCTCTAACTTTCCGAACTCCTTCTCAATATATATCACAACAATCCCTGTCTCAGAGAGTTTCCATTTTACTTGAGTCCTAGTGGGGAAATACTCAGAGACAATATTCACCACGTTGACCACACCAGGAAAATTGCAGAAAGAGTTCCAATGGTAGCAAATAATCGGACCTTGGGCGCGTCTCCAAGTATATTCCTAGCCCACCAAGCCGAAACGCCACTGATAGACATGATTAGCAGTGCGACGACTTCAGCAGAAGATAGAGATGCAGTAGCCAATGCTACCTCCTCAGTTTTGTGGTGTTGGAAACAATAGAAGTTGCTAGGCTGCATACCCTATCCATTATGACCTCGTTTACTAGGGTCCCATCTTCGTTGAAAGCCTCCTTGATGTGAGGGACGGCAACCTGCTCAGGTGCCACCCATCCGTGAATCCACCTGGCAGCTATCCTCATGTGGTTCAGAGTGTTGTTGCTGGCTTGCCCGCCGAGTGTGCTCATTAGTCCGAAAACTTTGCCTGACGTGTGCTTGGAATAAAGCCAGTCTAGGCTGTTCTTCATGACTCCGCTCATCGTTCCATGGTATTCAGGACTGGAAAGGACGAAAGCGTCTGAAGAGGCTGCCATATCCTGGAATTCCTTCACGTTCTGATCTTCCCAGCTCCCTTTAGCCCCTACCAAAGGAAGGGGCTTCGAACCATGGTCCCAGACGAGAGTCTCAGCTCCATGATTCCTGCACTGGTCAAGAAGTAGCTCCAGCATCCTACCGTTGGCCGAGTCCAGATCATAGGTCCCGCAAATCCCCATTATCACTATTGCATCGCTCACGGCTGCTACAGGGGGTCCCCATCTTCAAGTATGCCTCTGTACATATTTTGCGAATGCTTATCCATCATCGGTTTTGCGATGTTGAATATGGGTGGCAATCTAACAGAAATACTGCATGAGGCTTCAGTAATGGCCAATTCAGGGAAGACTGCCAAAGCAATAGAGATGTACACTCGGGCTATTTCGATTGACCCCGAAAGCGCAACTGCATGGTACTGCTTGGGCGTGCTATATTCCAGGGCCGATTCCTTAGGGGAGGCAGTTGCAGCATTCGAGAAATCCGACAATTTATTCCCTAACCACGGGCCAACGCTTGCCAACCTAGCAATACTGGTAGAGCACGACGATCCTGTAAAGGCCTCAGAATATGCAACAGCGGCTTTAATCCAATATCCAGATGACGAAAAGCTATCCACGATTGCTGACTACTCTGCACCCGAGGATGAGCCTCCTAAGATATTCGTTCAAGCTACTGCAATCGATCCCGAGGATGTTACTGGCGTTCAGTTAGAAGACAGCCACTCTCCAGATACTAGGATGAGCCAAGCAGAAAGTCTGACTTCTACGGGAGACCACTCTAGGGCCGTTGCATTATGGAAGGGCCTCTTAGAGGAGGCACCCGACTCCTCGGAGATTTGGAGGGGCCTTGGGGAGGCACTTCTCGCCGCTGGATATCCGGATCGTGCAGAGCAGTGCCGTAAAAGGGCCGAAGGATTAGAGAATGCGATCTCCATCCCCGATGAGTCTGAGCCCCATGAGCAGCAAGATCCCGCCGAAGCACTGATTCTTGCTGTAGAGGAGGCTCAGACGACTATCGTACAAGAGGACACCAGGGGCGATTTAGAAGATGCAGTTGGGTGGTACAACATGGGTATCAATCTACTTAACGAGGGGAAGCACGACGAGGCCCTAAGGAGCTTCGAGAAGGCCATAGGGGGATGTCCTGCTGATGAGATTGAGCTCAAGGTCAAGTCTCAGAACGCAAGGGGGAATGCACTGTACAACGCTGGCAGGTATCCTGAAAGCGTAATAGCTTACCACACAGCAATAGGAATGGATCCAAACAACGTCACCGGTAGGACGCTATTCAACATGGGCTCATCATATGCAGCTGTGGAGCTTTTCGATGACGCGATTAAGTGCTTCACTCAGGCTCTCGACAGGGGACTTGGCAAGGAAGAGGCCGATTTGTGCCAGAAGCAAGTAAGTAGATGTAGGCTTCTCGCAAGAGAGCAGTCTAAGCGGCAGTCTCGTGCTATGAGATAGGGGAAATTGTGACTCTCACTGATTTGCTGGTCGGAGTGTTGCTTCCGTCAGCCACGCTGTCCAACGGTATCAACACATTTGACTCAGGGAAGTATGTAGCGACGTTACTCGGGGGGATATCGTACTCAATGATGAACCATCCTTCCGAGCAAATCTCTGAACCATTGAAATGGGATGTAATTGAGACCTTTTGGAACTCATGCCACCCATTAGCTTCAATGTCGGATTTGTTCATCATAACCATCCTCCTGCCTCCGGAAATTCCCCTGTATCTGTCGTCATTACCGTAGATAGTAGTGTTGTACTGGTCGTGGGACCTGATGGTCATCATTACGAACTGACCGTCATCTACATGCAAAGATTCCAGAGAATTAGTGATGAAATTTGCCTTACCCGTCGGCGTGTTAAACACTCGTCCATCCCTAGGGGGGTTTGGGAGGTAGAACCCCCCGTCGATCCTGCAACGCCGGTTGTACGAGTCGAATCCCGGCACGGTCCTCTCTATGCTTCCACGTATGGTGTCATAATCTGCGGTTAGTGATTTCCAGTCAATACCAGATTTTCCTATGATGGACTCCAATGCTTCGGCTATTCCTGAAACAATGCTAGGCTCCGACATGAGATGCTCACTAGCTGGCTTGGCAGAACCAACGGACATGTGGACCACCCCCATAGAGTTCTCTACAGTAACGAACTGATCAGCTCCACCAGTACGATCCCTCTCAGTTCTCCCTAGGCAAGGGAGGATAATTGCCGTTTTCCCAGTGACTAAGTGAGACCTGTTTGGTTTTGTGGATATCTGTACTGTGAGTTTACACCTCTCTAGAGAGTGTGCAGTTGCATTTGTATCAGACATTGCAGAAAGGAAGTTTCCGCCCATAGACAGGAATACCGATGACTTACCCTCCGCCATCCTCCTTACAGATTCGACTGCATCAGAACCTATCTTTCTGACAGGCATAACTCCAAACTCATCTTCTAGGGCATCAATGAACTGGTCCGATGGGTGGTGATTAATTCCGACAGTTCGGTCCCCCTGTACGTTTGAATGCCCTCGAACGGGGCAAAGTCCGGCCCCAGGTCTGCCGATATTTCCTCCTAGAAGCAGTACGTTCGAAATCTCTTGGATAGTTGCAACTGAGTTCTTGTGCTGGGTCAGGCCCATTGCCCAGCAGCAGATAATGGATTTCGCCTTTGACATCTGTCGACCTATCCTCTCAATTTTGTTGCGGGAGACACCACTAGATGCAACAATCTCGTCCCACGGTGTTGTGGACACATAGTCTCTGTATTCTTCGAAGCCATGAGTGTATTTTTTTATGAACTCGTCCGACTCATTTATTTGCGGGATCATTGACTTAGCGAAACCACGGAAAAGTGCCTGATCACCATTCACTCTTACCCTGATATGCTCATCGGCGATGGAGGTACCGAAACCAAGAACCTCGAGAGGGTTCTGAGGATGCTTGAAGCGCATCATTCCAGTTTCTATTAACGGGTTAATGCTCACTATGGATGCTCCAGATTTCTTGGCATCCCTGAGGGCCGTAAGCATCCTTGGGTGATTCGTGCCCGGATTCTGACCCACAACGATGATTAGTTCGGATTTCTCGAAATCATCGAGTTTCACTGTCCCCTTTCCAATTCCAATCGACTCCGTTAGTGCCACGCCTGATGACTCGTGGCACATATTGGAGCAGTCTGGAAGATTGTTCGTTCCGAACCTCCTAGCAAGGAGCTGCCATAGGAATGCTGCCTCATTGCTCGTCCTACCGGACGTATAGAAAATGGCTCCGTCGGGTGAATTCAGTCTAGACAACTCGATAGCAATAGTTTTGAAAGCACTCTCCCAGGAAACTTCCTCGTAATAGTCTGATCCTTCTCTGAGAATCATTGGGTGTGTCAGCCTTCCTTGCTTGTTCAGCCAACGATCGGACTTCATTGATAGCTCCGACACAGTCCACCTCGACCAGAATTCTGGCCCGGCTCTCTTCCTTGTCCCCTCATCTGCAATAGCCTTTGCACCGTTCTCACAGAATTCCGCGATTGTCCTCTTGTCATCCGGGTCAGGCCATGCACATCCGGGACAGTCGAAACCAGTGAACTTGTTTACCTTGGTCAGACTCGATATGCTTCGAATAAGCCCCATCTTAGAGAATCCGTGTTTTGCAGTTGACACAATGGCCGGCATCCCTGCAGCAGACTTACTCTGCGAACCCTTCTTTGGCGGGTTTTCCTCCAATGGGGTGGTTGCATTAACTGGAGTTCGCACATTCTTTCGGAAGTGCTGTCACTCGTTAACATAATGTCTGTATGCATTTCTCGTCTAATGTGAGCGAGGGCCATCATGTTGTGACCGGAGCCTTCGGTTATTCCGGCAGATGGATAGCAAAGGAGCTTCTATCTAGGGGGAGGACAGTCAGAACTCTGACAAACGCTATTGGGAGGGACGATCCATTTGATGGAAAGGTAGAGGTCCATTCTCTCGACTTCAACAATCACGAGGCATTGGTTAATTCTCTGAAGAATGCAGAAGTGTTGTACAACACATACTGGGTCAGGTACAAGGATCCAAAAGGTAACTATGCACACGATCTTGCAGTTGATAATATCAGGAAACTGTTCATTGCTGCAGAGGAGGCAGGAGTCAAGAGAGTAGTACACTTCTCAGTGGCTCACCCCCACAAGGCCCCAGACTGGTCATACTTCAGGGGGAAGGTGGAGGCGGAGGATATTCTGAAGTCTTCATCACTCTCATACGCCATACTGAGACCAACCGTCTTCTTCGGGGGTGATAGGGACGTGTTGATCAACAACATGGCATGGTTAATCAGGCGGTTTCCAGTTTTCGGAGTATTCGGAATGGGAAAGTACCACATTCAACCCGTACACATCAGTGATGTAGCGAGGGTATCGGCAGACCAGGGGGAAAAAGATGAAAACATCATTTTGGACGTAGCCGGGCCCGAGAAATACGAGTACCGAGACTACGTCAAACTGATTGCTACGTCAATGGGAGTTCGTAGGATTGTCATACCCGTCCCGCCCATTAGCGCATGGCTAGTTGGCCAGATGGTCGGGGTTTTCCTGAATGACAGGGTAATCACTAGGGCCGAGATCAGAGGGCTGATGCGGGGTCTGATGGCAACAGACGCGAATCCAGTTGGTGAGGTCAGCTTCTATAATTGGATATCTCAGAACGGGCACATCCTTGGTAAGAAGTATCAGAACGACATGAAGGAGCGGAAATATAGGGATCCAAAGAAAGCCCTCTCTAGTGGGAAACCCTCCTAACTCCACTATATACTGTGAGGGAGTCATTCTTTGCGAAACAGATTAGCGTCATACCGTGCTCGATTGCTAGGTCTACTGCTAGGGTGCTAGGTGCCCCTATTGCGACCATTATCGGAAAACCAGCGCGTATTGACTTCTGGACGAGCTCGAAAGACGCTCTCCCGGACACGAATGATGTAAGGGCATTAGCTGGAAGTAAACGATCAGTTAGATAGGATCCGATTAGCTTGTCCATTGCATTATGCCTACCAATATCTTCGAAAATCCTATCCACGATACCATTTTCATTGAAGCTTGCACATGCATGCGAACCTCCGGTCTTTGCGAATAGCTCCTGCTTAGACCTCATCACATCAAGACATAGAGCCACAGTTTCCAAGGATATTCGAAGGTCTTCATCTAGTTCGGGCCCATGCATGTGGAGTGCATCATCAATCGTTGACCTACCACAAATTCCACACGACGAGGTAACTGTGCTAGGCCTGCAGTGTACTACAGGGTCGAAGGAAGACTGTTCTCCTAGTGTAACGGTAATAGCATCACGGTCATTTTCAACTCCAACGACATGTTCGATTGAATCGATAATTCCTTCGGAGTATAGGAATCCTAGAACTAGGTGAGTATCTTCCCCCCTTGTCCTCATCGTAACCCCAATGTTGTGACGCCCGTGGTGCTTATCGGATAGCGTAATGGACAAGGCATCCTCCGATGTGACAAAGTCCTCATCACGCGAAAATTCCGCCCCGTTAATCCGGGCAACATCCCTGGTTTCGAAACTATCCACGCATCTTGGAGCGGTGCCTGATTGATATGTGTGATGTGTGTGTAGTGGAACCGTTGAAATACAACTATTTGTACAGCAAATCATGGGAATACTAGGCGGAGAGGGTTTCTCGCTCCCAGTTGTCACTGAATCCGAAGTAGTTGACGTAGATCTACAATTCTCAGATTCTGCAAGGAAGGCACTAAAGGAGAGCATGAATGGGGATGAAGACTCGCATGTGCTTGTCATCAGCGCCCAGTCTGGAGGTTGCTCAGGCTTCCTATACGACATGAAGATCATGGAAGATCCTGGTGGCGACGAGTTCCAGAGACTAGTCATAGGCGGAATAGAAGTTCTTGTCCACAACAAGGACAGCTCTCTTCTCTCAGGTATCACAGTTGATTACAAAGACACCCTGATGGGAGGGGGCTTCCAAATAAACAATCCAAACGCCGACAGAGCGTGTGGTTGCGGGCAGTCATTCGGCTGAGGTAGACACTTGACTGAATACCTGATTTCCAGGTCCGAGCACATTGTGAGGAATTCCTCTGTGACAGTGCTCAAAGGATCAACAGCTCTCAGTGTAATCGACAGGACAGTATCAACTAAATTGACCGAAATGAAGCATTTCGATACAATGAAGACTATGTTCTGTGATGCTAATGGGCGGGTCGAGGATTTCGCAAGAGTATATCTCTTGGACGAACAGCTATTGATGATTAATAGCTCACAATACGGGACAGAAATCAGAAAGAAGCTAATCGATGGGATTGGTTGGGATGAGGAATGCACACTGCTTAACGGAGATGACGCAATATCGCACGTCTCAGTAATATGCCCAGATTCGAATGATATAAAATCAAATTTCGGTCTAGAAAATGAACTCCTTACCAATGGAAAGGTGTTAGAATGTGGCGATCTCATATTCTCAAATACAGAATTTGACTACTTTGACATGATTGATATCCTTGCACCCAGGGGAAAACTCACCTCAGTCCTGCAAAAACTGAACGAATCGGGATCCATGAATGCTAGCGAGGACAGGTGGGATTTCCTTCGAATTAGCCTAGGGATTCCAAGCATTGATGATGCTAGAGGGAATCTTCCTAACGAGCTTGGATTAACAGACCTAGTTAGCCTTGACAAAGGATGCTACCCTGGACAGGAGATCCATGCGAGGATTGATAGTCGTGGTAGGACGACCAAGAATCTCGTACGAATAGTTTCTAAATTTCCCATTTTATTAGGAATACATGAGGTCGATGGCATCGGTAAAATTAGGGTTTCATCGACTCAAACCGAATCTGGAGTCTCTCTCTCATTGGGCATTTGTTCCACCATTAAGCAACCAGTTAGTGAGATCACTCTAGAAGATGGTCAAACTGCTATAATTGAGCAACTCATCTTTCCCTGAATGCAGCTTCGAAGCTCTCGTCAGCGTCTACCCATTCTGAGAGGGACATCAGTGGAACAAGCCTCAAGGAACCCAAGTTCCTGTTGAACAAGTAGACCATTGGGTCGAAAACCTCAACCATCTGGCTTTGGAAGGACTTTTTCACAGAATCACCACGGTTTCTGAAGAAGACGATCTCTACTGTTATTCCGATTATAGTGGCAGTGTACAAGACAAGGAGGACGCTAATCGCAAATGGAACTGGATCGATTAGAAGCTCCCCAGTCCTAATCTTAGACCCATACATCATCTGTCTGGACAACAAGAAGATTAGGCCCACTCCCACCCATGGACCGAGCTTTTCGTCAACATAGGAATCCATCGGAATTATCTTCCTGTTAGTTGGGTCAGCGAAGGTTAGTGCGCTCTCCGTTGCAGCACGAATAACTGATATCGCTGATACGAGAATAATGTAAACTAGCGCACTCAGAAGAAGTACGTTAGCTGAACTCATTGGAGAGTATGACACAATCAGGTATGCGAATAGGCCTAGGAAGACGGTTGTCGGCATCCTGTGAATTGATGCAAGAACCTTGTCCAGCTCCTTGGCCCCATCGTCCAATCTGGGAATTCCGATAATTTCCCATCGAGTATACTTCTGAATCACAATTGCAACAGCCGAGAGAACCTTCTTGTCTATCAGGATCCACTCTAGTAACCTTAGTAGTGGCATCATTGGAATTGTGATGAGGGCTGCGAAGATCCCTACTAGCGGCCAAAGAATTAGGCTAGGGAATAGGAGGAAATGCTGTACTCTTAGCTTATGCAGGAGATCAGATTCTATCCTCGCCTGCCTATCTGAAGTAAGGTGAGCCTTCCTAGCTTCCGCATCCAATTCGGATCTGTACCTGATCAGGGGCATACCCGAGTCCAGAACCCTACGGACCTTCTCCCTGTAGTGCTCGTGCTCAGGTTCGATTCCCACCCACCAACGCCATGCGAATGAGACTGGAAGTGCGAAGAACACTGGTGAAGCAATAATCAGCACTGAGGTAACAATCGCCTCGAAGTCGTCTACCACGACCCCGGGTTGCGATTAATACCAATAATGAAACGGTTTCAATAGTGCCTAATGGGTCGTTCAAAGAGCGTTTTCATAGTTGCCGGAAACCGCCGCCCAGTCCACGACGTTCCACCATGCTTCGATATAGTTCCCCCTTCCTGGCCCGTACTTCTTGTAGTAGGCGTGCTCCCATACGTCTAATCCAAGGATGGGCACGCCCTTTCCTTCCATTAGCGGATTGTCCTGATTGGGTGACGAGCAAATACAGAGAGTGCCATCAGAAACGCACAGCCATGCCCAGCCACTTCCGAATCTGGTCATTGCAGCGCTAGCGAACTTCTCCTTCATGGAATCGAAGGAGCCGAATGCATCTACTATTGAATTGGCTAGATCGCCACTGGGCTCTCCTCCGCCATTAGGGCTCATAGTCTTCCAGAACATCGAATGGTTCCAGTAGCCCCCCCCGTTATTCCTGACGGCGTTGTTATCCATGTGGTTTACGATTAGATCCTCAATCGTCTTCCCGTCCATTTCTGTTCCTTCAATTGCTGCATTCAGATTTGCAGTATACCCTGCGTGGTGCTTGGAGTGATGTATTTCCATAGTCAGTGCGTCAATGTGTGGTTCAAGCGCGTCATACGCGTATTCTAGTTCTGGCAATTCAAAACCCATGTTATCTCAACATCCAATAGGGGTGCTCAATTTCAATACTACTGAAGCGGGATTCTCAAAATATTGATGCACGTTATTCCCGGGGTAGCAGCATGGGACGCATAGCCGTGACCGACGGCATGTCGGAAGAAGCTGTGAAAATTCTTGAGAATGCTGGTCACGAGGTGGTCCTTAGGCACCATAAGCCCAGTGAGATTTCTGCAGGTTCCCTTTCTGAATTCGATGCTGTAGTAGTACGGAGCGCTACGAAACTTCCGGCAGAGCAGATAACCGCCTCAGTAACAGGCGAAGGTGGGATTCGCTTCATCGGCAGGGCTGGTGTGGGTGTTGACAACATCGATGTGAATTCTGCTACAGAACACGGAATCGTAGTTTGCAACACACCACGCGCGTCCACTAGGGCCGTAGTCGAGCTAACTATTGGACATCTCCTCGCATCGACTAGGAACATTGCCACAGCTGACAGGAAATTGCGACATGGTGTCTGGGCTAAGAAGGATCTCAGAGGCTCCGAGATAGGTGGAAAAAGGCTGGGATTGATAGGGCTGGGTAGGATAGCCAGGGGAGTAGCAGATGTAGCGGCGTCTTTCGGGATGGAGGTGCATGGATACGACCCTTACCTAACTGACCAACCCGAGGGCGTAATCATCCATGATAGCGCCCACGATCTTTTCAGAACTTGCACCCACATATCGATACATTGCAACCTTACTGAAGAAACTAGGGGCATGGTAAACTCGGACATGATATCGAATATGACCGGCATCGGTGCCGATGGAACCGTTTGCGGTAACCACATAGTTAGCTGTGCGAGAGGCGGCATCGTCGATGAGGAATCAGCATCTGATGCATTGAGATCCGGGCAGCTAACGTCGCTCGCTCTAGACGTATTCGACACAGAGCCACTAGACGATAGCCCACTACTCTCCCACGATGGCTTCCATGGTAGCCCGCACATAGCTGCTTCAACTGTGGAGGCGCAATCACGTATTGGTTCTGAGATGGCCTCTCTTCTACTCGAGTTCTTCGAATCTGGACAACCAAGCACGTCACTCAATCACTCTTCGCTTCCGTAAGCTATTCATTTACTCCCAAGTTATGCATGGATCTTAGGGTGCCGCCGAATAGCTCTAGCTCATCGGGTACGTCAATCCCTGCAATTGGTGACTTCAAGGAGATTCCAGAGTCCTTCTTCTGCTTCCAGACCATCGAATTGAACGACACCAAGGAATCTGTTCTACCCCTCATTGCGTCGAATTGGTCAGATCCGCATGATCGGGGCACTAAAGGGAAGGACTTGACATCAACAGCGCTACTGTCGTACAATATCGTGCTGAGGTAGTGTGTAAAGAATGGGCATATCGGGGTGAATGCGCTCATCAGGTCCCTAACGACCCTATGGAGTGTCCATTTTGCGGACTCGTTCCCATCATACAATCTAGTTTTCGACATTTCAAGCCAGTGGCTGGGGAAGATGCCAGTGCCGAATGACTTGATTGCCTGGGCAGCCGAGTATATGTCGATGTCCATCCAGGCTCTCTCGACTATTCCTAGGGTTGCGTCGAACTCAGCCAGTATCCATACGTCCTCTGGCTCAAGTTCCGGTGGCATCTCCATGTCCATTGGGACGTCGAACTGGCTTGCGAATCTGGCGACGTTGAATATCTTGGTCAGGACTCCGTAATACTTCGTCTCTATCTCCTCGGGATTGATGTGGAAGTCATCACCCACCTGCGCATCACATGCCTTCCAAAGCCTGAAGCATTCACTGCCGATTTTATTAGCCTTCAGAAGGACCTGCTTCCCGTCCGTCCCGCGAATCTTCCAAGATCCAGTCCTGCCCCCTGATCCGCACTCGAGTACACTGTCGGCGTCTATGCCGTTTCCAAGTGATTTGGACATTTTCCTGCCCCATGGGTCCATCCCTAGTCCATCTACCCAAATGTTCTGGAACCCCGGAGTGTCGAGAAGTAGGGCGCTCTTTAGTAGGGTGTAGTAGAGCCAAGTCCTCACGATCTCTTTGCCCTGAGGCCTGATGGAGGTCGGGAATGCCTTCTCGAACAACTCCGGCTCGTTTAGGTATCCAGATACGTAGAGGTTTGAGTTTGAGGAGTCCATCCATGTGTCGAAGACTTTCTCCTCTCCAACCAACTTGCCCAATCCCCCCTTCATGGAGTCGTATTGACCTAGTACCTCCTTGGTATCCCTGTCGACTACTTCTGAGTTGTCGGGTGGTTGCTGCCTCCAAGGTTGAACGTAGGCGCCCTTGGGTGGCACAACGACCATGGAACCGTCCTCGGAGTACCAGATTGGAACCTCGGTGTGGTACCACCTCCTCCTGCTAATTGGCCAATCTATTGATATCCCGTCCATCCAGTCATGAAGGTACTGCCTGTTTCTCTCGGGGATGAAGCGGCTCTCGCTTGATAGCTCTGCTAACCTTTCCAGAATGTGAGTCTGTCTAACGTACCACTCCTTGAGAAGAATTATCTCGATTGGGTTCCCCCCCCTCTCACTGACTGGAACCTCTTGTTCCTTCAGTTCCATGCCCTTCATCATGCTATCTTCTTGTAGTATCCTAGTAGCCTCAACCCTAGCTTCTTCAACTGGCATGCCCGATAATGGTCCGGAGATTGGGGTCATCTTCCCATCGAGGTCGATTGCTACGAACGGAGTCAGACCAAGCTCACGAAATACCGCTACGTCGTTCTGGTCCCCGTACGAACAAATCATCAGAACTCCGCTACCGAAGTCCATCTTGACAGATGGGTGAGTCATAATCTGAACGCTCGAGTCCCTATCATTTACAGGCATAGGTAGTTGTATACGCTTCCCAACGAGATGGGAGTACCTGTCATCATCTGGATGTACTACAACAACCCCACATGCGCAGATCATCTCAGGCCTTGTGGTGGAAATTAGAACCTCCTCTCCGTCCTCAGTATTCCATATCACATGGCAAAGGTTGGTTTCCCTGTTAATTCTCTGTACCTCAGCATCGGCGATTGTTGTGCCCTCGACCGGATCGTAGATGTTTGGTCGAAGATCTTCAACTATGTCGCCCCTCTTGAAAAGCTCCACGAAAATTGATTGTGACACTGCCCTGAAATCCGGAGAGTCTGTTAGGTACTCGTTTGCGTAGTCGCAAGAGAGCCCTACTCTCTTGGCGGTCTCGCGCATGGCTTGTGTGTAACTCTCTATTGTCTCGGAGCACAAATCCAGGAACTCCCCCCTGTCATAGCTCCTCATCTTCCTACCGGTCTTCTTCTCCACTGTGAACTCGATGTTGATTCCGTTGCGATCGACCCCCCATGGGAACCTCACTTCCTTGCCAAGCAGCCTCTGGCTACGTGCGATGACGTCAATCATACTGTACTGAGCAACGGCGCCTATGTGCCATGTTCCGCTAGGATATGGCGGTGGTGTGTCGATAATGAAAATTTCACGATCACTACAGGAATCGAATGCGTACCTATCTTGATATGACTCATCAGCATAATGTTCCTGTTGGATTGCCTTTTCGAGATCTACGCTCCAACGCTTATCCTTAATCTTGGGTTCACTCACGGGAAGCCTCCGTGTAAATGGCAATGATATGTATTATTGACCATTGTCATGGTGTAAGAAAATTGACTTCATTCTGTGGGTATTGCCGAGGGGTTGAAGGTATGCTGTTTCACGTCGTCGAGGGAGGGTCATGGTGGACGGCGGTTCTGACGAATCTGATATGTCTCGCAATGACTCAATTATGGATATGGCACGCCAAGGCCTCAATCAGGTCGATACTAAAAAAATTCAAGGCTCAATATCGAAAATACCAAACAGGATTAGAAGGAAAATTCGGGAATCAGAGAGCTCGTCGTTACTCACAATGTTTCCGGTTCTAGCTGTTTCAATATCATTGATGTTCACCCTGTTCATGTTGCCCCACTCGGGCATTCTAGATTGTAGGGACGGATTCGACAACGAGGACCTATGCAACGAAGAGCCTGCCCTCAACGTAAATGGAGATTTGGAGGTTTACCTCCCAACTGATGATGACCCTTACAGTGTAAAGAATCTCATCGCAGAGGTCGAAGAGGACTGGACAACTAACGTGATGGTAATCTACGTCGAATCCTATAACTACAATGTAACCCAAGTGAACATTTTAGATGAGATAGACAAAGTTGAGCGTGGAATCAATCCAGTTATGAACGATGGTGGAGAATTCGATGACGTAATCTACGTACTTTCCATCTCCACTGTGATCAAGGAAGTCAACTCCAGTGGGGGCCGAGTAGTGAAGGCATTCTTCTCAGGATTGGCAGAGGCTACTGGGAACCAGCAGCTTTCAGATGAAATAAATGAGACAATAGACTCCCAACAAGATTTGATTGGAAACTATGCTATACCAGACGAGCAACAAAGGGTTGACCAGATACTCCAGGAAATGCCCCAGAACGCACTTGATAAGCTCGTTCGTGACGTCGGAACCGCCACTGAAGACAAGGCATTTCGTTGGAATAGGGCAGTGATTATCATAGGAATTGCCGATGACACGGGTGACAAGACAGTGGGGGACATAGTTACTGAGACCCAGGCAAAGATTGACTTAATCGCAGAAGAAAACAACTGGGGCGTTCCCGATGAGCAGGGCAAGTGCGACGGCGATGAAAATGAAGGCAACGTACTATGCTTGCGAATGACCCTGACAGGGCCAGCTCCATTGACGAACGCTGTTACAGAGGAATCATTCAAGTTGTTCTGGCAGGTTTTCCCCGTCGGCGTTGCAGCTGTAGCATTGGGTCTTTTCTTATTTCATTGCGACCTATTACAGACGGGGCGCATTCGCTTCGTTCAGGGTGTGAAGGTCGTCATAATTTCTGGCCTTCCAACCCTATGTGCCGTATGGGTTACATTGGGCATGATTGGGCTGTTGGACTACGAAGTAACAATGACTGTGATATTGGTGGGCCCAATTGTCCTTGCATTGGGGGTATCTTATGGGTTGCACATCACCAATAGATACGCAGAATCTAAGGGGACCCCACACGAAAAGATGGCCGTTGCACTGAACTCTACTGGAAGAGCCGTTTTCCTCTCTGCAATGACCACAATTATTGGTTTTATTTCTCTAACATTCGCCCCAATGAAACCCATCCAGACTGTAGGGTGGGCATTAGCTGGAGGGATTGTAGTCGTTTACATTATGACTATGGTCATGGTACCAAACCTCACAATTCTATTAGATCTCAAGAAACCTTCCCATCCACCCCCTAAAGTCTTCGTTGCCGCAGTAAATATGCCAGTAAAATGGTCCAAAATCACACTTGCAATATTCCTTATGCTGATGTTGGTTTCTGCTGGATATAATCGTCAAAACGTAGAAGAAAATATCGACTTACTCAAGATGGCCCCTAACGAGGTTGAGGCCGTTCAGAAGATGGATGTCTATTCCCAAGAGTTCGAAGCGGGGCAACCTGGTTTCCTCCTAGTTGAAGCAGATATCCGAGCAGAGCCTGAGATCGGTTTTAGTTCAATAACAGCAGACCATCCATACGCAAATCTGGAAGGAATAGAGAATCTCGAAACAAGATGTAACGATGTCGAAAATGCTACAGCTGTTTCGATTGTATTCCTTATGAAGGCCATTGCTGTTGGTGTCAACGTATCTGGAACACCAATAAACGACATCATTGACGACACCCCTCTCCCTGAACCCATAAAGGAAGTTGCTGAGCTAATCTTTGATCGCGAGCAGTCCGGCAACGTCTCATTTTGGACTATCTTAGATACACTGGACGCTCAGGAGGATGATGGTGGCAGACAAGTGCAGAACTTCCTACTATACGTGTTTTACAACAGTATGACGGAGGAAATGAGGGAACTATTCATTTCTCCGGATTACCAGAGGACTTTGATCTATATCGATATGCCATTCATGGATGTCAAAGGAACCGAGAAGACGGCTATACAGATAAATAACTGGGCCAAGGCAGCTGGAGATTCGGCCAACCCGATTGATGTCCTCGGAGACCGTCTAATCGGTGTAGCATCTGTTACAATAGAAGTCAACAACTTAATCGTCGACTCTCAATGGACATCCTTAGCCTTCGCCTTAGGATTTACAATTCTGACATTGGCACTTGTATTCAGGGATATTAGATATGCATTACTTACCACAGTTCCCGTAGGTTTCACAGTAGCAATGCAATGGCTTGTAATGGACTCGGGAGGGGTATCACTTTCACTAGTAACAGTGATGATTGGCTCCATATTAGTGGGGGTGGGGATTGATTTCTCAATACATATAGCAAATCGTGTAAAAGAACTAGGGGGGACAATAGACGCCATCAGGACTTCGTGCGCCAGTACAGGCATGAGCCTCTTCGAGGCTACAACAGTCACAGCAGCCGGACTAACATGTGCCTACGGTATTCCAATCGAGGCAATTACACCCTTCGTGACAGTCATCATAATTCTTCTAATCATAGCAGCCCTGTCATCACTTTTGCTTCTTCCAGCCATATACTCATTCATGGTAACATCTAACCTGGGCCTGACTGGTGGGATGAGTGCGATGGTTAAGACGGCTGGACTCAACATAGCATCATCTAGGAGCGATTCAGACACCATCGACGCTGCTTTAGCATACGGGAAGTCCAAAGACGCCTGGTAGCACCTCTACGTTAGATTGATTGGCCTCAGCTTTTTGCATAACACATGACGAATTATTGGCTGATGAAGAGTGAGCCGCACGTTTACCCATGGGATCAGCTCGTAAAGGACGGATCCACCCACTGGGACGGAGTTAGGAATTACCAGGCTAGGAATATTATGAGGGATAAAATGTCAGTAGGGGATATGGTTCTATTCTACCATTCCAATTGTAAACCACCGCATGTCGCTGGAGTGGCTAGAGTTTGCAAGGAGGCGTATCCGGACTTCACTGCCTTAGACTCAGATTCGAAGTATTTTGATGCTAAGTCAACACCAGAAAATCCTAGGTGGATGATGGTAGATATTGAACCTGTATCTAATCTGGATAATATCGGGCTTCCTGAAATGCGTGCGAATGGGGAATTAGAGGGCATGCCTCTGTTAATGAGGGGGCAGCGACTATCTGTTCAACCTGTTTCGGAAAATCACTTTAGGATAGTCTGTTCAATGGGCGGGCTAGATATTGAATAATTTGAGGCTTAGATTTGACATATTCTATTGTAGCGAGATGCCCGAAAACAGGACAGATAGGTGTGGCAGTACAGTCGCACTGGTTCGCAGCAGGAATTGTATGCTGGGCCAAGGCAGGTGTCGGAGCCGTAGCTACGCAGGCTATGGCCCTGGTTGACCATGGGCCCTTGGGTATAGAACAAATGGGAAGGGGCCTCACAGCTAATGAAGCCTTGGATTTTCGATTATCGATGGATGACTCCTCTGAGATTAGACAAATAGCAATGGTCGACTCTTCATCAGGAGTTGCAGTTCACACAGGCTCTGATACAATCCCCGAGGCAGGACACATTGTGGGGGATGGTTTCTCCTGCCAAGCGAACATGATGTGGGACTCTACGGTTTGGAAGTCTATGCATGATGCATTCACTGAATCACAAGGTCAGTTGGCCCATCGCATGTATCATTCTCTTAAGGCGGCCGAAGCAGAGGGCGGCGACATAAGAGGAATGCAGGCGGCCCGAATACTAGTAGTTGGTCCAGAGCCACTACAAAAGTCATGGATGGAAACGGTTGTTGATATCAGAGTAGATGACCATTCCGAGCCTTTAACCGAATTAGGCAGATTACTAGAGATGCACGACGCATACTCAAATCTAGAGAAATATCGCCATGACCCCTCCATAGAATCAGAACTGTCATCTGAAATTCCCGAAATCGCATTCTGGCTATCTATCGATCTTGCTAATAATGGACGGCATGAGGAGGCTAGGGAATTAGCCATGATCCCGCTGCAGGAACATCCTGGATGGAAACAGCTACTGATCCGATGTTCTAGGAATGGTCTAGCCGGTATTTCTAAAGAAACAGTGGGAATTTTGCTAGATGTCCATCCAGAATCAAACTAGTGGGCATGTCCTCGGTGGACGCACGTCACCAATGGGTCATAGGCACCAATCTCCTCCGTCCCGCAGTCCCAAGGCATCCAGCATCCCCGGTCGGGCTGCTCGC
>CAYFID010000006.1:0-36437 GCA_964343205.1 uncultured Candidatus Poseidoniales archaeon | reverse complement strand
GGATTGGCTGGTGCAGATGGTAGAAAATTGATGGTTGACTCAATAATGGATGGTTACTCTAGGTTGAATCATTCTTCGGAAATTGGAGCCAAAGTTAGGACAACACCATTTGGGGATTTGGACTCTGTTCGAGGAGAGGTGAAATCTGTACTAGAGGAGATTGCCGCCATCGGAAGGCTCCCGGTGGTTACTTTCTCTGCTGGAGGTATTGCAACCCCGTCAGATGCGGCACTGATGATGAGTCACGGAATGGATGGGATTTTTGTTGGTTCTGGTATCTTCAAGAGTTCTGATCCTACTACAACAGCAGAGGCTATCGTTCTTGCAACCCATCACTTCGAAGACTCGAGTGTGGTAGCAGAGGCTAGTGAAATGGTCGGAGAGGCTATGCCCGGCCTAGAGATGGAAAATCTAGAAGTAAGGCTCGACGAACGAGGTTGGTGATTACCGCTTCCGCCCCCTAGAGGTGCCAAGTTTTCTTGGCTGCCTCTTGGTACTCAGATGGTCGGTATTTTCGGCTTTATTGGGGCCTGAAACTGTACCTCCAAAAGTTACTGAATCCCCCTCCAGAAGCCTTTCCGTAAGAGACTCGGCCAGATTCTCGTCTTCATCGGGACCTCTAAGAGCTTCCCGGACCGACTTATTATGATCTCTGATTAGCCTCTCTCTCTCCGCGTGCTGAGACTTGATCTCGTCTCGAATCTCGTTGACCTTAGAGAGTAACTCTACACCCCCCTTATGAGACACGTCGGCCTTCTCTCTCTCTTCCAGGAAAAGCGAGTGTAGCCTGTCACTCTCCCCTCGCAAGAAGTCCCTCTCCTCAAGCATGGGCTTAATTTCCCCCCAAATCTCGTCTGCAAGCTTGTTTTGCTCAATCATCAGAGTGTGCTCATTGTCAGCTTCGGCCCTTAGCTTCTGGATTGACTCATCCATGTCATTCAAATCGATTGAAATAATATTCTGTTGCTCGACCTCAGGGATTAACTCATCCCTACGAGAAATCAGAGATCTTAGTTTCTTGATCAAGGAATTCTCCTTCTCCAAGGTGAGCGCGCCATCAGTCATTATCCTGTTCTCAATTCTCTCTATCTGTCCCACGGTCTCAGAAAGCTGGATTACCACGGACTTCCCCGACCCTTCATTCCCCCTGCCCTTCTTCCTCGACAGGAGCTCTCGGATGCTCTGCTGAATCTCATCTCTACGCGCTTGATGGAGTTTTGCCTTAGCCCTTACTTCCTTTTGATTCTCCATTCGAGCCTGTATCGATTCCCGAAGTTCGGAGCTCTGGGTATTTACTGAGTTTCGTGAGTCTGCTGCCCTTTTTGCTGATTCGTTATGGGCATCCCTCTGATTCCAAATTCTCCTCAGCTTGGACTCCATGGCGTGTAGTCTGTCTCTAAGGTCGTCACCAAGCCCCTCATCAGTCTCCATGGCAGGCCGATGAGTGGTCCCTTATTGAAGAGAACTAAAGTCCGAGAATCCTGGCTGCAAATGGAAGAATTGGAGAAATTACAGCCAAAGCGGCACCGATCATGAATAGGGCGCCAGTCGTCATCCTAAGTCGCGTAAACAAATCGGACCTGACCTGCGCGGTTAGCACCTTTCCTGAAATAAGGTTGCCAGAAGAGTCTTCGAGCCTCACAGTTACTGTGGACTCACCCATAGATGAAGGGATTAGAGTCTGCCAGATTATCCTCGATGCAGCCATGGATTTGAACATCTTTTCATACACAGGTTGGTCAGCGATCGAAACTGAGTCATGAGGTTCGGCTCTTAGCCTGTATACGCATTCATTTGGACGAAAGTCAGGAGTTTGCACCCTCAGGATTAGGTCTTGGGTTTCTTCGGAGTGATTCAGGACGCATGCGAAAAGATTGGCCTGCCCGAGAGTCAGATTTTCCATGTCAACATCAAACCAAATTCCTGAATGAGAGGAGGTTGCTAATTGCATCCTCATTCTGTCGTTTAATCTGAAGAATGGGGCGCACCTATCTCTAGCATGCATCAACAACCTGTCAAGGGTCTCCTCGCCGAGCTCTGGGTGGTTGATAATTTGGTCAATGGTTTGCGAATCGACCACAGATGACAGGGCAAGATGGAAGTCGTCCTCTCCGATAACCCCTGACCTGAACATGTCAAGCATCTGAAGCAGATACTCCTGCAGATCTGGGAGAGTCACTCCTTTCTTCAGATTGGAATTAAATGATGAGACGTACTTTGAGAACCTGACAGCGAGCATTGGATCGACATGGGCCCTGATTACATCTGTATATGGCTTGTTAAGTAATGCGGGATGTATGGGTGGAGAAAAGGCATCCAGAAGTCCCCATGGGTTGACCGTATTGAATCTGGGCCTTTCTGAGACCATGTATACGCTATGGCTAGAAAGAAGAGAACCAGTGGAAAGAGCAATCAGGACTGGGACGCCTTCTGTTTCGGTAGGGAACAATAGCGCGGATCCGAGCAGAACGGTTGCTAGCACCATCATCGTCGTGGTTAAATTTAGCTGATTCGATGCCCCCGATATCACGGCCCTCATCTCACTATAACCATGGGCGCTTCGGAATGTTACTCCAGAAGACGTAATCTCGTCGGTCTCAATTTGGAAAATCCTCTTGGTTACCCATAGGAGGTAATGAAGTACTAACAGAAGAAGAAGGTCAGCAACCATGATAACAAGAGAGAGCAAGTATACCGAATTTGAAAATGAGAGATTGAAGAAGAGTTCACTGACGCTGCCTTCCCACCACTGAGGATCTGCATTACTGTATGACTGGGCTAGACCATAGAGAAAAACCACAATTATTGGGAGAACGAGTATCAGTCTAGCGCCCCTGCTGATTAACAAATCATCGATTCCCGAGAGGACGGCTTCCCTTCCCTTCAGTGTTATCTTGTAGGATTTTTCTTCAACTAATGACTCCTCCTTAACCATATTGTGAATCTCTGGAGCAGAGGGTGTTTCGGATTCCAGTGTTGCCACCATTGAGTCAATGTCTGACTCCAATTCAACGAGAGAGCTTGGGTCTGACCGTTCTTCCATTATTCTGCCCCCATGACACTCACTCTGGCCAGTATCCTCATCGACATTTCCGTGGATAAATCGAACTGCCTCTCACCACAAAACAACGAGTCGTCGATTTTTGTAATTATTGACCCCACCCCTACTCCAGCTTCTCTAATTGTGACCGATTCTATATCACTTGAAACGATTATTTCCACTAACGCTGAAGCTCCGTTAGGGAGGCTGGCCAGAGGCAGCAGAGACCCAATTCCCGACTGTTCGAATGACCTATCTACGCTAGGGATACGCGATCCGTCCGGAGCCTTCTCAGGGAATCCGAGTAGCATATCAATAGTAGCTTCCAATTCCTCACCTACAGCATGTTCCATCTTGCAGGCCACTTCCTTTACATCCCCCTTGTAACCAATGACATCACCCAGTAGAATCTCCAGCAAGCACTCTCTTCTCTTAATTCTAGCAGCAAGTTGGAATCCTGATGGAGTAAGCCGACATCCCCTGTAAGGTATGTGAGTAACCATGTCCCTCTCAGATAGTCTTTGAACCATCTCCGTAACTGATGCTGGGCTAATGTTCATGATGTCTGCAAGCTGAGTGGTCTTTACTATGGCGTCTGGAGTGTCGCTATGAACCTCGAAAATCCTCTTCAGGTACATTTCCTCTATTTCGCTAAATCCGGTCATTTCACACCCCCTCAGTTTCGGCTAGAAATTCAGTTTTGCAGACTGGGCATCTAGAAATGGCTGGCCTTTTCTCGATAGGGACCCTCAAAGTTTGATCGCATTCGGGGCAGTTTAGGTTGTCTTCACTAGATCTCGATATCAGAGGTTCAGGAGTCGTCTCCTCTTCGCCCACTCTAAACTCCATCGAGCATGAGGGGCACCTCACTCCCCCTGAGTGATTTGAGGGAATCATCAGTCTTTGCTCGCAGAATGTACAGGAAATTTCACTTTTCTTGATTCTAGAACGCGCCTCAGTGGCCTCCTTTGTATCCCTCAACCCCAACTCTGAAGTCGTAGGGGTCCTAGTGGTTACAGCTCTCCAGGCCAATGTCCCAACTAGGATAGCAAGAATTCCGACTAGAACCCCATAAGCCGCTGAAACGACGTCGAATGGAAATGCCATACCCTCATCTGCAACATTCGAATCTATCGATAAATAGCTCGTTGCTGTGACTCCACCTGCAGACCAATGTACCTCTAGTTCCACCCTTTCACCCTCAGGCCAAGATGGGATTGAAACATCACTTGATATTGTACCTCCAGGAATTATTGACTGTACTGAAGTCTCTGCTAATATCGTCTTATCAGAAGAAAGAATGACTCTCACGCTTCCATCTTTGGTATGGAAGTTGTCACCGTTTGTCAATGAAATTGTGGCGATTACCTTGTCCCCGGGTGTTGGCTTTGAAGGGACAAAACTGGACTCCACCATTAGAGCAGAAGAGGTTACTGATGGCATATCCACAGAAATTTGCGAAGAGTTTGCGGATTCCTCTGCCAGAGTCCATCCCGTCGGGATGGCTTCGATGTATACGGAATCCGCAATTGGTTGGCCGAGATGAAATTCTAGAGGCCTCCTGCCGGGATCAGCCTCCACAATAATGCTTTGAAGTAGAGAAATGGACCCTTGGGTTCCCACCGAGACCTGTACTAGCAGATTTCTTGATAATCCGCTAGAAAGATGTACTGATGCATCGATAATCAGGCCATCGTCACCCCATTGGAAAGATTCTATTGTCGCATCTAGGATTTGATTGGGTAAGGCGTCTACTGAAAATTCCCCTTCTAGTGACTCGGGATCGGGGCCTTCGAAGGAAGAAATCCACCATCTGTAGGAGTTGGAACCGTTGGAACTAGGTGAAAAGTATACGCTAACCTCACGAGTTGATCCAGGAGAGATGTTAACGGGCGCCCCTTCAAAACTTTCGACGTTAGCTAGATTCGCCAATTTAAGAGATACAGAGCCGGATGAATTGCCAGAATTGCTGACTAGCACAGATGCACGCAATGAGTCTCCTATGTGGGCAGGTTCTCCGGAAATGGCAATTCCTGAACCTCCAGAGGAGCTGAAATTAGTCGATTCGTTAGACTCTGCTGTGAAATTGTGCCGCATTTTCCATGATAGAGGTGCTTCATCGGTTTTGCTAGATTCACTTGCGACTGGAATTAGAATAAGTATTAGCGAAAGAAAGAAAGTTTTCGCCATAGTACTGTTCATTGGGCAATCCTCGGAACGACATCGTATCAATCAAACGCAAAAATATAGCCCACATAGGGCTATAATGGATGTATTACCCCGTGCCGAAACGAAATGGACACGGAAGCTCTTCTCAAAGTCCAGCCAGAGGAGCTGGCAAACGCCCTTCTACGACGTAGACAAATGCTGAAGGAAACATTGCCGGGTGTGATAAGAAACCTTGAGGCGGAAGAGGAGGCACTATCCCCCAAGGTCGAGCGATTATCGAAATCATTCGAAGATGCGAATAGGAAGGTTTCAGATCTTAAGAAAGTTAGAGATAACGGACAAGCAGAGGCTGGTGTTATTATTTCAGAGGTCAAAGAAATACGCGAGAAACTCATGAAATCGGGAGGCATGGTCAGCCTTGATCCTAAGTGGAAAAGAGAAAAGCTGATTGAAAAAATTGAAGATATTGAACACAAGATTCAGACTTCGGCACTAAATCACAGATCGGAGAGGAAGCTCTTGGAGCAGAGGAGAGCTCTAATTTCTGATAATGATAAGTGGCTTAAAAACAGAAAAGATGCGAATCCTGAGATGACAGAATATCTGAAAAGGAGCAGAAAAATGTCTAGCCTTTACAAAAAGGCCGACAGAGCCCACATCAGGATGCTTGACGCAGTTGAAAAGGCTCAACCAATATACGAAAAGACCGTATTTGCCACAGATGAATTACGAGAGTTAAGGAGTCAGTTAGACAGAGCTAAGGAGCTTCTTTCTCAAAGCGATCGTGCTATCGGGCATTGGGAAAGGCGGTTGAACGAAGGATTCAGCGACATTGGGCCTGGATTTCCCGATCTACTAAAAGGTCACGAGAGAGTTAAGGGAGGAGGTTTGTCTTCATTCGCCAAATCCCAAAAATCGAAATCTAAACCATCGAATATTCCGAAGGAGGAACAAGAATGAGTGGTTCCCAGGAAAACAAATGGGAAGACTTGGACGAGCTTGGAATAGAAGAAATCCAGCATATGATTGCAGAGAAGAAGAGTGTTTTGAAATCACATGAAAATGAAGTCGGGGATCTAAGATCAGAGAGGAAAGATCAGATTCACATCGTTAGGTCACTGAGGTCGGCAATTGGAGGATTCGAAGCTTCAGGGTCCGGGCGAAAAAAATTACTTGGAGAATTCCATAAATCACGGAAAGAGGCACAGAAGCAAAGATCCATCAGGGACTCCATCAACAAATGCATTCCTCCTCCATCGAATATTCTGGAAGATTGGTTAATTGAGACTCATTCTGGATTAACAAAGATTGACAATGATTTAACTGCAGTACCAATGCTAAGTCCTGAGCTTTCTGGATTCAGTAGGTTTTTTGAAATCCAAGCCTCGATAATCAAGAAAAGACAGGCCGAGGAAGCACATGTGAGGTATATCTCCCACGTATCAGAGATGAGAGCTATTTCCGAAAAACTTGACCATAACAAAGAGGAATCCGAGAGAGTCGTGTCTGAATTGAAAGATAACACGGCCATTGGGGAGGACAAGATTAGCAGGAAGGAGATAAGAAGAATTAGCAAGAGGATTTCCCAAATTGACAATCGACTAGAGCGGATAAAGGATGGATCTAGAGAGGTTAGGAAGGAGCAAAGAAGGTTGGAAGAATATGAGAGAATCTCAGCAAGAAGGCCTGGAAGAGTAAAGATTGCAGATATTAGGGGAATTGCCGCTAAGGGTGGCTCTCTGAGTGCTGAGGAGATGGGTGCGCTTCTGGAGTCCGGGGGTCTGTCTTCAATTCCGGATTCCGAAGAAGATGATGGTGGAAGATCCAAAGACGCGAAAAAGGCACGCAAGAAGGGTAGGAAGTTGGGCGTTTCCAGAAGGGGAAGTAGAAGGGGAAGTATTGCTAGTAGGAGAGACTAGTAGGCTGAAATTCGGTATTCCTTAAATGAGAATCCAATCTGGCGTCAGCAGAGGGGTGTCATTGGGACTCAATCAATCGAATATCAATGGTGAATTCGAGTCAAAGACCGGGAAGGTCAGTGATAAGCTGTCAGACTACAAGAGTCGCAGAGATGAGTTAAATGTCAAAGTTCGAGTTCAACTTGACAAAAGAAACGAGATTAACAGGCAGGTGAAGGAGCTAATCACAGAGGTCCAAAAGCAGAAAGCAATTCGAAATGAGGCCAACAGTAAAGTCGCTGATCTTAGGAAAATTAGGTTAGAGAGGACTAGCGAACTAAAGGAAATTCGAGCGAAGCTAAGAAGTTCTTCTGAAAAAGAGTCAAGAGATCATGGGAAGAAAAAGAACGGAAAGACGTCAAGGAAAATTAGGGATCAAATGAATAAGCTCGAGTGGAGGCACCAGACTGGGCAAATTAATCCAAAAAAGGAAAAGGAGTTCTTTTCTACGATGAAGAGGTTGCAGAGTGAATACAAAGCCCTGAAGGCGTTGGAAGATGAAAGTAGTTCTAGCATGCTTAGAGAAGTTAAGCAAGCAGAGAAGAGTCAGCAGAAGGCCCACGATGCAGTGACCAACGCGTCTGAGAAATCCGAAGAAGCCCACTCGTTGATGATGGAGCTTTCAAACGAAGTCGACAAATTGAGGGGAATGGCTAATGATGAGCATGTTAGACTAACAACAACAAAAAATGAGGCTGATGAACTCCATAACAAATACATCATTTCACTAAGATGCATACACTCAATGCAAGATATATTGAAGCTCTCGGGATCGGAGAAGAAGCTCAAGGATGATGAAGAGCGGGTCGAAGTTACCGATCTAATGTCCAAGCTTATGTCGGGGGATACCCTGTCGACTGAGGAGTTGATGCTCCTTCAGAGGAACTAGAAGTCATAGAGACGGCCATTCCTTCCGTGAAGTATCTTTTCTGTTTCGAAGTGGACGATCCAACCTGGGATTTGGATAGGGGTGTGTGAAATTGACGCCCTATCTTTTTCAAATGTCCATCTTTGAAGGAGTATGCTCCTAACCGATCCGGATAATTCTGACTCCTCGAAGCTTCCCTTCCTCCGAACCTCTAACAGCTTTCCGACCTCCTCAGAAAATCTTTCTTCAGAAAGCCAAGAGGTCTTTGGTGGGTCCAATCGTCGAAGCTCTGTGGATTGGGGAAGTGCCTCTACCCCAGAAACAACGCTGAGGTTCGGTGACCAAGGGTCCTCTAGGAGAGTCCAATGACCACTTTCAAACTCCCCATTTGGCCCTTTAAGTTCACCCAAAACCCTCCAAAGTCTGGCTTCTAGAAGAATTGGAGAGAATCCCAAACCCTGCATACCCCTCTGAGACATCCAAGTTGAAATGTCAATGAGTGGACTAAGGGACTTGTTAGAGTACGTATCGTTGAAGCTTCGTTCTAGTTTTTCAGGCTCAGTTTTACCCGTACTCGGGGCCTTGGCCATTAGATCCCCCATCAGGATGGCTTCTCCCAGCCATTGGGACACCTCCGCTGGCCCCCAAATTACAACTTCCAGTGATTCAAGTCCTACGAGGTCCCCCTCCACCGGTCTTTCGCTTAGTATCCAGTGGAACCCATTTGGGGCATCAAGTCCCCATCGAGTGAGCTCTCTCCCAGTAATGGGAAGAAATCCCGGTGAGGCATGCCAAATGAACACACTATCTTGGCGAGTACCTAGGTCAATTACTGAATCTGCAACCCCTAGGAAAGAAAAGCCATGCGTTCCAGTTTGAGAATCTGGTGGGCGTAGGTTAACTGCTCTAACTGCTAGAAGATCTCTCAACGCTTCGTCCACGGGATTAGGGAGGCATACCTGACTTTGAAGAAAACCCAGGAATTTGACTCTTAGGATGCGGTTTGAAGTCAAAGGTTTGGGGCGAGTTGTAGCAGGTCACTAATACCTGCGTCGAGTATGCAAAGTGAGCTTACGGGGAACGGCTTTCCGCAAGCGGCCCCTAATTGTCGGTTGACCATTGCTACTTGATGCATAGGTATTGATGGATGAGAGTTCCTCAATTCGTCGATGAACGACTCTGGACAGTTCGCCGCTACTAGGACCATCTTCGCGTCCCCCTTGGAACACTGAGAAGATGTTTGGCGTTGTCCGAAGACGATGCTGCCCGTACTTATTCCCTGCTTTAGCTGTCTAGCAATATCCATTTTCTCCCCTCAGTTGCTTTCCTCAGGAATATAGAATAGCTCGACGCTACCAGTCCCTAGTGACACTGGCTGACCGACAATGATGTTCTCAGTAACCCCGGATAGCATGTCCCTTTCGCCTATTACCCCTGCCTTGAGAAGGTGAGTGACTGTCACTTCGAAGGCTGATCTAGCTAGTATGGAGTGTTTGGTCCCACTGACACCGTGTCGACCTATGGCCCTGACCTCCCCTCCAGTTGTCATCACGTCGGAGACCATAATCAGGTGACGGACGTCTACGTCCAATCCAGCTCCTTCCAGAGTATCCCACATTTCGTTGATAATGGCTTGGCGTGCAGCTTCTATTCCGAGATAGTCGTGAATCTCGTTGATGTTGTTTGTGTATGTACGAGACCTATCTACACCGTCAAACTCACTAACCTTGGCTAAGTTTGACCCGATTGTGGAAATGTAGTACTCTCCGGTCTCAGCAGTTGGACCTTGTACTGTGGCCCTAGAAATTCCCGGGAGTCCCTTCAATCTAAGCTTCTTGATCTTGTCCTCCAATTGGAGTAGTGCGGTGTATGTGGGTGGATCTGAAGCCAGATTAGCCAGATCGTCCTCCTTGGAAACCCCAGGAATTATCCTGAGGGACTTTGGCCTGTCATCGTTGTCTGCCTGTACGTAGAGTCTGAGAGCACGAGATAGTTTGTCTCTGACCTCTGCCCCGGTCATCTTCTTCAGTTTCATGTTGGCCATGTGCAGTTGTAGGCTAATGTTCCTCTGAGCCACGTCCACATCAATGGTAGCGATGTCCATAGCAGTGGTGGTTTCTATCGCTGCTGCGATGTCTCTGACGAGCTTCTCATTCGTCCTGAGAGGTTTTCCCTTGGAGTTATTCTCGTCCATGTAAATTATCATTGTAGGCGTCTTTGGGACCTTTCGAGCATCTACTATCTCAATTATTCTCGGTAGACCCTGTGTCACGTTAACTGTGGCAACACCAGCGTAGTGGAATGTTCGCATGGTCATTTGTGTACCTGGCTCACCTATCGACTGAGCCGTGGTGATGCCGACGGCTTCGTGGGGGACAGCTCGGGCTTCATCATAGAATGCCTTGGCTGAGTTGATGATCTTCTTTGCTGTGGCGTTGGTTATCTTCTTCTCGCCCCTCTTGTGTAGTCCCTTTACCAACTCATCAATCATCTTAGGAGTCATGTGCGAGTCCCCTGCCGCGTTGGAAAGCTGGATGAACATCTCGTCTTCGTTGTCTATATCCCTGACAAGTTGCTGCTGTTTGGATTCGTAGTCGTATTCCTCCAAGGGTAGGGAGCGCTTCATCCTCCTAGTTCTGGATACAGTCCTTCTACGGACTATGGTCTTCTCGGTTTTTGCTGATGATGCTCTAGACGATTTAGCGGAGGTGGACATAACCTCGTGGATCTTCTGAGATGTTCCAGAGTCGATGCCGCAAATCTGGGCAATCTGGCCAGGGGAGAGGCCTTTGACATCGTCCCACTTCCTATCGTCGGCTAGCTTGTGAGCGTACTCTTCCTCTATTCCAAGGTCCATCAGCTTCTTCTTTGTAGCACTCTTAACGACCATCAGTTACCACCTCCCAAGGCGTCGCTTAGGACTTGGTCCACGTCGAAGGGGCTTCCCTTTCTGCTTCTTGCTGGATCTGTCCCATCCTCCCCATACTCGAATTGGATGATTCGGTTTGCAGTGTTCCTGACGGAAGCCATATCGTCGTTTGCGACCTTTAAATCGTCCATTGCGTTGATTAGTCTTCGCTGCATGTACCCCGACTTGCTTGTCCTGACTGCAGTATCTACTAATGATTCCCGGCCCGAGACTGAGAGCATGAAGAACTCTGTTGGCTCTAGGCCCTTTTTGAAAGAGGATGATACGAATCCCTTCTCCTTTGCTCCCTTGACCTTACGTGGGAAATGGGAGAGAACCCTCTCCTGATAGCCACGCTCTAGTCTTTTTCCCCTGACCTTAGGTTGGCCTATCGAACCGGCCATCATGGCTAGGTTGTCCATGGATCCTCTAGCCCCTGATGTCGCCATTAGGACAGCAGAGTTGAGATCTTCCAATTCGGATTTGGCAACGTTTCCTGTCTCGGCCTTTGCTGCGTCTAGGATTGTCAGGATGTTCTCCTCTAGAGTCTCAAGTGGAGTCCGTCCCGGTCTCGGGTCATACTTTCTTCCATCCTTTCCGAACTTCGCTAGTTCTGCGTCCACATCTGAACTGGCTTGGGCGTTAATACGGTCAATCTCGTCCTTTGCCTTCAGAGGGAGGTCCTCATCGTCAATTCCTGTCGTGAATCCCATGGCTGTGCATATGGCAATTGTCATCTTGGTCATCTTGTTGATGAATTCCGCACCTGTGTCGTTACCGTGGGTCTGTACAACGGCATCCAGTAGCCTACCGTCTTCGGCTCCGATGCCCCTCTTGTCGATTGACCCGGAAACGTCCCCATTAGAAACGTGCACTTCCTCGCCAGCTCTATTCTTGAAATTGAGACTGAACCCTCCACTAACAAGGAGGCTGAAAATCTCGTTTCCTAAGTATCCCTTTTTTCCATTTCTTTCTACTAATTCGGGTAGTTCTCCTTCCCACCCGATTGAGCTTAGGACGTCCATAGCAGCCTGTTGAGGTAGGAAAGCCTCGCCGTGAGTAAGTAGATACGCGCCGGTAATGTGGTCATGAATTCCGCCAATGACGCTCCCCCCGTACCTTGGGGATATGATGTGCTCCTGAACGCGCATAAGGATCCTAGCCTCTGCACGAGCCTCCTCGCTCTGAATAACATGAAGGTTCATCTCGTCTCCGTCGAAATCTGCGTTGTAAGGTGTGCAATCGGCTAAATTGAATCTGAAAGTCTTGCCTGACATCACTCTAATCTCGTGGACTAGCATAGACATTCGGTGAAGGGATGGCTGCCTGTTGAAAATTGCCACATCCCCATCAATTAGATGGCGTTCTACTACAACACCGGGCCTCGGATTTCCGTCTCTATCGTAGGTGCTAAGCCTGTCTTCAACATCAGTAGGATACACGTTCCCATGTTCGTCCTCGATTTCCGGGCTACCGCAATGGGGGCACCTTACCTCGAGGTTTTCTGGAAGATACTCGTCAGGGTTTTCGACCTCCCACTTCCAACGGTGATGGATTACCGATTCGGGATTGTCGGCGGGTAATGGTTTACCGTTTTCGTCCTCGCCTTTCAAGTTAGAAAGAGTTGCTTTGAGGTTTACACTCCATTCAGGGACTAGTTCGTCTGTAATCGGGTCCCTCCTCATTTGCTCCTTGAGAACTAGACCTGGGAGGAAGTTGGGGGCGGGCAAGACCTCGTTCAGGTCTGGCCTGTACCCCATGTAGGGCTCCTCTTCGCTACCAGAATGGCAGTCTGGATTCAAACACCTGAATCCGGCCCAGATGAACTTGGTTCGATCGGTAATTCGGACCCTGAACCTATCCCCTCTGATGATGTAGTTCACACCTGGGTGAACGTCCGGACCTCGCAATATCATCTGTCTAAGTTGCTCCCTGTTTCGGCTGGTTGCCCTTATCGGGACAGTTAGTTCCTTGGCGGTATGTACAGGGACCCCGACCTCGTTTATCCCAAGGTTCGGGTCGGGACTGATTACGGTTCTAGCGCAAAAGTTCACTCTCTTTCCAGATAGATTGCTCCTGAATCTACCCTCCTTGCCCTTTAGCCTTTGAGAGAGTGTTTTCAATGGCCTTCCAGATCTGTGCCTTGCTGGAGGAATCCCGCTTGTTTGATTGTCGAAATAGGTCGTACAGTGATACTGTAGTAACTCCCATAGGTCTTCCACAATGAGTTGGGGGGCTCCAGAATCTCTGTTCTCCCGTAGCCTCTGGTTGATTCGTAGTACGTCGACTAGTTTGTGGGTTAGGTCGTCCTCAGACCTGTCTCCGCTCTCGAGCGTGATTGAGGGCCTAACGGTGATTGGGGGGACTGGTAGAACCTTCATTATAGTCCACTCTGGGCGGCTGACATCCTTTTCCATTCCAACGAAAATCAAATGCTCATCTGGAATCTTCTCTAGCCATTCCCGGATGTCGCGAGCATTCAGTTTGTGCTCGCCCTTGTCTGCCTTCTTTTCCTTGAATGTTGTCGGTTTGTCTAGGATAATCTTTCCCTGCTCTGAACCGCAGTGCATGCAAATCGTCCTCTTGGCACCGGCACAGATGTTCTCTATGTCCTTGATTATCTTCTTGAACTCCCTACCCCCAACACCATGTTTCAGGATTATGTCGTTCACCTTGTCCCTGTAGTAGTCTTGCTCGGACTTTTCAGGATCGGTGGGGTGAGTTTCTGGTGCGTCAAGAAGAAGGACCTTGCTACACGAGTTGCAGGTCGATTTCAAACAAGTCTTGATTAGCATTGAGAAACCGATGTGCATCACAGGAAGCTCTAGTGCGATATGCCCGAAGTGACTAGGACACTCCTCATGCTTGTTTCCACAAGTCTCGCATCGGATACCCGGGTCGATAACGCCCATCTTGGGATCCATAAGTCCTTGTTTGAAAGCGTGACCATCGTCCTTGTATGTGTCAGCTGTCTTCACTTCAACGGATGACATCTTCCTAATCTCGTTGGGATCCATCAGTGTGAATCGAATCGAATCTATCCTCTTTGGGATCTTGGCGGCATCACGGGAGCTCATCTTCGATCCTCCAGTTCTAACCTCATGGCGACACCGAGGCTCTTCATCTCGTCTAGAAGCAATTTGAACGCGTATGATGTCTGGACGGAATGTACATCCGCACGATCTCCGCAAACTGGGCAAACGCTAGTCCTTCTCTTCCAATCGTAATATGCAATATGTCCGCACCTTGGGGTGTTGCATACCATTAGGTTCCAGCCGTCGGATTCGTCGAGAAGCCTGTCTTTGATCACCATTGATGCCCCGTGGGAAATCAGACAGTCCCTCTCCATCTCACCGAATCTCAATCCACCTTGTCGGGCCCTTCCCTCTGTTGGTTGCCTAGTCAGAATCTGTACCCTTCCCCTGCTTCTTGCGTGAAGCTTACTGCTTACAAGGTGGTGGAGTCTCTGGTAGTAGATGACCCCCACAAATGTATCAACTGGGAAGGACTCGCCTGTCTCACCGTTGACCATTGTTTCCCTTCCGGTGTGTCTTAGGCCGTTCCTAAGAAGACCGGACCTGAGAGATTCCTCCTTTTCACCTGTAAAGGCAGTACCATCAATCCTACGCCCTTCCATGGAACCCACCTTTGCTCCAATCATCTCTAGTACGTGTGCAACTGTCATTCTTGATGGAATGGCATGGGGATTAATCAGCAGGTCCGGGATTACCCCGTCCTCTGTGAAAGGCAGGTCCTCCTGTTCTACTAGTCTCCCGATGATGCCCTTCTGGCCGTGTCTGCTGGCAAACTTGTCACCGAGCTCGGGGACTTTGTTTGTACGTAGTGTTAGTCTTACAAGTCTCCCGGAATCGAGGGATTCTGTGACATACACATTGTCAACCCAACCCTTTTCTCCATGTCGAACCATCATAGATGACTCCCTTCTTTCCTGTGCCTGAAGGAATGCACCGTGAGCCTCCTCAAGGAACCTCGGGGGGCTAGTCTTACCTACTAGAATAGTACGTCCGCCCTCTTCACTGGTTAGTTCCTCCTCAGGAACCGGCAGACCGTCCCTCTCCAAGTGAGAGTAAGAATCCCAAGATTTCAGTCCCTTTATCTCGTCGAGCCCGGTTCCAGGAATCTCAATCCGTTCTTCCTGCCCGCCAGGGAATCTCTTGTTTTCGGCGTTGTATGTCCTGATGAAAGCAGACCTGCCCAGAGCCCTCTCTACCGATGCGCGGTTCATGATTACGGCATCTTGCATGTTGTAACCGTGATGACTGACTATGGCCACGACGAAGTTCTGTCCGCCTGGCCTCTGATCGAAATTGGTAGATTGCATGGCTCTAGTGCCCACAATGGATCTCTGTGGATAGTGCATGACGTGAGCCCTGGTATCGGGTCTGAGTCGGAAGTTGGCGCTAGCGACTCCGAGACTTTGCTTGACCATCGCAGTACCCCCGGTTACCCTGGGGGTTGAGTTATGCTCGGGATAGGGGACCAGGGAAGCGCATACCCCAAGAATCAACTGTGGGTCAATCTCTACGTGAGTGTAGACTAGCACAGTATTGCCCTTTTTTTCCTTTCTTTTCAGAGCGTCGATGTTGTCCTGGAAGTAATTAAGCGGGGCTTTGAACTTCTCTTTCTTTACCTCACCATTAGGCATCTTAACCTCTGCAACTAATTTGGCATGAGAAATTCCGTGCTCCCCCATGTTTGTCCACTGGACCATTGAGGGGTTTATCGGCCTCTTGTGCTTTGGTGAAACTGCTGGTAGATCGAATGGTCTGGGTGCAATTAGTAGGTCCTCCTCCTCTTCGGCATCAACCCACTCAACTACACCACCCGAGACTAAATCAGAAAATGAGATCTCCCCGGATTCTAGGCCTTCTAGGTGCATCTTTGTGATTTGCAAGCTGCCGTGATCAATAATTAGCAGGGGCCGGAGCATCCTACCTCTGTCGGTGTTAATGAAGACGTCACGATTCTCTAGATCATGTCTGATACTAACTTCTGGCCTAATCCTTCCAGAACGACGACGTCTCTTGAATTGGCTGACCAACTTGTGTGGCCTCTTGTGGAGGCCGAAAATGTCCCCATTTACGTGAATCCTGGAGCCGTCTGCCCATCCATCTGGATCGTCATCAACTCCAGCTTCCTTGAGCAGAGCCTTGACATCGCCCTCTGGAACCTCCTCAGAGATATCGATCATCTGAGCTCCATTCTTTACTAGTCCGCAATTCTGCCCTTCAGGGGTTTCATTCGGACAAAGCCTGCCCCATTGTGTGGGGTGAAGGTCACGAGCCTCGAAGTGTGGTTGACTTCGAACAAGGGGGCTTGTAACTCTGCGAAGGTGTGAAAGAGCGGAGAGGTATGTTGTCCTGTCCAGCAGTTGGCTTACACCAGATCTCCCGCCGACCCAGTTCCCCGTGGCAAGTGCATGCATTATCTTGGTTGTCAAGACATCCGGACGTAGGCAGGACGAAATCCTGAGCTCTCTCTTTCGGTTGTGATGTCTCTCTAATTGGTACTTTAGATCCCTAGCTAGCTGCTGTAGGCTGACTCTGAATAGGTCTTCCACTAGGTCGCCCGCAAGCCTAACCCGTTTGTTGGCATAGTGGTCCTTGTCGTTTGGATCCTTATCCTTTATTGCCATCTCTAGAACTTGTCTGGCTATTCTGCCTAGGAAAATGGCCTTCTTTTCACGGTTTTCGGTAGTTGAACCCAGGTGAGGAAGAAGCTCGTTGTCTAGGAGATTCTGGATTCTAGACTCCCGGTATTCCTTCTGCTGACCGGCAGCGAACTTCTTCTCTAGCCAGGCGAGTGCTTCGTCTGAAGTATCCACACCATACTCCTCGTTGTCCCTGAGATCATTTAGGTTAGCTACAGTGTATTTCATTGCCTCGGGTGGACCTGCAATTGAGGAGAAAATCTCTCTGTCATTCTCGACCCCTAGGGCCCTCATAAGAAGCACCAGAGGAACAGGGGTTGTCCCCGCACTTGGAATTTTTACCATCAACATTCCATCTCTCCTCTTCTCAACGTTCAGAGGCTTCCTAACCCCGTCCTTCTGAGAGAAAATCTTGGCCACCTGAGTCTCGTGTGCGTACTTCTTATTCTTCTCAACTGTGACTCGGTTGGGGGCTAGATCCTCCATCGAGATTAGAACTCTCTCCGTTCCATTAATTATGAAGTAGCCACCGGGATCGAGGGGGTCCTCACCGGACTTTCTGAGAAGCTGGGTATATCTTTCAGAGTCTTCCCCAGAGGTCTCAGGGGATAGTCGCCTATTCTCGTCGACGTGGTTGTGGTGAAGGTTGCATCTGGCTGACCTAACCATGATTGGGAGGTTCCCTATATGGACACTAGTCTCCTCCTGAAAGCCCATTTCGGCACCGGGAGATGGAGGCAGGTCGTCTCGAAAAATCTTGAAATCAAGGTATACGGGTGAGAAATAAGTAAGCTTCCTCAGCCTACACTCTAGAGGTGTGGCGGGGTGTTCAGCCCCATTTGCTTCTTTGATTGTGGGTCTGCCGAGTCTGAGATTTTTCAGACGGACGATGATTTCCTTGTCCAGAAGGTCGAGCTTGACAAGGCCACCTTCGTCGTCTTCGATTAGCTCGTCACTGCCGATCCTGATATTTCTGACGATCCTCTCCATTCTGCTCTCCTTTCCATCTCCTACTGGAATGCAGTCATTGTATGATGCGAGCTGGTGATTGACCAGACTCCTTTGCTTGAAGTAACTTTCAACTATCTCTTTCACGATTCCACTTCCTTCCCTACGTACTCTCCACGATTAAGCGAAATGCGACCGAGCTTCCGGCCGACCTGCTGTACCTGACTATCTTTACCACCCTGTTGGCGAGCCAACCAGCAGGGAGATCCTCGTTATCGATCTCCTCCATTTCCTTGATAGCTTGGATTGCAGGGTCTGTAATCAGAATCTTTGGTAGCAACTCCTTGGCCAGTCTGTTTGTACCGAAGGCATCATCCGTGGTGAGGCCCCATGGCTCTAGGATCGATGCTTCGGATTCAATGGGAATTAGTTCATGATGCGGAACTAGAACATGGTTCAGTACGTTAAATCGATAATCGCCCATTGGAATATCCTCTTCCAGAAGTGCCTTCCTGGAAATGGTGATTCGATTGCTCTTGCTCCTCTTTCGTGACCCTACGTGCTCGCTAATTACACCCATTATATGTTCGAGCTCTGATGAGCCATCTTCAACACCCACTTTCTTAGCTACCTGTTCCCTCGACATTCTCTTGATTGTGTCCAGATTTGCGTCGTCTGCCAACCTGTGCGCGTGATCCTCTGGGATGCCGAGCTCGATTAGTCTCTTTTTGGTGGAGCTCTTGACTGCCATATTCCTATCCCCCTGTCCAGAAAAGCGAGGGCCTGAGAAGCTGGCAGGCGGGCCTGAGGGGATTCGAACCCCCGGCCACCGGGTTAAAAGCCCGGCGCTCTACCTGACTAAGCTACAGGCCCATGGCTGATGCTGGGCTATCCTCCGACCCTAGGGGTGTTCAAAAAGGTTGTCCATAGCGTGCTCTCGCTAATGGGGGGAGGGCTCCTGGGGGAACTAGGAGCAACCCCGCTTCAGCGGGATACGACATAAATGTTTTCGAGATCTAATACTACTGGAAATAGCAACAATTTAGACCGGATAGTAGCTGAAATAAGTGATGGGCGAAGAGAGATTCTTCTTGGAAGGCATTTGTGACTGGAAGGTTCTGGTGCCACCTACGGTATACCCGCCACGAGAGGATACCCAGTTGTTATGTAGAGCAATATCGGAACTTAGTCGGCATGGTGGTAAAGCTGTAGAAATTGGATGTGGTTCGGGTATTGTATCCATTTTTCTAGCTAGTCTAGGCTGGGATGTTACCTCATTCGACGTGAACCCATATGCAGTTTCTGCTACACGAGGGAACTTGGAGAGGCATGCATTTCCTAGTGATCGAGTAGAAGAGTCAGGCGTAGGGGATGGATTGCAAATTCCGGATGACACAGAACTAGTGGTTTGGAATATACCCTACTTGGATCGCATTAACGAGAATGGAGGATTAGCTGAGCAAATGGAAGAGGTCGCTCTATCGGACATTCCGGACGGCGGGTGGGGTGGGGCTTTGCTAGACCTGCTTTCCAAAAACCCGAAATCAATATCCCCTAGAATAGTGGTATTACTGGTCCTCAGAACTGATCCTGTTAGTTCGAGCAAGATTTCCGAATGGAGGGCGAGAGGTTGGTCTTGTCGTGCGTTGAAATCGGATAGGATGGGCAATGAGAAAATCGAGGTGTTCGGGATGTGGCGTACAGGTTTCGGAGAAGAGGCGACCAAAATTGAGACCTGCAATTCAACAATGGATGAGGCTATGAAACTAGGCGATGGGGGTTGGAAGAGGGTCTTCTCTTCCATGCAGAGTGGTGGAAGGGGCCGTAGGGGTGCCAAGTGGTTTTCCAAAGAAGGAGGTGTTTTCGCTACATGGAACCTTGATTCAAGATTACTAGAAAATATCCCTGCGGGAATTCTACAGACAAGCATAGGATCCCTGGTATCAACCGAGTTAGGAGCTATGATGAAGTGGCCGAACGACATAATTGCCCCAGATGGTAGAAAGATGGGTGGTGTGCTTGTTGAGTCTTCTGAGGGGGATTCTATCAGAGTGGGTGTTGGATTGAACAGATACGGTTTCGATGAAGAGGGGATTTCAGGTTCCGGTTGGGAAGAAACCCTAGGTAAGGTTGAAGCTAAGGAAGTTTTCAAGAAGATTGACTGGTCGATCTCCTCGTTATTCGAAGATAACGGAACTCTTCCTTCGACATCTCTAGAATCGCTAATTTCCATCTCCTGGAATGCTCTTTCTGGTTTGCTCTCAGAAGGGACTGCTGTACTAGTCGATGGGGAAGTTATGCGTCCAGTTGGGCTGAACGACATGGGAGAGATAGAGGCAATGGGATCTAATGGTCAAGAAGTAGTTAGAGACTTGGATGGGCCCGAATGGCTACTCGAATCCTAATTCTATAATCCTCTTTCTGACGAGCTTGATTTTACCCGAGCTGGTTAGGGTCGATATGCCATCAACATCGTTTAGCTCTGACAGGGTAGCTTGAAAATCAACAAGTGGAACCTTGAGGATGGAAATTGTCTTACCATTTCTTTCCAATATATCGAACAGTCTCCAAGAAATTAAGTCCAAATTCGTAGATAGAAACTCATCTAGGTCCTCCCTAGATAGGCGCTGATCAACTGTGAAACCAACCCATCTGTGTTTCCCTCGGGCGGACTTTTTCAGGCGGGCCATGCCCACGCGTAGGGGTTTACCTTAACCAACAGTGGGGTCTCCGGATACTATGGAGAATAATGCCGAGGTAGATGACGGGGTGGAGGGAGTTTTGGAGTCCTTCACGAATCCTTCCACATTTCCCCACGTCATCCTGATGATTTTCATCTCTGGTTTTCTATACCTAATGATGAAAATACAGTTATTTGGCTTAGATGAAAAGGGCAGCATTATTTTTCTCTCACTAACAATTTCCTATATTATTGCAGCAATTATCAATCCAAGTAGATTGGGAAAGGCCCTTCTAAATGTTAATCACGAGGGAAGGGGGATTTTCAATTCCCTATATTGGAAAAATAGTGCTAAGGTTCTGTCTGCAATTGCCATAATTTGCTTTATAATCTCAATATTACTAATTTCGCAGCTGGGTGAACAAATTAGTAAAGTCATATTTTTCATGAGCTCCCTGTTCCTGCTTATGTCGCTCGGTCAAGCGGTTTCGATAATCTATGGGGGAATACAATTTTCAAATCGCCGTGAGCTTAAAATTAGGAGTAGCAAGTCTGGTGGGTTGAAAACATTTTTCAGAGCTATGTTGATTGTTCTTGCATTCAGCCCGTTGGTTTGGTGGATGGGTTACACTTCTGGAGACCCAGATGAAGAGATGACATATCTAAGCTTTAATTGGATTCTACAGTTGGTGTTCCTGTTATCATTGGGCATTATTGTAATCGTGGTTGACAGGGGAACGTCTGAAAGAAGGAAGGGGGAAACAGTTGATGGAAGGGCTGTAGACAGATTCATGATGTTCATTGTTGTCACTTGCTGCTGGCACCTATTCAGCGCATGGAGAAGGAACCCATTTGTCCAGGACCCTAGTGAAACTTCGATTTTGATTGAAGAAGGGGTGCTAATGTCAATAACAATAGTTCTGGCAGTCTGGTCAATTTCCAATAGGGGAAGGGGCAAGGGGTGGAGGATTTTCCAAGGTCAATCCACCATGTTCTGGGGAGTTAGTTTTGGGTACGCATATGCTGGCAGCATCGCTTCATTATCATCCATTAGTGGGGGATTTCTAGATCTAGTTACAATCACTGCTTTAGGCCATCTAATAACTGCAGTATCAGTAATTGTGATGCTACCAATTACAATTGGACTTGTAGGGATTGTAAAGAAGACTGGTTTAGCATCCAATGAGTCAATGAAACAGAATAAAGAAGAATCTCTAGTTGTCAAGGATGTTGGCAAGTCTGCAGTGGATAGTACGCATCTCGATTCGGAAGAACTCGTTAGCGAAGATTTAGTCGAGTTGATTGATTAGAGTCCACTTACTACGGCTACTAGTCTTAGCCTCCCAGCCATATCGTCGCTAGCCCTTGCCCCCAGGATTACTTGGCAGTCTTCGTCAAGTGTGGAGACAAAGGCTTCCGATACCATGTTGAGGTGCCCGAGAGTCATGTCTGGCCCTCCTTCAACTTGGATTAGGCATCCCTTGGCACCGTCCACGGAAATTTCCGATAGGGGGGACTGCTTGGCCATCCTAACCACTCCATCGGGATCGTCTGTCGATCCGTTTCCAACAATTAGTGTGGCATTCCCCGGTCTTTGAACGACAGTCCGCAGATCCATTAGGTCGAGATTCATTTTACCCACCCGGGCCAATGTTGTTACCAGGCCTTCGATTAGTTCACCGATCCATTCGGATCCTAGTTTCCAGTCAGAGTCTCTGTGCCTAGCCTGCCATGCTAACCTCTCTAGGCTTACTCTGATACACAGATCCGAGTTTAGCTCTATGGCTGGAAGAGAGATTTCCGCGATGGCACACCGAAGAGGCTGCTCCGCGAATGGCTGCCCAACAATGCTGATGACTAGGCATCCCGAATCCTTTGCCCTAGCGGCAATCTCTGAAGCAGCGCCGGAGCCTGTTCCACCTCCTAAAGCCGTCAGAATCACTACTAACTCTGACTTATCCATGAGGTGAGAGATGCTCGCCATACCTTCGTTTAGCCTATGTGCTGCAAGGTTCGGAAGAGCAGCAGCACCCCTTCCTTTTCCTGAAGCATCTAGGTGTAGGCAATGAGCTGTGTTTGCAGAAGAGAATGAAGATTCGTCGGCATCGACTAGAAGAAGATCGGAGAGTTCTAGGCATTTTTCATGGGCCCTATGTGACCACCCGCAGCCAATGCCCCCCACGCCGACTAGCAGTATGGCGCCCTCTTCCACGCTTGCCGACTTGCGGGAGACTAGATTATTTTGTTCTAGTCATAGGTAATATAACGCCTGTATCTTCTCCTTTCGTCTCTAGCCCAAGAGTTATCGGGCTCTAGAAACAGCACCTTGTTGTAGTACTCTACTGCTAATTCGAAGTCTGAGAGATATCTTCCATGGAGGTGCCCAAGGATGTTCAGAACTGGGACGCATTCATCGTCTTCATCCAACATCCCCATCAGAATTCTCTCGGCCTCGTTAATCTGCATGACCTCCATGTTGTATTCTGCCGCCTCGAGCTTGCGAATTTGATCTTCATCTAGATCGTAGACGTTCTTCCAAAGAGGGGCTCCCATGTTTTCTCTCTTGCTGACCAAGTGTTTGAGTTTTTTCCGATTTGGCATTCCTAAACATCGGCCCCGTAGGGGCCGGAGTGGAACGTTAATATCCTCCTTTTTTGTGCACGGAACAATATCAAGGGGTAAGGTGAAGATTTCATGGCATATCGTCGGAAGGCCTTGGTTCTAATCTTGGTGACTGTTTTCATTACAGGCACCGGAGAAGCTCTTCACACTGGAGTGGGTGGAAACGCCAACGGGCAGGGGGATGTGGCCCTCGCTGGATGCACGTGTCATGCTGAAAATCCTGACAACTCTGTAACAGTGATACTTGACGGATTGCCGTTTCACTATTCGCCGGACACGGTCTATGAAATGAAAATCCAGTTAATAGGGGGCCCAGAGGCAAATCTGGATTCGTATACTGGTGGGTTCTCCATGAGGGTGAGCGCTGGTTCTCTTGGACCCTCAGAAGGGTTCGAAAATCTTGTCCAAAACTGGGAAGATGATATTGCGACGCTAACTCACACCGATGCAGGTTCACAAACATCCGATAGGACTTGGATGATTCAGTGGACCAGTCCGAATGAGGTCGCAGGGACGGTTACCTTCTCAATTGCTGGTAACTCCGTTAACGGCGATATGGCACCATCTAGCCTAGACAGATGGAACAGACTGACAACGAGTGTCGACGAGGGCCAAGACAATGGAAGAACCAGGACTGTGTTCTCTGGAAATGGAGACATTACTCCTCCATCACCTATCGAAGAGCACACGGATTTGCACCACATGGGGGCAGAGCTCCTTGCTCATTGGCTAGGACTACTCGGATTCGCAGCAGTGATGCTAGTGATACTATTCTGTGGTTTGTTCCTTAGATTTGGATTCTCTAGGCATTATGAAGGGAGGAGTAACTTGCTAAGGCTTAGGATAAAACACCTGAGGAGGGGCGATCAACTATGAAGGACGATTCGGTCATGCAACTTCTCCGGGATGTAAGGTCCGGCGAGGTGAGTGTCGAGGACGCTCGTAGGGCTCTTGAGGATGCGTCCCTAACAGAAGAGGCTTACACTGCAGCTATTGATCACGGGGTTTTCAATTCCCCAAAGCCGGGCACGATTGTCCGCGCCAGCGTCTCTCCCTCAGGAGAATCGTGGTTGATTGTAATGGTAGCTCTTTGGGGCATACTATGGACACTTTACTGGGCAGGAGCACTTTCCTATGGCCTATTCAACCACTGGGACCAGCAGTTGCTGTCATTCAATCTGGCTATGACTCTCCTGACTCTGATAATCATGGGGATCGTTTACCTGAAGTATGTCCTACCTGATGTACTGATTGTGAAGTATCGTAGAAACAAGTACATCACTAGTCACGATACGGAGTCTTGGAAGAAGTACGAGGTCTGATTATGTCTAGGAAGTTCAAGTTGCGCCCGTTGGAATCCGAGGGAGGAAGTACTCACGAGAAGAGTGGCGCAATAGACAGGAGGGAATTCATGAGAATGTCATTCAATACTGCTGCGGGACTGATTACTATGGCCAGCTTGGGAAGTGTGGGGTTTGCTTCTTTCCTAATGGGGCAGTCCAGTTCTGGGTCGTCTGATTCATCAATCAAGTTCTATGTTCCCAAAGGTTCCGAAGTCTGGTACAGCAGCATGGACAAGCAGCCGATGTCCATGCAGGCATTCAGGGACGAGGCAGCAAGCTCTTCCACAGGAATGGCTGGAGCCGCCGGCCTTTGGTCTGGACTTCCTATTATTGCGACTTATGTTCCTCACGAGGAGAACAAGAACAAGCCACTAGCTGAAAATTTACCTCGTTTCCAGATGATGGACGGATACACGGCTGGAGGGGCGTACGTAGGGTCCGGATACGAGATTGAAGAGAAAGAAGAGTACTCTGCCCTGAACATCCATGACAACATGATCATTGTATTCGCTAGATGCCCACACCTATGCTGTATTCCGGGCTGGCAGTTGGTTACAAATGACTTCACCAATGATACCTGGCTACCCGGAGGAACCGACAGCGGGGGCAACAAGTCATTTTGTATATGCCACTCGAGCAGATACGATCACACAGTAATAGAGATGAATACAGCAAGGAACAGATCAAACGGACAGGAGTTCAATTTTATAGGGGTCAAGAAAACCGGCGGCCCGGCACCTTATGGCATGCCACTGATACCATTCACTGTGAATGGGGACACGATTGAGGCCCTACCTGACTTTCTTGACTGGTACACATACTGCGGATAGGTGAAAAAAAATGATTCAGTTCTGGTTTCTCTGGATATTTATCGCTATTGTTGTCGTGATAGTTGCGTTCACGCTACGGAGGGAGAGGGACGACTTACCTCGGAAGGACATACTGAGGGCAGTTGAGACAAATGCGGGTAGCATGGGTCTTGCCGAGAAGGCGTTCCTATGGGCGTTCTCGTGGTTGGATACCAGATTTAGAATCCAAGATTACTGGGGGATGAGCAGAGACTCTTACCACAGCATGCACAGACAGATGCCATTAACCCATGCCGAGAAGTACAAGCTCAGGATTATCTGGTATTGGTACCCGTTATACTGTCTTGGCGGAATTTCCTTCCTAGCCTTCATCATACTGGTGATTAGCGGAACAATACTCGGATTCTACTACGTCCCCGGTGGCGACTTGGAGTCGGACCCTACTCCAGCGTACGCATCGATGGAATTCATCATGCTGGAGCTCCCATTTGGATACATCATCAGGTCAATCCACCACTGGACTACGCACTTCATGGTTGCAGCTGTATTCTTGCACATGTGCAGAGTATACTTCACCGGGGCATACAGGAACCCGAGGGAGCTAAACTGGCTTATCGGAGTAGCCCTCATGTTCTTCACAATCTTCTTCGGATATTCGGGATATCTCCTCCCATGGGATAGTCTAGCATTCGGAGCTGCAACTATTGGCATCAACATGGCAATGTCGACGCCACTAATCGGGGAGTGGGTGGCGAATGCAATGTTTGGAGGGACGACCCTCACGGGGCAGACCGTGGTCAGGATGTACTTCCTCCACGTCTTCGTACTTCCAGTGATAGTTACCGCCCTCATACTTGCTCATCTATTCATTGTCTGGGTTCAGGGGATTGCGGAGCCGCACTGAGGTGAATTAATGGGAATGATTGAAAGGTTTGGCAGAATAGCAGACACATATATCACTGAGAAGGAGCAACTTCTTGAAGCGGATGAGGAAAGGAGGAGAGTATTCACAGGTCATGCTTTCTGGCCCACCGAAGTACTTCGCGACACAATCATTTTTGCTGCTATAATGATGGTCATTGCGTTCTACTCATGGATCATACCCCCTCCTTTGCACAATGCAGCTGACCCGTATGCCCAAGCAGGATTTGTCTTCCCTGACTGGTATGTCCTATTCTCATACGGTTACCTTAGGTGGGGAGAGTACCTGCCGCAATTCGATATCCCGGCTGGCCCCATCGGCGAGTTCTTTGGCCAACCCATCATCTCTTGGAACGCCGGATGGTGGGGTGCTCTAATCACTGGCCTGCCTGTGATGATTCTCGCTCTACCACCTTTCATCATTGGCAAGAGAGAGAAGAGGGGGGTCGAGGACCCCTGGTTTGCAACCGCGGGTGCTGTCTACCTAGCCCACGTTTGGTTCATCTCTGTATTCTCGATAAACATCTTCCTAGAGTTGTACGCCCAGAATAGGACTGACTACTGCTGGGCCGATTCACATGCGATTTTCTACTGTGGAACGCAAGCACCCTGGACGGCGGAAGTCTTCAACGCCGTTCCATGGTTGCTTACTGGGATTTTCGTGTTCGTTCTCCTATACTTCTCAATTAGAAAGTTCCTACTAGGCCCCATGGGTTCGAGGCTAACACCGGTCCTGGGGAAGCAGATAGCAGTGGGATCAATGGTAGTTACCGTACTTCTATGCACAGTAACCTGGCCCGCCTATGAAAATGGGTTCTGGAACCAACGAGGCCTTGGGACAATGGGTTTCTGGGAATACCAAAACGAAGCTAAACTAGCAGAGCTAGATGGGATCAGGGGGCAACCATCGGACACACTGATTCACTCGGAAAAGGGAAATGTCTGGGAGGATTGGGCCGATGACTGCCTAACTTACGAGTCGACAAGTGGGCTAGCGGTCTGGGACTCCATGGAAGAGGGTTCTGAGCACTCGGAATGGTGTGTTTTGCCCGCCTCTAATTGGGTAAATTGGGGAATTTACCAACCGACTAGGTCTGCCATCATTGACTTCAGCGGGGCTAACGAACATGCCGACATACAGACGTCTAGGAACATAGGTGCTAACGAAATTACCTATGACGGAAATGCGGATGGTAGCTCTATTGAGATATCCGAGTCTATCCAGTTCTCTGTCGAGGATTTGGGCCTTTCGAGCGTCCCTACGGACATAGGTTGCAACTTCAGGACTACCGTTAGAGGTACTGGGACTCATGCACAGAGCCTTACTCTGACCGATGATGCAGGCGAGACCGTTTGGTCTAACTCCGGAACGACCTGCGACTCGGGAGTCATCTACCTAGATGCAGGCGCCTCATACACTGTTACCTTCACCACCAGTTCCGAAGGTGTAAACGAGACTGTTACCATGATTTCGGACTTTTCTGCAGTAGCATACCAACCACTATTGCTAGGTGATGATGGTACTGCGTTATTAAGATCTGAAGTGAGTATGAGTGCTGAAGAGCTCTCGGTAATGTCTGTGGCTAACCCAACTTTCCAAAAGAACCCCAAGAGCCTGGATGCTAAGCTAATCTACTCTCTTTTCATCCCGTGTTTAGGAGTGGGCGCTCTGGTGTTCATGCTGATGAGAAGCATGGCCAGAGGATACGAGTGGGAGATGAACAAGTGCTACGGATGTGACCTTTGCGATGATGCCTGTCCCGTGCGGTTGTTCAATGCTGGCGACAAGCTCAACATAATCTACAACACATGGAACAACGAAGACGACGGGGTTCCCCTATACTCCTGCCTAACATGTACGGCATGCACAAACGCATGCCCTCAGCTAGTGGACTATGACTCATATATCGACATCAGGAGGAGCCTAGTGGTAGGTGGCCCTCCTGCAGCGGAAATCCCACACACAGTCCTACAGGCGGTTCTGGCTGCCGAGGCAGAGGAAGATGCTGACGACTCGTTCATTCCTGTAGAGGATTATCCTCTAGACTCCAGCATCGGGTATTACCCTGGATGTGTCGACTACATTGACCAAGAGATGGTCTTCAGCCATGTGAACAAGGGTGAAATGGATCTGGGGGATACTACAAACTCTGCATTCACAATTTTCGAAGAGATGGGGGAGGATGTTACGTATCTTGGAAGAGACTTCCTGAAGTGCTGTGGTCACGATCAGAAGTGGCAGGGGATGACCGAGGTCTTCGAGAAGCTGAAGTCGTACAATCAAAAGAAGTTGGGGGAGAGCGGCATCGAGACCCTAGTAACGTCTTGCGCAGAATGCTTCAGAACCTTCGCGATGGACTACGAGCTAGACGATATGAAAGTGATGCACACTACTGAGTTCCTGGTCGAGAAGGGTTTCGACATGAGCCTGAAGACTGATGACGAGCTTACAGTGACGTATCACGACCCATGCAGGCTAGGACGGCAGATGAACATCTACGAAGAGCCCCGAGACCTAGTCAACTCAGTCCAAGGAGTCAGCATGGTTGAGATGGAACATACAGGAGAAGATGCTCTCTGCTGCGGGGTCTCCAGCATGATGTCATGCAACGAGAACAGCAGGGCGCTAAGGATCCAGAGGTTCGACGAAGTCAAGGCTACTGGGGCAGACATCATGCTCACTTCCTGCCCGAAGTGCGTGGCACACTTCGAGTGTCTGAAGTTCGAAGGAGACCCAAGACATGACTTTGAGATTCTGGATGTAGTGAGCTTCTTGGCTAGGCAGATAGAAGAGTCGAGGTCCCGGTAAGATAGTTCTACAGAAACTCAATATTATAATCACCCCCTACACCAAAACCTGGAGATAGGCATGACTGAAATTCCTGACCTGCTTGAGAGGAGGGCCGCGGAGCAATCTAGAATCAGAATACTTCTCAACTCAATGCGTGCAGAAGAGGAGGCGAAACTGAAGGGGGGGCCAGATGCAGTTGCTTGGGTAAAGGAGGAGCAGTGTATCGGTTGCGACCAGTGTACAATAGTCTGCGACGACGATGCAATTGAGCTGTACGACGCCCCATTTTCTAGCCCCATAATGGATGTGGATGTCAATAGGAAAGCAAGGATTCTGAGAGATCCGTGTACTGGGTGCAAACTTTGCGTCCTCGGGTGCCCTACTGACGCGATAATTATGATAGACAGGTGATGAAATGAGCAAGGACGACCCGGTGAGATTTGGTGCTGAGTTCGGCCCCAAGAGAACCAGAAAATCCAGTGGGGTTTCGCTCTCTACATTCAAAACCCTAGTATGGGTTTCTAACATAGGGGGACTCATTCTGTTTGCAATAGGCATGGAGCTTATGATCATGAAGTCGTTTTGGTTCGGCCTAGTATGCTTGGTCCTTGGCGTTGCTATAGCCCTCTTCCCTTCCAATTATGAAATAGTTGGAATGAGCGAACTGAAAGAAGTTACCAGCGGAGAAGGAGATAATTGACAATAGAATCTGGGGGGACCGAGTTCCAAAGAAAGGTATGGATGGAGCTCAAGAGGATTCCCCGAGGAGAGACACGTACCTACAAAGAAGTTGCAGAAGCAATAGGCCATCCGAAATCGGCCAGAGCTGTAGCTAACGCTTGCGCTATGAATCCTAATCCGATTCAGGTGCCATGTCACAGAGTTGTACAATCTAACGGAGAAATAGGGGGCTATAGTGGAGCTGGGGGTGTGTTTGAGAAGATGAGGCTACTAGAACTGGAGAAAATTTCAGTAAGTAGTTCTCTAGAAATACTTGAAGAAAATAGCAAAGGAAGCTAGAGAGGCAATGGCCCACATGAAGAGGTATGTGCTTTGCCCCAATGGAGATTCCCAGAGTTCTGCAGACTCGGCCTCTTTAGACGGCATGACAGCTTCTTCTGTACCCATGGGGGCTGCCTGTTCTTCCACATCCATGGTGCTCGGGGCTAGAAATTAGGATGTAAACATGACGGGATTCAACTCACAGGAACGGCAATAGGAGAACTAGGCCGCACAGTGGAAATAGTACCATTGTTGCATTGTCGTCAATCAGATTGTTGGATGGAATCTCGCCGGCCACAGTCAATGGTGCCAGTAGAATAGCAGCAAGGAAGTCTGTTCCCAGCCAGAAATAGCAACACAACCATACAGAATAGGACACGACCATTCCTGCAATTATGGCAATCTTCAGGTCCTTCTTGATTCTCTTCACCTCGCCCATTACCGGATCCACAAAGGTCATCCCCATGATTAGGGGGGCCCCGTAGAGGCCTGCTTCCATCCCTTCCAACTGCAAACCATCTTTTCCCTCCGTTGGGGCAATTAGTATTGCCAGGGCCACTCCAACTGACCCCCATGCAAGTGCAGAAATCTGATTTGACTCGTATTCTCTCTGGCCGACGATTACTATCCCTGTCCTTAGACGAATGGCCTCTACGGCAAGCAGTAATATGCAAAATGCACTAACAAATTCCCTCGGTCCAAGGGTATCTAAGGTTAAGGAAGAGGCAATTGCTTCTCCATGGACGTAGTACAAGTAGGGAATTGCCGCCATGGAGACGTGAGTGGCTCTTCTGAAGGCATGGCCGCCAAAACCACCCACGGAATGCTCAACGTGGTCCACGAACAGGTCGTTTTCATTCACTTCCAGTTATTCGCCCCCAATCCAAGGGTCAAGCCCATTGATTGAATCGCCTCATTTACAGTTATAGAACCGTCACATAGTTTGGCAATGTTAGAGTCAATTTCAGGATGAGTGAGCAATAGCGAGCCCCAAATAGAAAGGATGCGTTCCCTCATCCTCAGTTCTTTCCTAATATCATCGGGTTCGCATGACTCAATGTCTGAAATTAGCTGGGCTACTCCTGATCCATCTAAAGCTGATACAAGATGGATCTTCCTGTCGTCCCCATCTACAAGCCCCAAAGAAAATCGAATGCTCTGTGCAGCGGATTCTGCACCGGGAAGATCGGCTTTGTTCACAGCTATCACGTCGGCTAATTCTAGAATTCCTGCCTTTTCGGCCTGGATAATGTCGCCTCTGTCGGGGCCATCAACAAGCAAAACCCTCTCAGCAAAGGCGACTATCCTGATCTCGGATTGTCCCGTACCAACAGTCTCAATCACAATTCTGCTCCACCCGCACATGGACAGTACTTTGCACATCTCACCAAGGAAATACGGAATTCCTCCGGATTGATTGCCTGAGGCAATTGATCTGACAAATACGTCATTCCCGGTTTCGCCTTGCTCCATCCTAATCCTGTCAGCAAGGAAGGATCCGCCGGAAATGGGGGAAGTTGGGTCCAGTGCAAGTATTGCCACTCTTTGACCGTCTGATATCCAGTGGCTGATCATTTTTCCTATTAGGGTTGATTTACCCACCCCAGGTGGACCTGTGACTCCTAGAGTCCAGCTATCCGTAGACCCCGGAGAAATAGTTTGTCCCGACTCTATCGAAGTCAAGAGTTTTGAAAGGCTACGACGATCTCCGGATTTTGCTGAATTCAGGAGTTCGATCAAGTCATTCAATTCCAGTGCCACCCCAAATTCTCACCGACACCTATCTCATCACCGTTATTTTTTCTGGATGAGGCTACTTGCAGAAATCTCAGTACTTCAGATGTCGGGGTCCCTGGTCCAAAGACTGCTCGAACCCCAGAACCATAGAGCATCGGCCTGTCGCGTTCGGGAATAATCCCCCCTGCGAAAACCACAACACTTCCTAGGCCGGATTGCCTGAGACCTTCGCAGATCTTAGGTATCAATGAATCGTGAGCCCCGGATAGAGTAGAGAGGCCTAGTACCTGGGCATCCTCGTCATTTACAATTCGTACAATTTCTTGGGGTGTCTTTCTAAGACCCGTGTAGATTACGTCATGCCCTCCGTCCCTGAGAGCTCTGGCGACTACCTTGGCCCCCCTATCGTGACCATCTAGGCCTGGCTTAGCAATGACAATTCGCATCTAACCAATTCTCGCAAATGGCAATATGACTTCAAGCAACCGCATGTACAAGATGATATTGGCTTAGGAATGCTCATGGGCGGCCTAGTCCCATCCTCAACCCATGAGTGGAAACTCGGAGAGGATTGACGACCTGAGACGCAGAAAGGCGAAGTCTCAATCCGGAGGGGGACAGAATAGGGTAGCAGCTCAGCATGCAAAGGGCAAGATGACTGCCCGAGAGAGGATTGAGCAATTACTAGACCGGGGTTCATTCATGGAAGTTGATGCGTTGGTAGAACACAGATGTAGAGACTTCGACATGGACAGAAACATCATCCCAGGTGATGGAGTAGTATGCGGGCACGGGACCATTGAAGGTAGGTTGGTGTACTGCTTTGCACAGGACTTCACTGTCTACGGAGGTTCCTTGGGAGAAATGCATGGGCTAAAGATTTGTAAAATTCTCGACATGGCTCTGAAGACAGGGGCTCCTGTAATTGGACTAAATGACAGTGGTGGAGCGAGGATACAAGAGGGAGTAGCCAGTTTAGGATCCTATGCCGAGATTTTCTTCAGGAACGTAAGATCTAGTGGAGTAATACCGCAGATTTCTGTCATTATGGGACCATGTGCAGGGGGAGCCGTGTACTCTCCAGCGATAACGGACTTCGTTGTAATGGTCGAGGAGACTTCGCACATGTTCATCACCGGACCAGAAGTAATCAAGACTGTTACCAACGAAGAGGTTGGCTTCGAGGACCTAGGGGGGGCCTCCACACACGCGACTAAATCCGGAGTAACACACTTCACCGCTGCAAATGACCAATCGGCCTTGGACATAGTTAGAGAGTTGGTTTCTCTGATCCCCTCGAACAATCTAGAGAAGGCCCCTGTGGCAAACACGACCGATCCTTTTGATCGGCCCTGTGACTCCCTGGAAGAGCTAATTCCCCAAGATCCAAGCATTCCCTATGACATGAGAGAGGCGATAGAGGGGGTCGTCGACTCGGGTGGCTTCCTAGAAGTCCAATCCGATTTCGCACAGAACATCATTGTTGGATTTGGAAGACTCGGAGGAAATTCAGTGGGGATAGTTGCCAATCAACCAATTCACCTTGCCGGATGCCTGGACATTGACGCATCGGTAAAAGCGGCAAGGTTCGTAAGGTTCTGCGATGCCTTCAACATCCCACTTCTCACATTTGTAGATGTGCCTGGTTTCCTTCCTGGAGCCAGTCAAGAGTGGGGGGGGATAATCAGGCACGGCGCGAAATTACTGTATGCGTTCGCAGAAGCAACAGTACCGAAACTAACGGTAATCACTAGGAAGGCATACGGAGGCGCATACGACGTGATGTCATCCAAACACATCAGAGGGGATTACAACATTGCTTGGCCCACAGCCGAGCTTGCGGTTATGGGTGCCAAGGGAGCGGTACAAATCATCCATAGGAGAAGAATTGGTAGCTCTAAGAACCCAGAGCAAGAGCGCGAGAGGCTTGTGGATGACTACGAGGAAGCGTTTGCCAATCCGTACAAAGCCGCTGCTCTTGGGTACTTGGACGACGTGGTAAGTCCTTCTGAAACGAGGTTTGCTCTGATTAAGGCACTAGGTGCGCTCCTGGAAAAAGAGGAGCCGCGTCCTGAGAAGAAGCATGGGAACATCCCGTTGTGAGTCGAATGGGTAATGACGAGATTAACAAGAGGTTGCTCGCTGTGGCTATTTCTGCTGTGCTACTGGAGAGTTCTTCAGGAGAATCGATAGAGCCATCTATTGGCAGAGAAAGTGATAGCTCGTGGTCAATTGACCACAGAAGGATGGCAATTGGGAAGACCTCCCAGTTGGAATCTAATTCCAGAAGGAGCACCAAGAGGTGATAGATTGACGGAAAAGAGGAGGTTAATCGTCGATGGCGAGGAGTTTGAAGTGGAAATAGAATACAAGGACGGCAAATGGGAGGTCCAAATTGAGGACAATACCTACTCGATTGTTACGGATTCATCAAGAAAGCCCGCAACTAGGAGGAGGAGGCCCGCATCAGGAAGAGGTACGGGTGGATCGGGGGTCGTTTCCTCGGCAATCCCAGGAAAGGTGGTTTCGATACTAGCCTCAGAAGGCGACAAAGTGGATTCAGGGGATGTCGTAGTTGTATTGGAGGCCATGAAAATGCAAAATGAGATTAAGGCTACAGTAGCTGGGACAGTCAAGAAGGTAATGTGCAAGGCAGGAGAAAGGGTTGAAGCTAATGTCCCCTTACTGGTGATTGAGAAGGAGATAGTGGGAGAGGGATGATAGGGGAGTGCGATTTTGATAACTGCGAAAGCAGAGCTTCACTGGTTAGTAGACTGTCGCCGCACGGCTTCCTAGTTTCCAGCGGAAAGAAGGCATACTCTTTCAGAGAGGCATACGAGCGTTTCAACTACTGCAAGGAGTGCCATGATCGACTGATGAAAGACGTCTGGTCTAGGGTTCGGAGCTCTGGTGGAAAGGACGACGATCACGTAGCACCCACCGCAGTTTAAGGCGGTATGTTCATCGAACAGCCCCGTCATGTGATTGCATGGCAAACTACGTCAGTCATCTAGAGTGCGCATATTCGGGCAATAGGTACGAGCCTAGTGCGGTACATACCGTATCCGGAGAAGGCAAGCCGCTATTGGTCAGGTACGACTTGGAAAAAATTCGGGAGGAAATCCCTCGTTCCTATATCGAGGAGTCCCCAGAACCCGGATTCTGGAGGTATTCTCCACTTCTTCCAGTAAATTTGAGAGAGAACAGAGTCTCTCTTGGCGAGGTCGTAACACCCTTAGTTGATCTGAGGGGATCGCTCCAACTCCTAGGGGCTGAACTAGGAAATGTTACCGTAAAAGATGAATCACGACTCCCCACTGGGTCGTTCAAAGCAAGAGGTTTGGGTTTAGCCGTCTCGATGGCCAAGGAGCTAGGAGTGCAGCACCTAGCTATTCCAACGAACGGGAACGCTGGATCTGCGCTTGCTGCCTATGCGTCCAGAGCTGGAATCAGGGCCACGGTTCTTTGCCCCGACAACACTCCGGAAATTAACGTAAAGGAGGCTCAAATACAAGGAGCAAATACTCACTTGGTCAATGGTCTGATAGGCGAATGTGGGAAGATAATCTCCGATGGTAAAGGTGACGTTGGCTGGTTCGCCGTATCGACCCTGAGAGAGCCATACAGGATTGAGGGGAAGAAAACGATGGGTTTGGAGCTTGCCGAGCAAATGGGTTGGAATCTGCCAGACGTAATCTTTTACCCCACTGGAGGGGGGACTGGAATCATAGGGATGTGGAAAGCATTCCATGAGCTAAGGGAGTTGGGTTGGATCGACTGTAAGATGCCTAGGATGGTTGCCGTCCAGTCGTCCGGCTGTGCACCGATAGTCAAGGCTTGGGAAGAAGGGGAGGAGTTTGCTGAATTCTGGGAAGGAGCTGAGACGATCTCATCCGGCATCAGAGTGCCCTCTGCTCTTGGAGACTTCCTGATACTCGATGCCGTGAGGTCCTCCAATGGTTTCGCTATAGCTGTCACAGACGAGGAGACATTGGAACTGCAAATGGAAATCGGTTTGAAGGACGGCGTGTTGCTTTGCCCTGAAGGTGCTGCTACTGCAGTTGCCTACCGAAATTCACTGAAGGCCGGACTAGTCTCTCCTGAAGAACACGCCATTCTATTCAACACGGCTACTGGCCTGAAGTATCCGATGCCCGAGGTTAGTTCCAGAATTGACAAGGGTGATGTGGATTTTTCAATTTTCTAGAAGCATTCTAGATTAGGCCGAGAGCGTCCTCTATCCTGTTGAGTTCTGGGCCCGTCGAACCCGAGCCTACTAGAGCATGGCTGTCGCTAGCGCAACAACCGGAACCCACGAAAGGAGAGCCGAAAGTCACAGTCCCCACCATCACAGGTACGTCCAACGCGGACTCGATTGATTCAACCTCTGCAGTCTTGACATCTGGGTGTGCCAAAACTCCCTTGTTGTTGGCCACTATCATACTTCCAACGGTATTGTGACCTGCAACCTGTGTACGGACGACCTTCACCCCCAGGACATCTGAAATCATCTCGGCCCCCAGCTCAGGGATAGTAGTGCTGACAACTGCACCTTTGTCGTTGCACTCCACTAGGTTACCAGCGGCATTGACTCCGCTCTCCATAACGACTACGTCCCCGAAGCTTGACAGTTCGTCGAGATCCTCCTGAGTGGCGATGTCAGCGACGGCAACGCCCTTGCGGTTGCCCCTCACCAAGCTACCCAACAAGGCGGAACCACCCACTAAAAATCGGTGTGACTCCAATTCGAAGGAGGACTCTATCTCCTCGACAATACTGGATTCCAAGGTGCTGGGTACAAACAGGACGTCACCTATAACGCTCAGGTAGACCCCGACTTGGGAGTGGCCCAGAATATCTCCGGTTGAAATTGGCATGCTCTACCCTTACCGTGGTCTGCCGTCGGTCGTTAATCTGTTGCGGGGAGGTGAAGGAGAGTGGCACAGCGACGATCTTTCCCGTGGGCTTGC
>CAYFID010000005.1:0-38140 GCA_964343205.1 uncultured Candidatus Poseidoniales archaeon | reverse complement strand
GGTCTCTTTGGGCTTGTGGTGGCATCCTTCCTATACAACAAGGTAAATTCGATAAAAATCGAGAACGAGACTGTGGCAAAGATTACCGGCAGGATCCAAGATGGGGCGATGGCTTTCCTGATGGCAGAATATCGCATGTTGTCAGTATTCATTGCATTGGTAGCGGTTCTGCTATTCATTGGTGGAGATTACAACGACGACCTTGGGATGGAGACCTCGGTCGCCTTTTTCATCGGAGCTCTTTGCAGTGTGGCCGCTGGCTTCAGCGGAATGCGCTCTGCTACAAGTGCGAATGGGCGAACTGCCCAAGCCGCTGCCGATGGTGGTCAGGCAGCTGCCCTGACTACTTCATACAACGGTGGAGCGGTGATGGGGCTCTCTGTTGGAGGTCTCGGACTGTTCGGGATCTCACTGATGTTCTATTTCACTGAAACCGAATTCCTAACTGTTGCAAATATCGCTGGATTCGGGATGGGAGCTTCTTCCATCGCTCTGTTCGCCAGAGTGGGTGGAGGAATATACACTAAGGCAGCAGACGTAGGGGCGGATCTTGTAGGGAAGGTCGAAGCAGGAATACCAGAAGACGACCCCAGGAATCCAGGAGTGATTGCGGACAACGTCGGGGACAATGTCGGAGACGTTGCAGGAATGGGCGCAGATATCTTTGAGTCGTTCGTGGGAAGCATCATTGCAGCAATGGTCATTGCAGCAGCAAGTGACGACCTAGGAAATGACTACGTTACGATACCAATCGTTCTGGCAATTGTAGGCTACATTGCATCGATAGTTGGGGTCTTCTCCATTTCTGCTATGAAGAACATGGATGCAGGAGCAGCACTCCGGAACACCACTTTCATCGGAGCCGCTCTTTTCATCGCTGGAGGGTACGTTGCTCTTGACTATATGGAGTTGAATACAACGGTAATCCAGGCAGTTGCCATTGGTTCCTTAGTTGGGATTTTGATAGGGCTTGTCACAGAATACTACACTGGGATTGAGGACGTCTTTGGAATCAAGGTCGAGGCTATCCCCTATATCGGAGAAGCGAGCAAAACGGGGAGTGCGACCAATGCAATAGCCGGACTTGCTGTAGGTATGCAATCAGTTTTCATTCCTGTTCTACTAATGGCAGCAGGGATATTCGGAGCGAACCACGTGATGGACGGTGGAAATGCCGGCCTCTATGGTATCGCGATGGCAGCAATGGGAATGCTAGGAACTGTAGGGGTCACAATGACTGTCGATGCCTACGGGCCGGTCGCGGACAACGCAGGCGGCATCGCAGAAATGTCGGGGCTGGGCAAGGATGTACGAGATATCACTGATGGTCTAGACTCTATTGGAAACACGACAGCTGCAATTGGGAAGGGGTTCGCCATAGGAAGCGCAGCCTTGACCGCTCTCGCTCTTTTCGCTGCTTTCAAGACGAGCGCCGATCTTCAGGCTGCAGACCTGAGCCTCACTGAGCCAATGGTAGTCATTGGACTCTTGATTGGTGCTTCTCTACCGTTCGTGGTTGCAGCGATGACAATGAAGTCCGTTGGAAGGGCCGCTGAGGACATGATTACTGAGATTCGAAGGCAGTTCAGGGAGATTGACGGGCTTCTAGAAGGTCGAGAAGGGGTCGAACCTGATAGCGCAACTTGCGTGGACATATCCACCAAGGCTGCTCTTCGGGAGATGGTTATGCCGGGAGTAGTGGCCGTGTCTAGCCCAGTCCTAATCGGATTCGTGCTTGGAAGTGCAGCATTAGGTGGAACTCTGGCTGGTGCAACGGCTACTGGAGTTCTAATGGCTTTGTTCATGGCAAATGCTGGAGGAGCCTGGGACAATGCCAAGAAGGCAATAGAACAGGGTCACATCGAAGGTGCTTCCAAGGGAGACGAAGCACACAGTGCTGCGGTTGTTGGCGACACAATCGGAGACCCTTTCAAGGACACGAGCGGGCCTTCGCTAAACATTCTGATTAAGTTGATGAGCATTGTTAGCGTAGTAATCGCAGGACTTCTGACCAAGACTGGAGAGCTCGGGGCTCTTTGAGATAAGAAGCGTCAGGCTCTTGATGGTCCAGCCCTAGGACCTAGTATGATGCACGGCCGCGTGTGTGCTACCATAGTGCTACTTTTCTCGGCATCTCTAGCTGGATGCGCCGGAGACTCGTCTGGTGGAGGGGGCAGTTCCGATGATGGTCTGGAAGTCCCTGCGTGGGAGATTGGGGACTGGTGGCTATACACATTCTCGACTCCCGACTTCAGTGATGATACGACAAAACTGGTGGTCGCCAGCACGAGCGAAGAGGACGGTACCGCTTACATGCTCGCCATATCCAGCCTTACAGAGGCCAGACGACACGCAGTTCTCAATCACAACCCTTTCCTAGGCAGGATAACCCACTCCGAACTGGGGGCATTCGAAAACGGCGTTGCTCAGCAAGTTTTGAGCTTCCCCTTGGAGGAGAGCAAAGCATGGTCGTTCACACTATTCTCGATCGAGTGGGAAGCATTGGTGTCCATGGTTTCCGGAAATACAGCAGTAATCGTAGCAACCTCCTCCGATGGTTCACGACTTGACTATGTATACGACAGTGAAATTGGCTTCTTTTCTTCCTTCATATGGAAGGATCAAGCAGGTACTGACAACCTACGGATGATGCTCTCAGACAATGGTGAGGGACACACTGGTGATGTTTACTTCGTTAGGGGTGGGGACCTGTTCAGCGACTCCTGGGAGGATACTGGGGCTGACTTCGAGTTCCGCGATTCCTTCCTTGTTAGTGACCATCCTAATGACGGTGAGTGGGACGAGATAATCTACTTCCTGGATGCTGAAAGCGGATCTGGATCCACGATAACAATGACGCTGAGAGATCACATGTCCGTATCCGCTCTTTTCAGGGTCTGGCCTCCGGGTACAAGCGAGATGGGTACTCTGGGTACTATCGAGTACCCTTCCGAGGAATACACGCTAACAGCTACATTCACTGGCGGCTCTACGTATCTCAGATTGATGATTGCTGGTGGGATCACCCAGTCATGGACCCTCTAGAGGTACTCCAGCAGATGGTCGGATCCGCCAATGAAGATTGGTTCGTCGCCCCTCATGTCGAATACCACTGGGACTGTCCTGTGACCGGTCTCTCTGACGACCAGCTGCCTCAGGCCGTCAAAGTTGTCAAGATTCACATCTGTGTAGGACAGTCCTTTGGCGTCTAGTGTCCTGAATGCCCTTGTGCAGTAGGGGCAGATGGTCTGGGTGAAGACCAGGAAGTCGGTCCCGGTCCCTTCGACGATCTCACGTAGTTGCGACAGGCTCGCCGCCTCCCTCGTCTTCTGTCCACCATGACTCGCCCAAGTCTGCATCCATGACTTCTTCTTCGTCAGACTTCTCCTCCAGAACTTTGTTGCACTCCTCGGGGTCGATGAAAATCAAGAAGAAGACGGTGATCATTGTAAGTGCTGCTCCGACGTAGAGGGTGACGCCGTAGTTATTGTCGAAGATCTCCAGCATCCTTCCTGTGAACGTGTAAGCTGTGACTGCAGAGAGGTTGAACATTGACATGTAGGCTGTGAACTGAGTTCCCCCCACTTTGCTCCATGTCATCTTCATCGCTACTGCGATAACGCATATCCAGGCGATACCGTTGACGAGACCGCGAATGATCAGGTATGCCACCATGACGGAGGTATTGGTCCAGAATGGCTCCAGGACGGCTAGCATCCCATTGCATATGGCCAAACAGGTGAATCCAACCATAGCCACCCTCTTCACGCCAAACCTGTCGCCCAGCATACCTCCGGTGATTTGTCCGATCATAATCGCGAAGACAACGACACCTCCCACTATGACGTTGTACTTCTCTTGTTCCCACCCTGCTCTGTTGATGAAAATGTCAAGGACGATAGGGTCGATGAAAAGGTATAGCTCAGAGAGCAGGCAGAGGAATATTAGCAGGAAAGACGACCGAAGATGGAATGCCTTGGTTAGATTGAAGCTGGTCTGGGCAAGAGTCCTCCTAGCCCCAAATGGTAGGAGCGCGAATGGGTTTGGAACCTTTGGCAGGGGGAATACCCTCGAAATCAATGAGGTAGCTACTGCTGAAAGTATTCCCCAGAAAGCTATCCTCTTGGCCACCGAGTAGGCGTTGACGGTGAGGTCCACAGACAGAATTGCATACACAAGTCCTGCGACGAAAATTGACAAGGATACTATCGTGAGTAGGGCTGGGATTGGTATCCTGTCGTCGAATGTTGACCTTCCGACTGCTCTTGCGGCCCACCATCTGGATTCCGCGGGCTCCTCCCAGTAGAGCCTCTCATCGACTTCGAAGTCTGACTCATCTGAAGATTCGTCGGACTCCAGATTCTCCGAATCGGATGAAGAACTACCCCATGGAAACAGCCTTGTTCCTGGCTTCTCGTAGAGGAATAGGGGGAGCACCATGATCAAGAGGAGGACCGGTAGTTGAATGGAAAGCATCCCGCGGATGCCTATGGTGTTGACGAAGCCACCTAGGACCGCGCCTCCGATTATCATCCCGGCCCTCTTGGAGGCGAACATGTATCCATTGGCCGTGGAAACCTCGTCGTCATGCAGTACATCCACTGCTAGAGCGTCCGTACTCACGTCCTGCAGAGATGCGAAGATATTGTGGACGAACATAAGCTTGATGACTAGGTCGATCTCTCCGGCCAAGTCCGGAACAAAGAGCAGGATCCCTATTGTTACTGCCATCCCGAACTGGGCGAACAATATCCAAAGCCTTCGGCTTCCATATAGTGGGAGGTTAACGGTGTCGATCACTGGACCCCATATCCACTTGAATGTCCAAGGGAGTGCTATTGTTGCGAAAAGGGTCGCTACCTCCTGTGGAGTGAAGCCGTTTGCAGCCAGATACGCTGCGAATGCAACTGTGGCGAATCCCCACGGAAGCCCTTGCGCGAAGTACAACACGCAGAGGGAGACCATCCGCCTGAGTCTGTTCTCGGTGAGGCTCTGTCCATCGAACCACTCCTCGAAAAGCTGCTCTCTGTTTTTCAAAACGAATCCCAGCAATGCGGCGATCATTAGGGCAACGCCGATGATTAGGATATCTGAACTGCTGGAACCTCCTGATGCGCTAGACGTGGCTGGCAGATCCAGCAGGATTACCCTCCGGGCATCGACGGGGGAAATATGGGCTTCGTCAACGACCAATCTGGCGAATATCGTCGAGTTACCCGACTCGTTGTGCGGGTCCAGGCGGAGGCTCCAGGAAGACCAGTCGTCCAGAGGGGAGTCGTCCGCTGCTTCCTTCCATCCCCCACCTCCGACTCTCACCTCGACCTTTGCCCCGGTAGACCCGGGAGCTGCTCCGGAAGACTTCCCGTGGACATAGCTCTCGTTGGCTAAGCCCTGTAGGGTCTCGAGGTCCATAGAGACATTGAGGGACCTATCGATGCTTCCCGCAGCCTCCACGAATGCCGTTGGATCGGCCTGTCCGTATCCGAACTCGTTGTCTGGCCTGGACTCAAGAATGCTGCAGTCGTTGAATCCAGGGTCATCTAGCAGCTGGATGTCCCGCTCTATAGAATGGGCCGCGATTATCGACTTGAACTCGGAGGGTGTGAGGTCTGGGTTTGCCTGGACCATCAGAGCGGCTATCCCGGCCATCAGAGGGGTTGCCATGCTGGTGCCTGACTTGCTGGTGTAACCATCCTGAGTTGCCGCATCTGGGGCCATGATGTTAGAGCCAATCGTCGCTACGTCTGGCTTGACCCTGAGATCCGAAGTGTAGCCCCTACTACTGTATACTGCCAGTCCGAGATCCTTGTCGAGGCTGGCGACGGTCACAGGGAGCCTGGCATCTCCCGGGCTGTCAATTGTGTTGCAGCCTGCGATAGTCAGCCCACCTAGCTCATTTCCTGCAGATAGGGTGGTGATGATGCCCGCCTCTACAACCATGTCCATCTGGCGACTCCAAGCCGAGTTTCCGTCGTTGTCCAGGTGGACCTCGAACTGCTGCTCACCCAGTGAAGAAGTGACTATGTCAATGCCGTACTTGTCCTTGTTATCTATCGCCCACTGGGCCCCTTGCATGACGTCCTCGATATCGCCATCACAGCATCCGAGAATATTGATCAGGTAGGCCCCAGGTGCTGCACCGACGTACCTTAGTCCAGTATCGGGGTCATTCTGCCCTCCACCGGAACCAGCTGCTATTCCGGCAACGTGGGTTCCGTGCGTTCCCGAGTCATATGAAGTCGAAGGGTCTTGTTCATCGTCAGTGAAGACAGCGTCGTAGAAAGCGATAATCTTGGGGTCGCAATCAGAGGGTATGGGCTCTGGCTCCGGATCTAAGGGGTCAGGTTCTGGAGGGTCGTCAATGCAAGTGAATGGGTCGTCGTCCATATCGTTCAGTCCCTCGTGGTCTCCTCTTACCCCTGTATCTAGTACAGCAATCACCGAGCCTGTCCCGTCGAGACCGAAGTCCTGCCATACTGCATCCACTCCCATATTTGGGACAGCTTCGTGCATGTTGGTCTCTGCGAGGCCGAGGTCCTCGATCATCACCACGCCCCTAAGGGACCTGATTCCTCCTTCATCCGTGATTGAGAAGATTGGAGCTGTAGCGGAGACCGTGTCGAGATACCGGAATCTGAAAGTCACGTCCACTCCCAGAGATTCCAAAGCCTCTACATCGGCATCGGTGGGATGATGATCGTAGTCCACGAAAATCCTAGCGCTACCTTCTGGAGCCCTCCGCCACCAGTCCCTCTGGGTTTCCTCTGGTTGCCCAATTAGCCACTCGAGCCTATCGTCAATAGCATTTGAGTCCTTGTCTCTGCTCCAGTGTAACCACCAATTCCCATGGATTTCAGACTCTACGCTTGGTACCCAATCCCCGTTTACATCGAATCCGCCGCGACTCTGGGTTTCCATTGAGATTGAAGATGATGCAAGAGGTGCAACAAGGATCAGTAGAGCCAACGATGCAAACATGGCCCGGCGTCCGCTCATGATACCTGGGAGATAGGGTCATGTTTGAGCATTAGGACTATTGGGTGATTTCATTCAGAATGATCCCATCATCCTCAAAATCCCATAAAATGACCTCCCAACCAGCACTTTCAGCCCTCGAGGTGACTTCTTCGATGCCATTGGGGGAACAAAGCAACGCTGCGCAACCGCCGCCTCCCGCCCCCAAGGCTTTCCAAGCTGCCAGAGATCCTGTTTCAAGGAGGGGTTCGATTACCTCTCGGAAGGGTTCATGAATCGATTTATCGATCAAATCGACGCCGTCGCAAACATGTCTTAGGGACTCGACCACCAGATCTCGCCTGTCCTGCTGCAGCCCATTTGCCATTAGCCTAGCAGCTCCTCTGATGATATGCAAACCGTCTGAAACGTTCTGATCTCCTCGGGAATATGAGTCCCAGACTGATTTCTGTATCTCTCCTGATTCCCTGGATTTACCTGAGAAGGCGATAATGAGGTGTTTTTTCAACCAGTTCTTGGCTGACCTCATTGGCTCGAACGGCATTACCTCTACCGAGTCTCCGATGAAAAGAAGGTGATTGAATCCACCATATGCTGAGGCCCACTGATCCTGTCTGCCACACATGTTACCTCCCTTTGACTCCAAGACGTACGCCTTCTCTGCAAGTACTGCAGGGTTTTCCAGGTCTCCAGGGGATGTCAGGGCCGAGAGTGCCACATTCATGGCAGAGCTAGTCCCAAGACCTGATCCTCTGGGAGTTTGGAACTCGAAGACAGCACCATCCAAACCGGATTCCGAGTCCATTCTGGCGAAAACCCTGCGGTTTATTGCAAAATTGACTACCTCGCCCCCGAAATCCACAGGATAGGGGCCAACATCGGTCCACCCGCCTGCTAGGTCGACCCGAACCGGGGCTGAAGCCTCCATTCTCACCGGCATTAATGAGGGGGTGTTCCCATAAGACATCATTTTTTCTAGACCGAAAATGTCGGGTATCTATGGCCCCTCGGCATAGCATGGGCGCGGGCGTGGTGAAGGCCATAGAGGCCTTCAAATCGGGAAATCCTGTGATGATCTTCGACTCGGCGTTCCGTGAAAGAGAGACTGATCTGCTTTGGCCGGCAGAATTCGCAACACCAGAAGTAATGAGGAGGCTTAGAACGGACTGTGGTGGCCTCTTATTCCTTGCAATTGGAGATGAGGTAGGCAGTATGTTCGGCCTGCCATGGCTCCAAGACATTCATGCACATTCAGCACTGGTTGATGAGAATCCTGTTTTGGGACACCTAGTGACGAACGACCTGCAATACGACACGAGGTCAGCATTTACCCTCTCCCTCAATCATAGAGAAACATACACGGGGATTACTGACAGGGACAGATCGCTTACCACAAGAAGATTCGGGGAGTTAGCAAGTGAGTTGATTGGTAGTGGGAGCGATGTGGCAATTCCTGCACTGGGCTCGGAATTCAGAACTCCGGGCCACATTCCAGTGTGCAGAGAGTCCCCGGGTGGGCTCAAAACAAGGCAAGGGCATACGGAGCTTGCTGTGGCTATTGCCAGGTTGGCTGGTATGGTTCCCTGCACCATAGGTGCGGAGATGCTAGAGCCGGACGGGGATGGGGCACTTTCCTTGGATGAGGCGAGAAAATATGCAGAAGCGAATGGTGTTCCGATGATTACCGGTGATGAAATCTCGTCTGCATTCGATGAAAAGGATTAGGCGGGACCAATTACGGGAGGGTTTTAGCATGGTCAAGGTAATGGCAGTCGGCATCTTCGATCTTCTACACGCTGGGCATCTGCACTATGTGGAACAGGCAAAGTCACTGGGAGACGAGCTAATAGTTGTCATTGCACATGATGAGACGGTCAGGAAGCAGAAGCACGAGCCGGTAACAGGCCATGATCTAAGGAGAAGAATGGTTGAGGGATTAAAGCCTGTGGATTCTGCCATTGTAGGAAATCCTCCTGGAGTCCCCATTTTCGAGATTCTAAATACCATTGAGCCTGACCTGATTGCACTGGGGTACGATCAGAAGCATTCTATTGACTCCATTAGAGAGGGGCTGCAGCAACACGGTTTTGGCCATGTCGAAGTTACAAGGGTGGAGGGGCTTTCCGACGACCTCGATGGGACTAGGAAGATCATAGCAAGGATCCTAGATTTGTGGCCTGGATCAGAGGGCGGGCCTTACGAGGAAGATTGAGATGTACACTGGAATAGTGGCGGGAAAGGCACCCGTCATTAGCATAGTTGAGGGAGGAGAGGTTCGTAGGATTACTGTAGATCTAAATGGTTTCGAAGAGAATCTCGATGTGGGGGCCAGCGTTGCACTTGACGGGATTTGTATGACAGTAGTAGATATCGATGCTGGCCTAGTAGGATTCGATGCAATTGCTGAGACCCTCCATAGAACTACTCTGTCCGAAAGAGAGGAGGGGGATTTGCTCAACGTGGAGAGATCACTCAGAATGGGGGATGAGCTCGGTGGTCACCTCTTGTCTGGACACGTGATGTGCACCGCTGAAATTATTGGCAAGGAGGAGGTTGGGGCGGGTCTTGACCTGAAGATTTCGATATCTGATGAGACTCTGCCCTATATTCTCGAGAAGGGGTTCATAGCCGTAGATGGGATGTCCCTTACTGTCGGGGAAATGGATGAGTCGGGATTCTATCTACATATCATTCCCGAGACTCTTAGGATCACCACCATTGGTGGAAAATCAGTTGGCGATAGAGTGAACATCGAGATAGACTCGAGGACTCAGGCCATTGTCGATACAATCGAACGTCGAAGGGGGATGAGCGAGTGAGACTTGGTGTTGTATGCGGATCTTTCCACCGCAAAGAGGTCGAGAGGATGTTGGAGTTTGCCAGAGATGAAGCCTCAAACAAGAACTGGGAAGTAGCAGAGGTATCGTGGGTCCCGGGATCAATGGAGGCTCCTCTGGCACTTGACAGGTTGTTGCAGAGGGAAAATATCGACGGTGCTGTTGTACTAGGGATCATAGAGAGGGGCGAGACAGACCACGGACTAGTAATGGGTCAATCGGTCACTAAGGCGGTAATAGAGCTCCAGATTTCTCACAACAAACCCATAGGACTAGGGATCATAGGACCCGGGGCAGAACCCGAGCACATAGAGCCCAGATTGGAACCGCACGCACGTGCGGCTGTAGGCGCCGTTGCAGCGATGTCGGAGTGAGTTCCGTCACTCGCCTGGGAGTCGCATTGAAGGCAACTCGGTCGATGTAGCCGCATCCATCAGGTCTACGCTGATCAGAGGAGTCAACTTTCCATTGAATACCCCTGAAGCTCCAACGTGTAGTGAGAACTTGATCGCCATTGCCTCCGAAGGGATGTCAATGATCATGAAGAAATCCATTGAGCCATATGCCCAGTAGTAGGCTTCCAAGGACCCACCCATGGCGGCGGCAGACCGTTCAGCTTCCTCATGACGGGCATTGCCGCCGTCCTTTAGCAAGCCTGCAGCCCCTTTCTCAGTGTAGTTTCCAGAATACATGTATTTTGGCATGCATCGAGCCAATTTAGGATGATATATACAATTTTCCATTTGGGTTTTGAGAGTTTCTGGGCACTTCAAAGACTGTCAAGATTCAAGGGATGCCTTGCGTCTCGATACCCTATGGGAGGGGAAGTCCGTAGTGTGATCATCGTTGGTTCGGGCCCTGCGGGTTACACTGCCGGGCTATACGCTGCCAGAGCTTTATTGGAGCCAGTGATGTTCGCTGGCTACATGTCTGGTGGACAATTGATGCTAACTTCCGACGTGGAGAACTTCCCAGGATACCCCCAAGGGATAGGTGGCCCAGAAATGATGGTCGACATGAGGGAGCAAGCCGAAAGATTCGGTTTAGAGGTTCACGACAAGAACGTTGAGAGGGTAGATCTGTCGAGTCGACCTTTCGGAGTCTGGGTTGAGGGGGAAGAGTACAGAGCTGAGTCATTAATTATCTGCACTGGAGCCGAGGCTATCTGGCTTGGAGCAGAAGGGGAAGAAGCCCAGAAAGGAAGAGGGATTTCCACTTGCGCTACTTGCGATGGGGCATTTTTTAGAGATGAGGAGATTATCGTAGTGGGAGGGGGGGACTCCGCTATGGAAGAAGCAACGTTCCTAACTAGGTTCGCTAGCAAGGTGACGATAATCCACAGGAGAGATGTTTTCAGGGCATCTAAGGTGATGTATGAAAGGGCGGAAACGCATCCAAAAATCGATATTAAATCCTTCAGAATAGTGAAAGAGTGGCTTGCAGATGAAAACGGCCTGAGTGGTGCCTTGCTGGAAGATCCCAGAGACGGTTCCACTGAGGAGATTAATTGTACTGGGGCCTTCATAGCAATTGGTCACAAGCCCATTACCAGCTTCTTGGATAATCAATTAGAGACTGACTCTGAAGGATACCTAGTACACAAAGAGAACACTATGACTAGCATGCCCGGGGTCTTTGCAGCTGGAGACGTGGTAGACAAGAGGTACAGGCAGGCAATCACTGCAGCTGGGATGGGTTGCCAGGCGGCTATCGATGCCGAAAGATGGTTGGAAGATCAGGAGTGAAGACCGAAGGAGCCTTGATTGGTTATCCTCCTCGGGCACCATGAAAGAGGTCCTGAGCCCAACTCAGACAGACCGATATTCCAGGCATTTGGTTCTTCCAGGGGTTGGAGAGGAGGGGCAGATAAGCTTGCTAAAGTCTTCAGTTCTAGTTGTAGGGGCTGGAGGTCTTGGGTCCCCTGCCCTGATGTACCTGGCAGCAGCAGGGGTGGGGAAAATCGGGATTATCGATGACGACGTAGTTAGCGTTTCAAACTTGCAGAGGCAGATAATCCACAGTAGTTCATCGGTAGGACGGCCCAAGGTCAGTTCAGCTGCAAAATGGATCGAAGGACTGAATGATGAGATTGAGGTCGTCGCTATCGAGAAAAAACTGACAACGGGGAATTCACTGGAAGTGATTGAAGAATACGACGTCGTGTTAGACGGGACTGATAACTTCGAAACTAGATACCTGATCGGCGATTCTTGCGAGATTCTCGGCAAACCTTGGGTTTTCGGAAGCATTCATAGATTCGAAGGCCAGGTTTCAACGTTCAACCTAGACGATGGGCCGAACTACAGAGATTTGTTCCCTGATCCACCACCTCCGGAGTTAGCCCCCAATTGCTCTGAAGCAGGAGTGCTGGGGGTTCTTCCTGGATTAGTTGGAACCATTCAAGCCACAGAGGCAATCAAAGTGATTCTAGGAGCTGGGGACTGTCTAAGAGGCAGGCTGTTGACAATAGACTCTCTGTCAATGGAGATGCGTGCCCTCTCCTTTTCCAAGAATCCTGAAAGGAAGAGAGTTTCCTCTTTGAAGGAAGAATTTGGGGTGGATTCGTCGGAAATAGGGGCTCTAGAGTTTGTGGAAAGGAAACAAAACGGCTGGGAACCATTCCTTCTTGACGTAAGAAGATCGGACGAAGAGGCAATCGCAACCATCGAAGGTACCGATCTAAGAATAATGCACATGGAGATTCCTGACAATCTGGAGGAAATTCCTGTGGATCGCGACATAGTGATCTACTGTAGAACAGGAGTTAGGTCTGCAGCAGTCGCTAAATTCCTGTCCGAATCTGGGTGGAGCTCTGACAGGATATACAACCTATCTGGCGGAATCCATGCTTGGTCGGACTCTGTTGACTCTACAATTATTAAATATTAATATGGTAGTATTACTCTTAGTCTAATGATTTATTGTGGTTAATTCCTAAATATATCACTATATTTTACATTATTTTCATTAAATGTGGTATTTTTATTAGCAATATCTCTTTTTAATATGGTAATTAATATAAATTGTACCTAACTATGAGTGATTTTCAATTAATTATGATTAAATGTGGTAATATTTACTTTAATATAGCGAATAATTGTTGTAGTAGACCTACAGGCGAAAACATGGCTACGGCTAGAAACGGAATATGGAAGTGCCCTGAATGTGGACTCCATCAAATTTGGAAAACAAGGTCGGAAAGATCAACCAAATTGGACCGGAGATGTTCAGATTGTAGCAAGAGAGCAAGGGTTACTCTGGACCGGTCGACCTCAGGGAAGGGAAGGTTGAGAGAAGTAAAGATATGGGAAAGGAGCAAGTCAACTAGTACAAGCGAGCTTGAAGAAGAAGCAAGGAGAAGGAATGAGAGGGGGGATTCCCACAGAAAAATTGCTTCTAAAGGGGGAGTGGGTACTGAACAACCGTCACAGTCAGATTTACCTACAATTTGGGGAATTGGTTGGAAACCGGACGCAACCCTAGAATTCCCAATTCCACTGGATGCAAGAACTGCCAAGACAGGGTTGATCCAATTCATAGCGGAAAGGCACGATGGGCATCTGGGGACTGTTGCAGAATGCTGGAACGAATCGGTTGAGCAGAAAAGGTTCGATGGGGTCGAATTCAATGAGTTTTCGATATCATTCATTTCGAAACTCAGAGAAAGGCTCTCAGACCGTTTACTGGAGCCAAATCTATCCGTACTTGACGATTCGGAAATTATCCCCAGAAGGACAGGGTCCCTGTACCTAGAAAGAAGGGCTGAAAGGTTCCTTATCGACGTCACCCTATGCCTTAGGAGGATGGCACATTACTCATCCGTGACGGTGGAACAAAGAGTCCAGTGGCAAAGATGGATGACTAGGACAAGGATGGTTGATGAGGGTCTGAAGGACTTGTTCACTTCAGGGCTCCCCACTCCCGACGGAGGGAGCTTCGGTGGAAAGGGGTTCAGGTCCACTTGGCAAGAAGGCATAGTAGCTTGCGCATCTGCGATGACAAGAGCAGTGGATCTAGCTGAAGAAGAACGGCATAGGGCAGACATAGTAGCACCCATGATCAGAGACGTAGGTCTTGCAATTGCAATGGGGCAAACCCCGATAGAAGTCCTATCAGCTCAAATGGGCAAGTCTGGATCATACATGGATGGCGGGCACGAAGGCTGCGGTGGTAGGGACTTGCACATCGGGAATTGGCACAAAAGAATCTTGCCGCCTACAGCTCCACTTCCCATAGCAAGTGCCACTGCGACTGGAGTTGCTTTAGCGGCAAAGCGACTTGCCGTTGAGAGATTCCACCTGGCCCCTGTAGGAGAGGGCTGTAGCAGCAGTGGTGAGTTTTGGGAGGCAATGAACTTCGCAGGAGTTCGCGGACTACCCATATGCTACATGATTCAGAACAATCAAATTGCCCTAGATACGTTTGCTTCTGCTCAATCCGGAGCCGAGACCTTTGGAGACAAGGGGTTGGCAATGGGGATTCCATCATGGTCAATCGATGGATCCGATCCAGCTAGTTTCTACGCTTCTATAGCCGTATCCAGAGAGTTTGCTATTGGAGGCGGTGGTGCTACTCTGGTACATGTAGAAACAATGCGAGGATGCGGTCATGCGCACCATCATGATGACCTGTATCTCGGATCGATTACCGGGAATCCTCCAGGATATGCGGATAGGGATTTAATCTCCTACTGGTCAGAGAAAGACCCCGTTCCCAGCCACAGAGAACTACTCATTGAGATGGGAATAGGGGAGTTGGAATTGGACACGATGGTCGAAGAAGAAGAGGGGATTATTGCTTCGTCGATGAGGGAATTGGAGGAAATGGGTTGGTCGGAAGGAAATTCAGTTGTCAGGGGGATTACTTCACTTCAAGATGCAACTAGCCATGAGGGTCAATTTGACAGGATTGGGAAGGAGTTGCCATCAGTAGATTCGGTTATAGGGCCCGGGGAGTACTCCATCGAATTCTCCGATGCTCCGAACTCCTGGACATACAGCAGAGCGATTCAGAACGCAATGACTGCTCTGGCTGAAGAATTCGGGGATCAAATGGTATTCATGGGGGAGGACATGGAGGTAGCAGGTGCCTTCGGAATGAATCTGCCACTAAAGGCAAAGGGACATCAAAACAAGTTGTTGGATATGCCGCTCTCTGAAGCAATAATCATTCATTCTGCTACAGGGGCGGCATTAGGTGGGATGAGGCCCCTGGCAGAGATCCAATTCGGGGGTTTCGCGGCCTTGGCGATTAATCCACTGCTAAACAACGCTGCACAGCTTCGGTGGAGATGGGGTGCAGAAGTCCCAATGACAGTCAGAATACCACTGGGTGGAAAGACACGTAGTGGGCCTTTCCATGCCAACATGATAGAATCATGGTTAGCCAACGATCCTGGGCTGATTTTGGTCTCCCCTAGTAACCCACAGGATGCATATGACTTGCTAATAGAGTCCCACCACTTGCCCGATCCAGTAGTTTTCCTAGAGCATATAGGTCTGTACGGATTAAGGGGGGGGAGCACTGGCTGGGGGAATTCGATAAACCAGATAGTGGACACGAGATCGGTTCAAGAAAGAGTTTCAGAAGGAGTTAGTTCGATAGGGAAGGCCAAAGTATTGAGGGGTGGTAGTGACATTTCCGTTGTCACTTGGGGGGCGATGGTCCACGTAGCGCTGGAAGCATCAGAAGAAGTTGCAAAGAGTGGTATTGAAGTCGAGGTCATTGACCTCAGAACCCTGCTTCCCTTTGATTCACAGACCTGCATTGACTCTGTGATCAGGACGGGCAGGCTGATTGTCCTTCAAGAGTCGCAATGGACAGGGGGATTCGGTCACACCGTTGCTAGCAGAATCGTCGAGGAGGCTTTCTGGCGATTGGAGTCGGCCCCGGTAGTACTGGGGGCTTTGGACACACCGGTTCCCTTCTCACCAACCCTCGAAGACCATACCATACCCAACTCAGTTCTAGTTTCTAGGCATATCGAGAGGTCATGCGCCTAATCAATCACATCTGGGTAGGACGCAAACAGTAATCTGCATTACCTCCCGGGTATAGTCGTGGATGGGACGCTTGTTGACATAATGTACGTACTCGCTGGGTTCGCTCTTCTAATGGGAGGTGGTGAGGCTCTGGTCCAAGGAGCTACAAGGATCTCCCAGAAACTTAGCGTCTCCCCGCTTGTCGTTGGATTTACGGTTGTTGCTGTTGGTACATCACTCCCAGAACTAGCGGTCGCTATCGAGGCGATAGGGAGGGGGGCTCCCGATATTGCTGTTGGCGGGGTCCTAGGATCAAATGTCGCGAACGTGATGCTAGTTCTTGGTTCGGCAGCGGTTCTAGGAGCTCAATCTGAATCTGGAGCGGGTGTGAAGAGGGACTCGGTAGCAGTCTTAGTAGCCACGGTTTTCATGATGGTTTTCGTTCTGGGAGGAGAGGTCCCTCTAGTAGGTGGGGTCGTGATGGTTGCATGCCTTGTTGGGTACTACCTCTACACGTACTCCAAAGCGATTGCAGGTGAAGAAGAGTATGAATTCCAGGACTCGTGGCTACCGGGGACCATGTCTGTAGCAATCCCAGCATGCCTTATTGGAGGGGGCATGATCTGGATCGGCGCAGAATTGCTTGTTTCTGGCTCAAAGGGGATAGCTGACACCTTCGGAGTCTCGGAGGCTGTGATTGGCCTCACAGTCGTGGCACTAGGGACTTCTCTACCCGAACTAGCGGTAACTCTCGTTGCAGGTCTTAGAGGGCAGGGTGGAGTGGCAGTAGGAAACATACTCGGTTCCAATGTGATGAACATAATGGGCATAATTGGGATCGCGAGTATCGTAGGAGGCGGGATTGAAGTCGCTAGTGAGTTTGCAGAGAGAGATATCTGGGTTGTGATCGCCACTTCTGGGATGATTGCAGGAATCTTCCTTTCAGGGAAAGAGATCTCGAAGTTGGGGGGCGGACTCATGATTTTTGTATACTTTTCATACATGGCTTACCTAGCCAGCATAGGCATGGTATAGCACTATTACCGTCCCCTCTAACGCTCAACCGATGCCGGGCCGGCGAGTAGAGTGCGTAATCCTTGCTGCCGGCTCCAGCATCCGTCTGGGAAAGGAAAAAGCCCTGATTCCTGTGAACTCAAGAACTCTAGTTGGATGGCTAGCAGAAAGAGTCTCTGAGAGAGGATTGAGGCCGGTAATAGTAACAAAATCGGAGATAGAGGGGGCGGTCTCAAAGGACGTTGGAAAGTGCGAGTTGGTCATTAATCCAGACCCGAGCAGGGGCAGGACGGGTTCCCTGCAAGTAGGGATTTCCACTCTGGACAAGTCGGCTGGCAAGGGGTATCGTCTGTTAGTTGTCCCTGTAGACAGGCCTGGTTTCTCCAGTTCAACTCTTGATCGCCTGATTCAATCAGAAGTTACGTGCTGCCCTTCAAGGAATGGGCGAGGAGGCCACCCCTTGCTCCTGTCAGTAGAGGACGTGGACAGAGCAAGAAAGGTCGCTTCTGACACCCCTCTGCGTGAGGTTGTGAACCCTCAGAGGTTCGAAGTGGATGATCCAGAGTTACACATGAATATCGACACCCCGGAAGATATCGAATTCTTGGAAGAAAGGTTAGCAATTGTGACAGGTAGGAGAAAAATCTGAGGAAGCAGGCGCGAGTTTTATTTGCGATTCGCCCCATGACATCCCATGTCACACTCTGGCATGGGCACGTTCCCAATTCGGGTTAACGGGAAGCTGGCTGAGGAAATTGGTACTTCGAGACTGAGTGTCGAAGTAGAAGTTCCTGCTACCATTCAGGATATTTTGGACGAGATTGGTTCCAGATTTCCTGAATCTTCAACGACCATTCTGGAGGCGATACCTTTCGCGTCTGGCAACCACAGAGGAACTTCTGAAGAAGTCCCATCGGGACAGGAGATTACTCTCCTGATGCCTGCTGCGGGAGGGTGACATAGGAGATGAAAAAATGACAGAAGATAACAATGGAAACGAAACAGTATATGTAAACGAGTTTACCGACGGAGTGCTAGATCCGGACAAGCCTATGCTTGGCCCAGTTAAGGACGGAGGGCACATCATCGCAAACACGGCCCCTGGTTGCTGGGGACCAATGATCACACCAGAGCTCCGTGGTGGTCATGAGGTCACTATTCCGGTTGCAGTTGAGGGTGCGGAAATCGGAGATGCAATAGCAATTAGAATCAAGGACATTTCAGTTACCTCGATTGCCACTGCATCGGGAAATGACTACTGGGTCGATGGCTTGTACATGGGGGACCCGTATGTAGCCAAGTACGACCCCGATAATGACGAGCTGAACCCAGAGAGCTATGTGGAGGGGATCGGGGAGGACGCGGTCCGTTTCAAGTCAACAGGTAAGCCAGCTAGCCCTTTCAAGTTCACAAACGGGTATACTATAGCATTCGATAACAACAGAAGTTTAGGAGTCACAGTTGACAAGGCTGCCTCGGAAAAAATTGCACACGATGCAAAAAGCTACGCAGCGATGCCTCAGAACTCAATTCAGCATTCGATTCTGACGTTCTGCCCACATCACTTGGTGGGACTAGTTGCTAGGCTGAGGCCATTCATGGGGCAATTGGGCACCTGCCCCTCCATAGCAATGCCTGATTCACACAACGCAGGTGACTTCGGGACGTTCCTAGTTGGTGCACCTCACCCTCAGGCGATAACGGCAGAGGACCTACAGCACCGTACTGACGGACACATGGACATAGACGCGGTTCGTGCGGGATCTATCTTGGTTTGTCCAGTAAAAGTTCCTGGAGGGGGAATTTACATGGGTGACATGCATGCAATGCAGGGAGATGGAGAGATAGCAGGCCACACTACAGACGTCTCTGGTACCGTGACTCTACAAGTTCACGTTCTCAAGGGATTAGATATAGATGGTCCTATCATCTTCCCGGTGGAGGAAGACCTTCCATTCTTGGCAAAGCCAATCACAGAGGAGGAGAGGGCTTTGGCCGAAGAGGTCGCTAGCGGATGGGGGATGTCAGGTGTTGAAGACTCGGTTCCAATTTCAGTAGTGGGTTCTGGTCCTGACCTAAATGCGGCGACCGAGAACGGTCTTGAGAGAGCTGCGGAGCTTCTCAGTGTCACTGTACCTGAGATTCGCAACAGAGCCACAATTACTGGATCTATAGAGATAGGGAGGGCGCCGGGTGTTGTCCAGGTCACTTTCCTTGCTCCTTCTGAGAAGCTAGGGGAGCTTGGCCTGCTGGGCTTTGCTAACGATATGTATTAATTGACGGCAACTTGAAAACTAGATTTTCAGACCAGATTCGTGGATCTAGTCGGGATGCTTGAAGGTTTAGGGCCTATCGAGCAGGCTTTGGCAGCCGGGCTGTTCACTTGGTTCATGACTGCAGCAGGTGCGGGGTTGGTGTTTTTCTTTCGGGAATTCAACAGAAAAGCCCTCGACGGCATGCTAGGGTTCGCTGCAGGGGTTATGATCGCAGCCAGCTGCTTCGGACTTCTAGGTCCGGCAATAGACCAAACCGATGGGGAGGGCATCGCGAAGGTCCTGCCAGCAGCATTTGGATTCGTCTTTGGCGGGGTTTGTATGCGGTTAATTGACGCTTACTTGCCGCACCTCCACCCAGGAGCTCCGCCCGAAGAGACGGAAGGGGTGAAAACCAGCTGGCACAGGAGTAAGCTGTTAATTTCTGCAATCACACTTCATAACGTTCCAGAAGGTCTTGCTGTGGGGGTTGCTTTCGGGGCTGCAGCCTCTGGTGATGGCCTGGGAACAGCAATTGCGCTAACTATAGGAATCGGAATTCAGAATTTCCCGGAAGGGGCGGCTGTCTCAGTGCCTCTCAGGAGAGAGGGCCTGTCTAGGAGGGAGAGTTTCTGGTGGGGACAACTTTCTGCTACCGTAGAGCCCATTTCAGCAGTAATTGGTGCCGCCGCCATAGTGTTCATGACTCCAATCCTCCCATATGCACTTGCCTTCGCAGCGGGTGCTATGATTTTCGTAGTGGTGGAAGAGCTTGTTCCAGAGGCCCATAGAGGTAAGAACGGGGACATTGCAACCATGGGTGTCATGATTGGATTCACGATAATGATGATGCTTGACGTGGCCCTCGGTTAATCATAGCAACTCCAAAGGCACAGTACCCACTCAGGGAGGTGTGACCATTGCGGCGCTGTCATGGGCCATGGACAGATTGGAAGGCGGTGAGAGGGTAGCAATCGCATCGGTTGTGGAAGCCCAGGGAAGCGTTCCTGGAAAGCCAGGGGCCAGGCTAGTAATCAGTTCTTCTGGATCTAGATTCGGAACTGTAGGTGGTGCTGGACTTGAGATGAAAGTCGAGGGGGCTCTGGAAAAAATGCTCGAAGAGGATGAGGGTCGCACCAGAAAGACCGGAGGCAGAGTCGAGGTTTTCCTATTGCACAAAGACGGGAAGGGCAAAGAAGTAACGGCTCTGGACAGCCTATGCGGCGGACGTGTTACCGTCGCCATGGAAGTGATTTCCCCTATGCCGCATGTTCTGATCGCAGGTGGCGGTCATGTTGGTGTTTCCCTGGCAATTGTCTGCGACACTCTAGGGTGGTCCCACAGCGTCTTCGACGTAAGGGGAGAGTACAGCAACGAAGAGAGGTTCCCTGACGCCAGAGAGCTGATTAGCTGCTCAGTAAACGACTTTATCGAGTCAGAGGATGAGGAATCGATTGGAAGATTTTCCGATTTGCTTCTTCTTGGACACGATTGGGTTGTTGACGAGGAGCTTCTGATTGGGGCTCTGAAGCTCAGAGGTAGTTCTGATAGGCCAAGAATTGGGGCGATCGGGTCCAAGACAAAGTGGAGTGCATTCAGAAAATCAGCCATCAACTCCGGTATCGAAGAGGAGTGGGTTGACGCGGTCAGGTGCCCTATCGGACTAGACATAGGGGCGGACTCGCCAGAAGAGATTGCGGTTGCAGTCTGCGCTGAGTTACTCTCAATAGAGCGCGGGATCAAACCTTCCGAATGCTGAAATCCGAGTGTTATTGCGCACAAGTGTGCGAATAGTGGCCCCTCTGATGGCATTACTGATTTCTTTAGCATCCTTTAGCGGGTGCCTTGGTGATGAAAAGGAGGTTGATGGGCAAATTGACGAATCAGAGGATGGTTTTGGCTCGTTCAGCGTTGTTGCACCAATTGACACAGGAATAAACGTGTACCACGATCACTTCTCTATGAATGACTCCTATCCTCAGTGGTTGCTAGATGGATTGGGGGTCAACATGGTTTGCGACATCTCAAAGAACGGTACGTGGGAAGAAAGGTACCAGGCTGACAAGGAGAGTTGTTGGGATATCATCGAAGCAGGAGACATTGTCTGGTTCAAGGGCTCGAGGATTATTGGAACCACCCCTGACGACAATACCGACATACCGATCCTAGATGACCCTAATGATGGTCACGGGACCGCAGTCACCGGGGCTGTCCTAAATGCGAACCCTGAAGCGGTCATCTTTTTCGTAGAGGGTTTCAGCGATGCTGCAGTTCTAGCAGCAGCGAATCAACCGCTTGTAGACATAATCACTACGAGCTTCGGACCTATCCTCTCTGTACCCGTCCCTGGTATCGAAGATGCCACCAAGGTAGCAGTAGTCCAGAATAAGAAGCTACACACAGGCGCTGCAGACAATACCCCCTCGCCAGCGGTTCAAGACTCAACTGCCGGACCTCCGTGGAGTATCGGAGTTTCTGGGTACGCCGAGGAGGATGACGATCAGAAGGAGACAATGAGCGGGTCATACCCAGACATCGCTGCAGATTGGACACAGATATTACCCAATCATGACGACATAGATGGCTACCACCAGACGTCTGGGACCTCATTTGCCACTCCGAGAACTGCCGGGCTTCTTTCTAAGGTGCTAGTTAACCTCAGATCTGAGTTTGGGGATTTCTCTTCGGGCGCAGATCCAGAAATTAGACTCGGCTTAATGGTCAATGGGACCAATTTCTCCCTTACTAACGACGATCTTAGGGGTGCACTCAACCTTTCTGCGTGGTACCCTTCGTTCTCAACATGGGACCCGTTGTCGGGAACAACCCCCATCTCCCCAGTAGCACCCTGTACACAAGTTGGATGGGGCGTGGTCAACGAAAGCAACGTTCTACCTATTATCGAGCATCTAAATGGGTCCAGTCCCATGCCGCAGAGGCCCTTCGACGTAGAGGCATGCATGGAGGCAAATCAGGCGATTAGAGAGGCCTATTGGGGATAAGAGCGACGAATTAAATATCGATGAGCAGCTTCGGCATCCATGAGGAAGGTTCTACTCAGATGGAAGGTTGATTCCCTGAGTGGGATAAAGGAAATAGAAGCTCTAATGGAAATTTGTGAAAGGGTCGAGGTACTAGGTCATCTATCGTTTGAGGATGATGGCGTCATCCAACTAGTGGAGATGAAGATCAAGGAAGGCCGAGGGCTTTTCGAAATATCCGATTTGGACAGTTTTGATGTACTGGAAATGCACGAAGAGGATGAGGATGGCACACTAGCAAGTATTCTCTGCTCCCATCCGCTAGCTAAGACTGCTATCGAGCTTTCCAATATCTACGTGTATCCGCCATATGCTGTTGACTCAAAGAACGGATTGGAGCTCAGAATTTATGGACATTCTGACTCTATTCGTAGATTCCTAGACCTAGTAAAGGCTGTAATGCCACCTGACAGTATCAGCGTCCAGACATTCAGGGCCAATGGGTCATCTGAATATGAGTACCTGACTCTGAAGCAGAGGGAGGTACTGGAATTAGCAGTTAGGAGGGGTTACTACGAAGAGAGGTCTAACGTAACCCTGAAACAACTAGCAGATGAAATGGGGATTGCGAGGAGCACCATCGGGGAGCACCTCAAAAGAGCTGAATCAGAGGTTATTAAGAGGGCGGCTAGAAAATTGTCCTAGATTCTTTGATGAACCGAATGCTCAAAGGATGACTCCGATTGGTCGGATTGATGGTGCACTTCCGACTACCCATGCTCCCTCACCCGGAAGAACGCGAGTGGGGTGCTAATGTGAATGGGGTAGATACGTCCATTTCCATTGAGAGCAATGCAATTCTCCTAGACGTTCTGAGGGAACAAGCGGGTAGTCTTGGTACAAAGAGGGGTTGCGACATGGGGACGTGCGGATGCTGTTCTGTCCTAATCGATGGTGAGCCTAGACTATCCTGCCTAACTCTTGCAGTAGAGGCGGACGGAGCTAGTATTACAACCGTGGAGGGGCTTGCTGATGGTCATCACTTACACCCTATTCAGCAGACTTTTACGGAGTTCGGGGGAAGTCAGTGCGGATTCTGTACCCCAGGATTCCTGGTGGTGATTTCAGCGCTCCTATCCAAGAACGAAAGTCCTAACGACGATGAAATAAAGTCTGCAATAGATGGAAACCTATGCCGATGCACCGGATTCCAGCAAATTGTGGACTCGGTGAGAGCAGCGTCTGAGATTCTGGTATCTGGGACAAACGTAGAAGATTCCACCGCTCCTAAGAGTGACCCACATCCAGGATTCGGCAAGGGGGGCTGATCTTGCCTGAGAAAGAGAAAGAGATGGTGGGCTACAAACAGCAACCAGGCAAGTTGCCTTTTTCCAAACCGGGATCGGGCGGCAAAGATCGGTTCTCAAAACACACAGATCCAGAGAAGATACCTGTGTCTCAAGGTGGGAAAATGGCCCAGCCATGGGGCCCCCATAAGCACGACTCATTGGTTACCGGACAGGCCATAGGTAAGCAGACAGCTCTTGTAGATGGGAGGTGGAAGGTAACTGGACAGGCCCATTATGGGGATGACGTCCGAATACCTGGAGAACTAGTTGGACGCATAGTTCGTTCCCCCCATCACTACGCAAGAGTTGTCTCGATTGATTGTTCAAGGGCACTGGAGTTGTCCGGAGTGGTGGCAATAGCAACTGGGGCGGATGCGAAGAACAAGTTCGGGGTCCTGCCTGTAACCAAGGACGAGCATGCAATGGCTGTAGACAAAGTTAGACATGCTGGAGACCTAGTGGCATGCGTAGCCGCAGAGGACGAGGCTACTGCAAGAGAAGCAGAGAGGCTTATTGAGGTAGAGTACGAAATTCTTGACTCGATTCACGACATGAGAGACGGGCTTAATGACAGTGAAGAGCCGATACATGACAGGGGAAAGTATCACATCGGAGAGTCGAACGTCCAGAAAAGGGTCTTCCAGGAATTCGGAGACGTATCTGGTATGGCAGATTCGTCTATTGCAAGTCACAAGCAGAACTGGATTTTTGCCGGAGTGAACCATGCATTTACTGAGCCTCACGCGGTTGTGGCCCACTGGGACCCAACAGGTAGGCTTACCCTATACACTCCACAGCAAGTCCCCCACTACGTGCATCGTGCACTTGCTGACGTGCTAGAGATTCCAATGCACCAAATCAACGTTCATAGGACATTTGTTGGAGGGGGCTTCGGAGGAAAATCTGACCCTTTTCCTCACGAAATGTGTGCTGCAATACTAGCGAGGAAATCTGGTAGACCAGTCAGAATTACCTTCGACAGGGAAGAGGTCTACTGGGTCAACAGGGGACGTCACCCTTCTCGGATAGAGATGAATCTGCACGCAGATTCTGAAGGAAGGATTTGCGGCATAGAGACTGACGCTCTGATAGACGGCGGGGCTTTCGCATCTTTCGGACATGTCACGACATACTACAACGGGGTATTGCATACTGCTCCATACGAGATTGGAGCCTTCCACTACACTGGGGCTAGGGTTTGGACAAACAAGCCTGCTAGCGGAGCAATGAGGGGGCATGGTGCAGTGAACTCTAGATGTGCCGTTGAGGTGGGATTGGACGATTTAGCCGAGAAGATCTCGGTTGATCCGATTTCTCTACGTTTAGCGAATCTACTGCCGCCGCATTCGGCCACAATAACAGGATTCAGGGTAACTAGCATTGGGATGAGAGAGTGCCTGGAGAGGGTTAGGGAGGAAAGCGGATGGGATAGAAAGTTCAGGAAGCTTCCCTTGGGCAAAGGCATAGGCGTCGGGTGCGGATTCTTCATTTCGGGTAGTGGACTTCCAATCCATTGGGATCCAAACAAGTTCCCACATGCAACCGTGCATCTCAAGGTAGACATGGACGGAGGGGTGACGGTGCACACTGGGGCTGCAGAAATAGGCCAGGGATCCGACACGGTTGTTGCTCAGTCCGTAGCTGAGGTCCTAGGCCTACCACTGGACATGATTCGAATCAAGTCAAGAGACTCCGATACCTCGCCTGTTGACCTTGGCTCTTACTCATCCAGAGTCACTTTCATGAATGCTAATGCGGCAATTTCAGCTGCAATGGAAATCCGAGAAGATCTGCTCAAGGCTACAGCAGAGATTACTGGTTCCGACCAAGATGGGTTGGTGATAGGGGATCGTAGAATCTTTCAGAAGAAAGATCCCGCTGTAGGGGTGTCATATTTGGAAGCACTACACAAGGCTCAGGAGGACAGGGGCGCGCTAGTGTCTTCGGGTGCATACCGGACACCACCCATGGGGAAAACGCACAAGGGAGCAGCTGCAGGCCTGGCACCTGCATACTCCTTCTCAGCTTACGTAGCAGAGGTTTCAGTGGATATTGAAACTGGGCAAATCAAGGTTGACAGAGTCTGGGCAGCACACGACTGCGGCAAGGCACTTAACCCACTTGGGGTAAAGGGGCAGATAATTGGCTCATGCCATATGGGCATGGGACAAGTACTCTCGGAAGAAATGCGATATGGGCGCAATGGGAACTTGATGAACCCTGATCTTCTAGATTACAAGATTCCAAGTGTCCATGAGATGCCAGAAGTGATTCCTATCATCGTGGAGTCAAATGACCCAGAGGGGCCATTTGGAGCAAAAGAGGCCGGAGAGGGGCCTCTTCTTCCGATTCTTCCTGCAGTCTGCAATGCTGTCTACGATGCGATAGGAGTTAGATCTTCGGAATTGCCATTGACCCCTGAGAAGGTGCACAAGCTTATCGAGAAGCGATGCAAATTGGAAGGCGTTTCAGATCCTCTAGAACTCTCGCCCCCGATCCTAGAGCATTCTGAATTGCAGCCTATTCTGGATCAAAGAGCCAGAGAGCACTCTGAAAGGGACATTCATAGGAGACTAGATGGTGACAGACCGGATTACCACAACGGAGCGCTATTTGGCCTTGATCCCACCTTGCCACCAGACGAAGTTGATCCAAGGTGGGCGGTGAGGGTTACTCCCGACAAAAGTTACCTTGCAGATCCCCGGCTTGCGGGAAGCGCCTGGAAACATACTGAGAGAAGAGACTTGGAGGGAGGAAAATGAGAATGCCTCCCTTCCAAGTTCATAGTCCTGAGAGCCTAGATGAAGCTCTAGAGATATCTAGAGCGCTGTCTGACTCGGAAGAGGAATTCGATTGGATTGCCGGTGGGACAGACTTACTGCCCAACTACAAGTGGCACATCAACGTGAAAAAACACGTTATCTCACTAGCTTCGGTGGCAGAATTACGTGAGTTGAGCTCAACCCACATTGGCGCAATGGTGCGGATTCAGGAACTGGTCACACATAATGGGACTCATCCCGTTATAGCAAAGGCCGCTGACTCAATTGCCAGCGTAATGATCAGGAGATCGGGGACGGTTGGTGGCAACATATGCCTCGATACAAGGTGCTACTGGATCAACCAATCTGAGTCATGGAGGGAGTCTATAGAATGGTGTTACAAGTGTGATTGTGATACAGGAGCAGATTGCAGGGTGATTCCAAACCAAAACACTCTTTGTGTGGCAACATACCAAGCCGATTTAGCGCCTGTACTGATGTGTCTTGGTTCATCTATCCACCTAGCTTCTCCAAACGGGACTCGCTCGATGCTCCTCGACGAGTTCTTCCAGCTGGACGGCATTAACAGGAACGTTCTGGAAAAAGGGGAGTTGGTTACCCACATCACCATCCCCGAAGATTCTGAAGACTGGATTGGCGACTATCAGAAGCTTAGACAGAGAGATTCGTGGGACTTCCCAGAAGCTGGAGTGGCTGTACTTTGGCGAGGAGTCTCAGATAAGGGTCCCGATGATCTAAGAGTGGCAACAACCGGTCTTGAATCGATTCCTAACCTTCACATCGATGAGTCTGAAAGCGCAGTGAAAACATGGAACGGCGATTCATCGGTTGACGAACTCGCAGAGTCGATTCGAAAAGCGGTGAAGCCGGTTAAGAATACTTGGTTCTCACCCCCTTATAGGAGAAAGATGGTGAAGGTCTTAACGAAGAGGGCCTGCAGGGGATTACTGGTGAGTTAGTGGGAATGAGGGCCAACTCTGCTCTGTTTGGGACTATATTGATGCTCACCGTAATGCTCTCTGGATCTTCTGTGGCTCAAGACTTGGACTCATGGGAATTGGGCATAAACTATCCTGGAGAGGATTCAGCAAATCCGTTTGAGATCTCACGCGAGGGGTCGGCAAACGTAGAGTTCTTTGTCGACAACACAGGATTAACCGAGATCACTGTGCAATTCGAATTCGATATCCCATTTGGTGGAAAATTCGATGCTCCGGAGGAAGAGACTGTAGCTGCAGGGACGAACAAGTCGTTCGACCTGAAGATCACGGAAATTAATGTCTACTCTTTCGAGGCGGAAAAGGTCGAAAAATTCTCAATTTCTGCCTCAGTAACCGCCAGACAGGGGGTACCTGATCTGATTTCATCCCCACAAAACAGAGAAGGAGATCTGGAGATTCCCACGATCTTTGACATTTCAGTGGACATCTCTGATCCCTTCGGACCGATGAATTCGGGTTCGGACACGATCCTCATTGTAACAGTCAGAAACAACGGAAATGCCGAGGACGGTATCGGAGAGGTCCAAGTCGAGGACAATTGCCCCCTACTAACTACTGACAATGGCTTGGATTCACTAATGATTGGAAATATTGATTCTGGGAAGGCCAAGGAGGCAGACCTAAGGGTCACTGCTTCGGACAGTCACCCTCGAAGGCATTGTGACATCACAGTAACTGTGACCTCGAAGAGGGCCATGAATGCAGGGGAGAACATAATGGCCGAGGATGAGGCAAGAGTCAGCGTAGAGCCACCCCCCACCGGAGATTCTGGGTCAGAAAGCGAAGGAAGCCAGCCAAGCAACTCCGATGAGTCGATCAAATCGAACTTGCCTGCCCCTAGTTTGTTGGCAACCTTGGCAGCATTAATTTTCTCCCTATACATTCCTAGGAGGGGAAAAGACAACCGAGGCCAAGGAAAGAGGGTTCAAGCGAAGGATGCAAACTAAGTCTAGGAACATATAACCGTGATTTGTTGTTCGACCGGCTGTTGATTGGGCCGTAGGCCCAACTAGAAACGGGAATTGGTAGAATGCCGGAAGACGTGGGGGGCGAAGATAGATTCAATAGGACTGTAACAATTTCCCTAGTAATTACGGCCATTCTTCTATTGATCCTCCCCATGTTTTTCGTGATTGGAAAGGAGACTGCTTACTCCGCATACGAAGAGGACGCTCTGTACCAGGTATCCGACATGAGGGACTCGTTTGAGGAGGACGAGGGGTACTACGTCGCGAATACAATGTCTACACCAATGCTTGTTAACGACTGGAAGGACCCCCACAGAACTCTTCTAGCAATAATGGGTCCCGAGAAGCCTATCGACGAGACTGAAGCAGATGAGATCTACAAGTTCGTAACAGAGAAGGGCGGGAAGGTCATTGTCGCATCAGACAACACAAACGCAAACAAGCTAGCCAACATGTTCGGCATCACTTTCTTCAATGCCCCCCTACTAGACGAGAAGCAACACTGGGTTTACACGCAACAGTCAGAGCAGACGATAGACTGGAAGAACGTCTGGAGTGCGTCTTCAATAGGCCAGGACGTAGATGATATGTCGCCTGGAGCATTGATGCAAGGGTGCACTCCGTTCCAGATAGAGAACCCAGACGGCCTCAGAGATTGTAGGCTACCTGTGATGTTCAAATCCCCGACAGGTCTGAAGTTCGAACCTGTAATGAATGATATTGAGGACCCCGGGCATAGGAAAATCATGACTCTAGGGAAGGCGTCTGCTTCTGCATTCATCGACATTGAGGGAGATGGGGATCCTACAAACCCAGAGAATCCAGCTCCGGGCGATTTGCGTCTGATGATGAGGTTTGACTACCCTGGGATCAAGGTCTTCGATGAGTTGCCCACCGAGGAAAGGGGAGCATTCTCTGCTGGAGTCGGGGAACTGGAAGTCACTGGTAGCATAGTGTTTGTTTCTGACGAGGAGGCGTTCTCAAACTTGCTATGGGAATTGGATGACGCACAGGAACAGGGGCTTAGCGAGGACTGCTCGGCGATTGGAGATTACACCCAGAATAACTGCTGGACCCAGGAGATTCTTAACAACAATGACTGGGGGGGTAATGAGAGATTCTTCAAGCTTCTAGTCTATGACATGATGGAATTCGACAATGCTAACTTGTCTGCACCAATAAAGTCGGACAAAGGGAATTTCCAGGTCGTGTTCGATGAAAGTAGGCATGTCACCGGGGTTATGTCTGCCCCATTCGTTGAAACAATGGGGACTGTGGTGCTCCTCACTTCTAACGAGTTTCTAAAGTGGTTGGTGGTTCTGAATGTTGGGTTATTGCTTCTAGTAGCAATGATGGTCGTGCCTGAGAAGGAAAACTGGAGGCATGTGTTCGATCTTACTAAGTTTAACCAAAGACCAGAGAAACTAGACCCTGCGACATACAGAGATAGAGTAAGAAGATCCCTTCTTACTAAGGTCAGGATACATCATGACCTAACCCGAGATGAGATGGCGCAGAGGCCACCTCCCGAAGTTCAGGCGATGATCGGGGATCCGCGTCTTGTGGAATTGGCTTATAGCCAAAGCCGGACGTACACGCCCCAAGAGTTGCGCAAGTTGATGCAAGCCATCAGACGATGGGGAAAGAATAATTGAGAATTGGAGAGATGAAAATGAGCGAAACACAACCAGCAAGAGGGATGGAATCACCCAGTTCGGGTGGACACGAAGCAGCATTGGCCAAGAAGGCGCAGGAAGCTCGTGGATCGAGCAAGATAGACGAGGTTTTGTCTGCAACGGGTGCGATGGGGCAGGCAATTAGCACAGAAGTTCAGAAAGTGATTATTGGTAAATCACATGTTATTGATAACGTCATGGTGGACATTCTTTCGAACGGAAACCTGCTCTTCGAGGACTTTCCAGGGTTGGCAAAGACACTGATGACAAACACATTCGCTGACGCGCTTGGTTGTGACTTCAAGAGAGTTCAATTTACCCCAGATCTCCTTCCTGCTGACATCACCGGGACAAACATCTACGATGCCAAGAAGGGAGAGTTCACCTTCAAGCCGGGACCGATTTTCTGTAACCTGCTTCTTTCTGACGAGATCAACAGAGCGCCTCCAAAGACCCAAGCAGCCCTTCTTGAGGCTATGCAGGAGAAGCAAGTTACAATTGGAGTGGTTACTCACAAGTTGCCTGCTCCTTTCCTAACGATGGCTACTCAAAACCCAGTTGAACAAGAGGGCACATACCCACTTCCAGAAGCTCAGCTTGACAGATTCATGATGAAGATGATGGTTGGTTATCCGGACAGAGCAGACGAGAATGAAATTCTGCAGAGGAGGATTGACCGAAAGAAGGACGAAGTGGATGTGAACAGCATCACTGACCCCAGTATTGTTGTGAAAATGCAACAGTCTTGCGAGGAAGTCTACGTCGACAGGTCTGTCAGAGAGTACATGGTTGACATTGTAGCCAGGACAAGGGAGGATCCGAGAGTTCTGGTAGGTTCATCTCCTCGTGGTTCACAAGCACTGCTCAAAACTAGCAGAGCTGTAGCTGCTATGAGGGGCAGAGACTTCGTAACGCCCGACGACGTGAAGTCGGTTGCCGAGTTGGCGGTGGCACACAGACTCATACTGAAGCCCGAACATCAGATCAAGGGTTTGGAAAACGGAGAAATCGTTCGAGACATCCTTCACGGAAAGAATGCTGCAAATGTGCCGACTGTCTGAGTGATGCAGAGGTGGGAGAGTGGCCTGGAGCCGGAAATCAGCGATGTTTGCATCGTTGTCTGTAGCAATGTATCTGCTCGGACTGGTTCTAAGAAATCAACAGCTAGTCACCGTTGCGGTAGTTCTTCTTTCATTCCTGACTTGGGCTGCGCTTAGAACTGCACATGGTGACGTAGCTTCAACTGGGAGAAGGATGGATGATGCAAATGTGGACGAGGGTGTGCAGCTTCAGAGTATTGTGGCTATGAGAAAGACTTCATCCTCAAGGGTTTTCGAAGACGGAGAGATTGACGTTACGCTTAGAATACAGAATCGCTCTAACACTGCGAAGGTTCTGGAACTAAGGGATAGGGTCCCGGAAGTAATGAGAATCAAGAAAGGGGCCAATTACGTCCTCATGGAAATAGGCCCCAACAGAGAGACAGAAATCTCGTACACAATAGAGACACCTCTGAGGGGCTTTTACTCGATTGGGCCAGTTTGTATTCGAGTTCAAGACGAATTGGGCCTCTTCCACAATGAGAGGGAAATCCAACTTTACGATGACTTCCTGGTTTTCCCCAAGATGGAAGACATCAAGGATGCCATGATCAAGAGTAGGGTGCCTAAGATTTTCACTGGTGCCGTCAACATCAGAAATCCCGGAGAGGGGTCAAACTTCTACAACCTGAGAGAGTACCTCCCAGGCGATCCCATGAGGAAGATCAATTGGAAGGCTACAGCTAGGCAAGACGGTAAGATGATGGTAAATGAGTTCGAAAGGGATGCAGTAAGCGATGTGATCATCATTGTTGATAGCAGAGCTGTAAGCGAGACCGGACCTGTAAGTAGAAACTCATTGGTATTCAGTACCAGAGCTGCAGCGAGCCTTACTCAGTACTTCCTTTCCAGGAGGGACTCAGTTGGAGTAGTGGTTTACGGTGACGAGATTGTCTCAGTTGACAGGGATACGGGAAAGAAGCAATTGTACATCATTCTGACTAAGCTGGCCGGCGCGATGGCAAAGGGAAACACCCCACTCAAGATCGTAACCAATCGAATAATGCCGCACATCCATAGAGGAAGCCCGATAATCATCCTGTCTCCACTGGAAGATGACCCGACCATTATTGACGCAGTTAGAGATCTAAGGGCTAGGAGCTTCGAGGTGACGGTTTTGTCACCAAGTAGCCTAGAGTTCGAATTCGACGCTAGGAGGATTGACAGGACCGGGTATGAGGTACTAAAGACTGAGAGAGATATACTGATGACCGAATTAAGGGGATTGGGAGCCTACGTTATGGATTGGGAACCAGATATGCTGCTATTTACTGCCCTAGCAGGGGCGAGAGGATTCTGAGGGGTAAACCATGGCTGATAAGGATAGCAAGGGACCTGTCGACACATCTCACCTCTACGAAGGCAAGGTAGTTCGATCGTCGGCCCCGAGCAGGAAGAAAGCAGCTGGAACCATTAAGAGGGACACGGGAATTCCCGATGACGCGGTGCCTGAGGCAGCTATACCGAGCTGGATCGAGACAATTTTCGGGGGCCCAGTCTTGGTCAATAGGGAGTTCGTATCCCCAAACAGGATGGTGCTCACGCTACAGATGTGGGCGTCCGCTTCTCTGTTGATCCTATGCTTCTTGACGTTCATGCTAACCCCAGTTTCCGGCACGGCTTGGTTTTCCGTAACAAACATGATTGGGGTGGGTTTCCTTGGACTATGGATGCACTTACTGCTAATTGTAATCGGCCTTGTAGGTGGTTTCTATGGCATTTACCAGAGGGATCAAAGAGCAATAATCGTATCTTATGTGGCTCTGATTCTAGTAACAATTAGATTCGCAGGAAGCAAGGTTGAGTTTGGACTCAGCTTCCTCCCTGAGAGTGAAGTTCTGCAAAAGTTGCTCCTAATTCTCTATGCAGTCAGTCTGGTCGTATATATGGAGATCTCAAGCGGAGTGATTAGGTTCTCAATGCTCGACACTTCAATCCGAAAGGGAGAGGTGTACGTTATGAACGTAAACAGTATCTCGGGGAGATACAGAAAGGCTCTGGGATTCACCCCTGCAGTAGCTGCAATCGTAGCTATGCTGACGCTATTCATCAATTTCATCGTTCCTTTGTTCGTCGGAATCCTAGACCCTGTAGCTGCCAATAGACTCGAGGAAAGCGTTGAGTTGACCAGTGTTTACGGCGTTGCTCTGGGAACAATTCTAGTCTTCATCGTTATCGCCTCGATGTTCGCAATAAACCTACCATTGAGGATTCAGCAGTATTTGGAAAGTCAGTCATAACCCTAGAAGAAACCACCTAGGATACCGAGATCGCAAATCACTAGCATCGCGACGGCTTCCACCACTGGTGCGGCTCTAGGGCCAATTACTGGGTCGTGTCTTCCTCCAACCCTCAGTGACCTCTTTTCGTTGCTTGGAAGGTGTAGAGTAAATTGCTCTCTTGGGAGGCTACTGGGAGGTTTAAAGTGGACAATAACTCGTATTGGTGCACCAGTTGACCTGCCCCCTAGAGCCCCGTCAGCTTCACCTGATTCGGAGCCTTCTAGCTTAGGCGATTCGGAGCCTGGTAGCCACATATCGTTGTTCTCTGATCCCCGCATCTTCGAAGACTCGGCTCCGTGGGAGAATTCTACTGCTCTGGCTCCCGGAATAGCCATCAGGCCTCTTGCTAGAGACGGTTCGATTCCATCAAACCAAGGCTCTCCCACTCCAATAGGGAGTCCTTCTACAATCAATTCAACAGCAGAGCCGATTGTGTCCCTATCCTTGCGAACTTGCTCAATGAGTTCTGACATTGCAGAGGCGGCTTCAGGATCTCGACAATTCAGTCTTGACATCACGGAACCCTCTGAGGGTGCCTGAGTTCTCTCGAGTTGAATTAGAGGTCGGGCAGTAATCTCCCCGACAGCGCTCAAATGTGCATTGCAAGACCACCCAGCTTTGTCCAAGATAGCCCTGACTTGGCTCCCAGCTGCTACTAGACCAAGCGTTAGCCTAGCAGATTGCGATCCTCCTCCTCTCGGGTCATAGGAGCCACCTGACCTAATGGACTCAACCATGTCAGCATGACCTGGTCTGGGGTGATCAGGGAGGAATTCGTAATCAGTGGGACGTGCGTCAGAATTCCTAGCCACCATTAGCACTGGCCAACCTGTGGCCTGACCCTCATGTACTCCGGAGAGTATCTCGCAATCATCTAACTCTGACCTAGCAGACATGCCTCTTCTCCCGGGCTTCCTAAGAGCTAGATCCCGAGAAAGAGCCAGGGGGTCAATAGGAGTCCCAGGAGGGATTCCTTCGACTAAAGCTCCGACGCACTTGCCATGGCTCTCGCCGAATAGTGTAACCTTCAACTCTTCACCCAACCCCATACTCATCAGAATGCCTCCTCTAGAACTGACTCAGAGGTTACGAACCTAGTAGAAATTACTTGCAAACCCATCTCAAAGATTTTTCTTTCCAGCAATTCCTTGTCTTCCGCGAAGCAGACTACAGCTACGGATGGGCCGGAGCCGCTAATCCCAGAGGCAATAGCTCCAGAAGCAATCATCAAGTTACTCATTCTTAGTGCGTCATAGTCTTCTGTTGCAGCTGCTACTGCCATTCCATTGGAAGACAAGGCGTCTAATGGTGCCCCGGACATCACAGATGCTAGAGATCTCTCGAAAAGCTGCCTTTGAGAAGAGAATGACTCTTTGGAAATCTCCACTAGCCTTTTTCCTCGGAGACCTATGAGGACTGACAGGTCTTGTTCTATTTCTCCCTGAATAATCACTGATTCATGAGCATTGAAATTTGGATCGACCAATTTCCATCCGGGATCTAAAGAGGCCCATGTATCATCCATACTCCCAGTAACGGTACAATTCGCAATGCGTTGAGCCTTGACAGACAAATCCGCCAATTCGGATAGAGAAAGACCGGCCCATGAGCAATTGTTTAGTGCTCTTAAGGCCGCTGAGGCTAATGCCGAACTAGACTTGAGTCCCTGGCCTATTGGGACGCTACTATTCACCTCCCATCCAAACTTTTGAGGTGTGGGGAGGCCTTCCGATCGCCAACACGACTCTATTGCTTCCAAGAGTCCGTGGGAGTCAGCAATTACTTCTTTTTTCTCATCCACAATTGTAACTTCAGTGAAAAGTTCTATTCCGATAGAGCTACCTTTTCCCAGGCCCAATGAGTGCAGAATTGAGATGGCGCCGTTTGCCTTTCCCTCTCCAAGTGTTTTCACTTTTCGGTCACCTCCCCCTCAACTGCAATCCCTATGTGCCTCACTCTGTTGTCAGTAACCACTGAAATCCTATCTCCTGGCTCTAAATTTGTTACAGAAATCGCGCCCTTCTCCGATGAAACTAGTCTGACTGTCTCCGCTTGCTGTACGACTACTTGCCCTTGATACTCTGGAGTTGCAAATCTGATCATCAGCAAGGGCCTATTCTCAATTTTCAGTCTGCCAATAGTAGCGCTCTCGTGAACTCCTTTTTCGGAAACGATTGCTACTTCATCTCCTGAGTTCAATTCGCTAAGGTACTTGGTTTTGCCATCGGACAATAGGGCATAGGAGTGAATAGCCCCCGCGTTTACCCTGAAGGGCCTTGTAGGTACGTATTCGGAAGCTATTGTCTCTCCATGAATCAGGCACAGAACACCAGACTGAGATCCGATAACCATGCCTTGTCCTTGTCTCAACCTCCTAGTGAGATCGACACATACCCTCTCCCCTACTCCGGCTCGCTCGACGGCGATTACTTCTGCCTCATCTACGGAGCCCCCCGTATGCCTGTCCTCTACCTCGAATTCCAACTTATCTTCAGCTATTTTTGCTGCTTGAACAACTAGGTTGCTTGGGACTAGTATAGCATCGACTCCGCCCCCAAGTGCGAAGGCTGCTCCACAAAGCTCGATCTCCTTCTCGATTGCAACTGCAATACGAGTTCCTGACCCTCTAGAGGCAGCAACTAGATTTTCAAGAGGCACCATTTTCCAATTCGAACATCTAACGAGGATCCAAGGAACCAGACCAATGAGGGACAGGGCTTCTTCCTGTCCTGATTCGTCTGCAATTAGGACTTCTGAAACGTCGCTTGATCCCACTAATGTCCACGATCTGCTGACAAGATTGGTGTGAGTCGTTTCTCCTTTAGTAGTGTCTACCCAAATCTGCAATTTTTCACCCCAGGTGCCTAGATGCTTCGTGTGAGCTAGCCCCATCGTGAACCATTGCTCTGAGGGCCCTGATGTGGGAAGCTGGATCCTCTACTCCGAAAACGTGCCTTCCTATGCAAACTCCAGATCCACCAGCATTAATCGACTTCTCTACAAGCTCTAGAATTTCGGAGAAGTTGGTCTCCCTTGGTCCTCCGGAGACCAGAACAGGAATTGGCACAGAAGAAGTAACGATGTTGAATGATTCCTCTGACCCCGTCCAAGGCACCTTCACAACATTACAACCCATCTCCCAAGCTAGTCGAGCAGCATGAGCCACTCCAGAAGTGGCATCCGAGGGATCTAACGATAAATTGGGACCGCGAGGATAGAACATGCCAAGAACTGGAGTCTGGAGTTCGTGAGAGGCGGTGGTAATTAATCCGAGTCTGTGAATCATATCTGGTTCGGCCGGGTCGCCGAGATTAACTTGTGCTGAGATGCCAATAGCCCCTCTGGCCAGACACTCCGAGGCCGTTGCAACCACTATCTTGTCCTGTGACCGATCCCCCCCATGAATTGTAGATACTGAAGCATGGCAGACGAATCGGTTCCATCCTGTTCTGGATGAGTGGTAACTTACAGCCCCCTTCTGAAGGATTATTGCATCAGCACCGCCTTCGATAGCGGCGTCGACCGAGGAGTTGGTGTCCCCCAAACCATACTCGGGGAAAGCCGAAGCGCTGTGATCCATCGGTACCCAGACCCCTTTGCCACCTGGGAGGATGGTCTCGAGTCGGGCCGCTAGGGCATCAGCCATGGTACTCGTCAGTGTGCCTCACTTGAAAGGTCTCGTTTCTTGGATTCTTTCCTATTTCGCTCCCGTAGGGAGCGATCACAGATCCAAATCTACGATTACAGGTGCATGGTCAGAGACAACAAGACCGCCCTCTCGCATGATCTCTGCAGATTGCATCAGTGGTCTGGCCGCATTGTTCGCAAGTACGTAATCGATCCTCCAACCCCTGTCCCTCTCTCTGGCTCTTCGGAAGTTGGACCACCAGGAGTATGGGCCCTTTACCTGGCCAACGTGGATTCTCAGCAGATCATGCCACCCGGCTGCAAGCATCCTGTCGAACCACTCCCTCTCGTGCTCTAGGAATCCTGACGTGCGCTTGTTCCCTACTGGGTCCCAAATGTCATCCTCGGTATGAGCAATATTGAGGTCTCCGCATAACAAGGAAGGTTCGTTGGAATCCGAAAATTGCTGGCTCCATTTGAGCATGTCCTCCAGCCATTGGTCCTTGTACTGCTGTCTTTCCGGCCCAGAGGACCCGTTAGGGAGGTACATGTTTACACAGCTTAGTACTCCGTGCTTGGTGACCAGAACCCTCCCCTCCGGATCCCTAGTCCCATCCAGTTCGGTGTCAATCCCCCTCTCAATCTCATCCATTCCGATTCTCGAGCATGACATCACTCCCGAGTATCCCTTCTTCTGGGCTGGATGCCATATCACCTCGTAGCCCTCCGGCTCCGACCATTCCTTGGGCATCTGTTCTGGTAGGGCCCTGACTTCCTGGAAAAGCATGACATCGGCATCTATCCTGCCGATGAAGTCTTCGAGCCCCTTTCTGTGAGCTGCCCTGATGCCATTCAGGTTCCAAGTTACGACTCGCACGGTCATGCGCTACTGCGAGAGGTCTTTGACCTTCTCGACGAGATCCATCTTCCTGATCCTCCTCATTCCGTATGGTGTAAGGATGACCGAGATGAACACAACGATCCCGATTAGCTGCATCGCTACCACTGGGTCAGCTGATACGGTCATGTAGAATGACCACTGGACAAAAGAGGAAATCATTGCTTGGGTTCCAACCAACGTGAACATGAATGCCAATGTCCCGCCAATCAGGCCGATTGCCAAGTGCTCTCCGAACATCATCCACCCAAGCCTGTTCATTGGGGCCCCCAGAACCCTCAGGGTTGCAATCTCCCTATCCCTTTCTGAGAGGTTGATTAGCAGCGTATTGAACAGTACAACTATTGCGATTAGGATGCCGAGAAACAGAATGGCACCCAAGAAGCCCTGCTGCTGTTCCAGAATAGACTCGTATG
>CAYFID010000004.1:0-42725 GCA_964343205.1 uncultured Candidatus Poseidoniales archaeon | reverse complement strand
CAAGGGACTACCCCGCAGTCCGACAGACGTCCCGGGGTGGGTCAGGCGCCTGAGCACAGCAGTGAAGGTGGCCGTTACGCCCCGGGGCACACCTGAAAATCAAACGGTGCTCATATGGCGGGAACTTGATGCACAGAGTTGGATTGTTGGGAGGGACTTTCGACCGATTCCACTCTGGACATTTGTTGTTGATTGAGACAGGTCTGTCAAGCTGCCAAAGTTTGGAGATTTGGATAACAAATGACGAAATTGCCCAGTCAAAGGATACTCGAGTGAAGAAATGGAAGGAGAGATCCGCGGAACTAGTCCAGTCGATGGGTGACAGATCATCTAGAGTTTCAACACATGTATTGTCAGACGAGTTGGGACCGGCTCCAGAGCATCCCGTAGCCACAGCAATAGTATGCACGAAAGAGACCATAGGTAGATGCGAGGAGATTAACAAAATCAGGTCCAAAAATGGCTTGGAGGGACTAGAAATCATCTCCGCTGAGAGGGCAATGGCTTGGGATGGGGAGCCGATTTCAAGCTCTCGTATTAGGTCTGGAAACATTGACCGATACGGCCAACCATGGATTCCCGAATCATTCAGGGGGAAACATGCTTCACTTACGCCCGAAGTCGAATTACAGCTAAAAGAGCCGTTCGGAGAGTTGATTGAAGGCCCCGAACACGAACCATCGATTGCAATTAGGTCGGCCATTAGTCAGACTAGTAATATCGCTGGCCCACTTATTGCTGTAGGTGACGTTACAGTACTTGCGCTCCAGAAAGCAGGTAGACCTGCTGATATAGCCCTGGTGGACGGACTAACAAAAAGGGAAGCGTGGCCCGGGGCTGGAGAAATCTCGCCTTCGGAATACGACAACGTCTTGGAATGCTCCAGTCCTGCAGGATCTCTAACGCACTCCCTTCTGGAAGCCTGTGAAACCTCCATTGCCTCCTGGAAGGAAAGTGGTGAGAGTAGCCTAATAAAAGTCGATGGCGAAGAGGATCTAGCCCCTCTGCTACTACATCCCCTCGCACCAATTGGTTCGGCGGTACTATACGGCCAACCAGGAAAGGGTGTGGTGATTAGGTGGTGTGACGAAGACTCGAAGAAAAGATGCAGGCAGCTAATCCAGGGATTCGAGATCCCCTAATCCTAATTTTTGGAGTCTTGAATCCAGTGCATTCCGATTCCCAGTGAGATCAAGGCAATCATGACTGAGTAAACTCCCGGATCGACCCAAGTGGTATTCAATGCGCTCCAGATAAGATAGTACAGGGAACCAGCAATTATCATCCAACTAGCCAGAGTCCTCGCAACCCCCCCATCCGTTGAGAAAACACTGGTTACCATCCTATCATTTGGCAATCCAGAGATCCAACCATTGATGCCTCCTTCGCTGGCAGAACCCATACCGACAACACCAGCACCGATTAACGAAAGACTTAGAACTGCGAAAAACGCGTCGTCTACGACTATGTCAAGGTTGCTTGAATAGACCTCTCCACCAGTCAGGAAGCCAATCCAAAGAACCTTGTTTTCAGGCGAATATGCCCCAATTGTGATGTTGACTACCGTCAGAAGCAACATCCACATTCCGATTACAATCGCACCACAAGAGAGAGTGCTACTTGGTCTTAGGAGGGCGTCCATCCATTCCTTATCCTCTTCTGGCATCGAGCCGCCGACCTGACCCTTCGGTTTAACCGTTGTCGGAACCTCTGCCTAGAGATGACCCTGAAGATTGTACTTCCCCATGGCGGCCTCGCTAACAAGAGGCTCGTTCTCACTCATTAGAGAAATTGCATCTATGGCCTTAGGGATAGCGGAATTGACTTGCTTGCTCCTACCCCCTCTGCCCTTGCTTACGTTCCTTGCCATGATCAAACCAATTGTATCCAATTCGTTTAGAAGTGAGGACACTCTTCTCGTTGTAAGAGGTTCAGTACCAATCTTTGAGCAAGCCTCTGCATAGGTCCTGTAGACTTCTCCTGTTGAAATGTTCCGAAGTCCGTTTTCTTCGTTTAGGCAGATGGAGAACAAAACTACTTTCTGATGAAGTGGAAGTGTCTTGATCACAGGGGTAATCTGGTCATACTCCAGTTGACTCTGCGCTAGCCTCACGTGCTTCGTGCTCACCTTGCCCTGTGACCTCTGTTCTGCCTTCTGCACGGAGATTCTTAGTAGATCCAAGGCCCTTCTAGCATCCCCATGTTCTTGGGCTGCCAGAGCGGAGCACAGCTTGACAACTCCCTCATCCAATACGCCATCCTTGATTCCCATCGAAGCCCTCTCCTTGAGGATATTCTGAATCTCAGTGGCAACATACGGGTGGAAAACAATGTCCTCCTGGCTCAATCTGGAGCTTACTCGAGGGTCCAAGTGCTGAGTGAAGTTCAGGTCGTTGCTAATGCCGATTATTGAGCATCTCCCATTTTCTAGAAGTGTGTTGAGACTAGTCAATGCATAGAGAAGGTCGTCGCCCCCCTTGTCAACTAGGTTGTCAACTTCGTCAAGAACAATGATGTGAACTCCTCCCAGCCGACTCATCCTAGATACCAGGGTCTCGAGTACCCTGTCAGTAGGCCATCCTGTGAAAGGAACTGGAACATCGCCTCTTTGGGCTAACTGGGTAGCTATTGTCTGAACGACTCGATACTTGGTGTCTACATTCCTGCAATTTACTTCGTACGTCTTAACAGTCTGACTCATCTCCAGACCCTTCTCCCTTAGTTGGCCGAGAACGAATCTGGTTACCACCGTCTTTCCCGATCCAGGAACCCCATAGAGTAGCATGTTGGATGGGATGTGCCCGTTTAGGGCATCTACTAGATTCCTAACTAAGGCATCAAGCTCATGCTCTCTGTGAGGGAGCCTAGCAGGTTCGAACGCATGGTCGAAAGCTCTTCTGTCGGTGAAGAGACTGTCCTGTCCAAGAATCTTCTCGAAAATATTTCCATCCATTTATTTTCACCGCTGCAAATTTCCCACTCATGGCTAATCCTCCACCCCATTGGGTTCATTGCTAGTAGCGAGGTTCAACGAGCGAGTATGTTTGTGGTAATAAGAGTGTCTTGGAAATCCCAAAGCTCCCTATCCTTTTACAGCTCGATTACAAGTTATATTCAAAACACATCTCTTGAGTAATATAATTTCTTTTCCACTATTCAATGACTCATTTTCACTATCCAGGACTCGTTGTAAATTTGTGATTTCATACATCAAATTATGAATAAATAAAACCTCCCTCAATGAAGTGTGATTGATCTTAACGAAAACCCTCAACAATTAGAAATTATTACTTCAGATTCGCTTCCAATCTGAAAAATATAAATTATGGATATATATATCAGTAAATAAAAAAACTTAATTATTTACATCAAATTCTCCATCAGAATGAACAGAAATACTGTCCCCATCATTCAGCTGGATAATCTCCGACGGTAGTTCTGGAATCTTGAATCCTTGTTCGAATCCAGGGGACTTGGAGAAATTGTGTGTTACCAACAGCCGTGCATGGGGGTGCCTCTCAGAGAACTTCAATACATCAGAAGGATTGTGGTGATGGGGGCTATTCACAAAATCTGGGACTCCCATCTCTAGAATCACAATTTGTGAATCCGAAGCCCTTTCTTCGATCTCGTTACACGGACCAGAGTCTCCGCAATGGAGGATGCTAAGTCCGCTATTATGAACCAGTCTGTAACCATGAGGGTCAGTCTCAGGGGTATGGCTCACAGGGAATCTCTCAAAGCTCCATTCCGTTCCTTCCAGGTTACCCGACTCTTCGTATTCCCAGTGCACCCTCTCGCTAAGCTCTTCATCGAGGCTTCCGGGGAATCCGGTTTCGCACAGGCTCTGAAGCAGATCTTTCCCCCCCGGTCTGCAGTGGACCTGCAAAGTCCCCCGGTTTCCATCGATTGCACCCATCTTGTCTCTGTCTAGAATAAGGAATGGGAATCCGAATGTGTGGTCAGCATGCCAATGGGTGAAAAGCAGATGCTTCAGATTAGTCGGTGAGACTCCTGCCCTCCTAAGCTGGGGTAGGACTGTTGGGGGGGCGTCAATCAGGATATTGCCGTCCAATAGTGCTAACGCGTGCATCCTGCCAGGGGGGGAGAAAGCGTTACCTGTACCAAGGAAAAGCACTTCTGCCACGATTGCCGACATAGGCCCCAAGACTTCATGCTTGCTTCTCTTCGGAACCCTGTATCACATTCGATTCATAAGAGATAAACTACTCGCAATCACCAGGTAGAGCCATGGGTGACTGGAGTGCAAAGAATCCATTCATGACAACCATATCCCAGAATTTCATCTTGAACGGAGAGGGTTCCAGAAAGGAGACTCGACACATAGTGTTCGAACTAAAGGACTCGGGATTGACTTACAAGGCCGGAGATGCACTCGGCGTGGTTCCCCGCTGCCCTCCGGAACTTGTGGATGGCTTACTTGACGTGACAAACTTCAGCGGTGACGAGGAAGTAGAAACCCACCTTGGCACCTGTTCCCTTAGGGAGGCACTCACTGATAGGTACGAGATACATAGGGTCTCCAAGAAGTGGATAGAGGGCCTGTCGAAGAGGACTTCCGATAACTCGGGACCATTGGAGATGAGGATAGTCAGTAGACAGAGATACTCGTCAACGGACGGGTCTCTGATAATTGACTGGAGAGACGATAGTGGGGACGGGGATTTACCCGCAGGCTATGTAGAGATAGGATCATTCGGCGACAACTCAGCAATCCTCCTAGAGGAGCTCGTATCCGATCCGAGCTCCATGGAGGATTACCTTTGGTCGAGGGATTACGTCGACGCTATTTCCGATTTCTCAAGCATCGGTTTCACACCCCAAGAGTTCGTAGAAGGTATGGACAGGTTGAAGCCAAGACTCTACTCAATAGCAAGTAGCCCTCAATTCGAGGACGGGACCGTTCACCTAACTGTTGCCATTGTTCGATACAATCATCACGACAGGGACAGGACCGGACTTTGCACAGGATATATGGCAGACAGATGCGATACGGGGTCAACAGAGGTGGGCGTATTTATGTCTCCCACTAGGTCTTTCGTCCTACCGGAGGACGACTCGAAGGACATCATAATGGTAGGTCCGGGGACAGGAATTGCCCCCTTCCGCGCCTTCCTACAGCAGAGAGAGATTGACAAGTCTGGAGGTAGGAATTGGCTGTTCTTCGGAGATTGGACGGCGGAAGGAGAGTACCTTTACAGGGACGAGATGGAGGATTGGAAGGAAAAGGGAATAATTACCAAGCACGATCTTGCATGGTCCAGGGCCGGATCTGAGAAAGTCTATGTCCAACATCTGATGGCTATGCACGGAGAGGAGATTTGGAACTGGATTGAAAACGGCGCATATTTCTATGTCTGTGGCGACAAGCAGTACATGGCCAAAGACGTCCACAGAACCCTAATAGAAATATGCTCGGAATTCGGAGGAATGAGCCCCGAAGAAGCCAAGGAATTCGTGGAGACAGGGTTGATGAAGACCGAGAAGAGATACCTCAGAGACGTATACTGACTCGGCCGATTCACTCAAACCAAAGCACACTTGGCATAACTCCGTGTTCCGACGGGTTCTGGTCGCAAACAGGGGAGAGATCGCACTCAGGATAATCCGATCCCTGAGAGCACTGGGCATCGAGTCCGTAGTCATCCATGGCAGGGAGGACAGGCTTTCCCTACCAGTAAGGTTGGCTGACGAAGGATACTCTATTCCCCGTGACGATCCCTTGGCAACTTACCTCGACATAGAGGCAATCATTTCCGCTGCAAAGGAGGTCGGAGCAGACGCAGTTCACCCCGGGTACGGGTTCCTCTCAGAGAACGCTACATTCGCTGAACGTCTCGCAGAGGAGGGAATCACCTTCATCGGCCCCTCTCCGGGGTGCCTTCGCCTCCTGGGGGACAAGATAGCCGCAAGAGAGTCGATGTCGAAGGCTGGAATTCCTATTGCAAAGGGAACCGAGGAGACTGTTTCAGATTCCAAGGAGGCCTCGGAGATCGCATCTGAGATAGGCTTCCCCATCATGATCAAGGCAGCCTCGGGCGGAGGAGGAATAGGGATGCAGATAGTCCACGAACAATCGGAATTTGAATCCGCTTTGAGGCTCTGCCAAGGGAGGGCGGAATCAGCATTCGGGGATGGTAGGGTCTTTATCGAGGAATACGTGGACTCTGCAGAGCACATCGAATTCCAAGTTATTGCCGATGGTAAGAGGGCTATCCACCTCGGAGAGCGGTTCTGCTCAATTCAGAGGAGGCACCAGAAGATCCTCGAGGAAGGCCCTTGGCTAACAGAGGAGGAGAGAAACGAGATCGGGGCAAGGGTCGTCGCAGGAGCAGAGGCGATAGGCTATCAGGGGCTGGCGACATTTGAGTTCCTTAGGAGTAAGGATGGAGATTTTTACTTCATGGAGGTCAACCCCAGAGTTCAGGTAGAGCACACTGTGACCGAGATGATTACGGGGATTGACTTGGTTTCCCTGGGAATTATTGTCTCATCGGGAGCAGACCTGCCAATTTCTCAGGACCAGGTAACGCTGAATGGTCACGCAATCCAAGCTAGGATTAATGCCGAGAACCCGGTGTCTCTCGAACCCTCCCCAGGTAAATTGTGGGAGTGCCACTGGCCGGGTGGTCCTGGGGTCAGGGTGGATTCTCACGGATTCACAGGGTATGACATGCCCGGCGCATTCGACTCACTACTTGCAAAGGTAATTGCCTGGGCTCCAACAAGGGAGCAGGCCATCTCCAAGCTCGACTCCGCTCTTGACGAAACGATCCTGCTCGGGGTGGACACACTGATCCCCTTACATAGGGCAATTCTGGGGGAGAAGGACTTCATAGAAAGGAAAATTACCACTGACTACCTGGTTGAACACCCGGGCTTGCTATCTGGAGGAGCATAGTATGGACTTGATAATCGTAGGCAGTATGGGATATGATGACATAGAGACTCCTGAAGCAAGCGGCTCCGACATACTTGGGGGTTCCGCCGTCCATGCCGGCGTATCTGCCTCATTCCACCTGCCCGAGATTCCCGGAGGTACCAAGAGAGTAGGGCTAGTTTCTCCTGTCGGAGATGACTTTTCCGAGTCTCACCAGCAGATGCTCCAAGAGCTAGGGATGGATTTCTCTGGCGTCGCCAGACTGCCAGGCAAGACCTTCAGATGGTCAGGAAGATACGAGGGTTCCATGGAAAACGTAGAGACTATTTCTACCGAAGTTAACGTACTGGGTGACTTTGATCCAAAGATTCCAGACTCATGGACGTCACCCAAGGTGCTCTTCTGTGCAAACACACACCCCTCGTCCCAGGTATCTGTGCTTGACCAGTGCCCCAATTCGGAGATTACCGCAGTTGACACTTTCATGATGTGGATCGAATCAGAGTTCGAGCAGCTTTCCCTGGCACTGAGGAAAGCTGACATCGCAATACTAAACGAAGAAGAGGTTTGTGCAATTTCTGGAGAGGGAATTTTCACCAAGGCCATAGATCCGATATTGTCAGGTGCTGCACTTCATGGGGGAGAGTCGGCTGGACCCGGTCCTAGGGGATTGGTCATCAAGCGAGGCTCTTCAGGAGTATTTTCCCACCTTCCATGTGGCATTATCGCTCTACCAGCCTTCCCCGTTGATCAGGTCGTTGATCCAACAGGATGTGGTGACTCATTTGCCGGGGCGCTTCTTGCAAACATGGCTGGTAGGAAGGGGATTCTCAATGATCTGGAATCAATGAGGGCAGCAATGGTCCATGCAATTGTAACCTCGTCATTCACAATCGGGGGACTAGGCTCGAAAAACCTCCAGGGACTAGAGAGAGGCGCCTATCATGCTAGAATGGACCGTTACCGTAGGATAGTAGGAATATAGTCAACCGAGCCTTCTTAGCCCGGGTAGCGGATGTGGGTCTTCCTTGGACGAAGTAGGTCTGAGTTGGTTGAATTTCAAAGAATCAGTGGGTGCCTCTAGAAGCCTAGGAGAGTCCTCTTCGCCGTTTGATAGTTTGTCTACAATTGAATCAAGCTTATCTCGTGCTGTTGTAGACTCGTTCACTCTTCTCATTGTAGTAATCCTTGAGCCAACCTCAGCCTGGTGGTCTTGATCGCTCCTAAGCCTCATGTGCTGGGATGTCTGGAATTTCTTTGTCGTAACATCATGATTGGAATCCTTTCTACGGTTTTCAGTCCTGTTGAAAGATGTCCCAGGACTCAGTAATCTCCCTAGCCAACCTGTCGATAATCCTCGACTATCCGATTTTACCCCTGATAAATTACTGGAATCCATCGTAGATGCCAGCCGATTCAGTGCCGGGTAATCCTCCAGGTTTGCAGGTTGTTTGCTCGGACCCTTCATTTGCTGTACTTTAAGCTCCTGCATGGCCTTTGCTTGCTTGACCACACCTGCCCTGCACTCCTCCCTTACCGCCTCCTCAGTCGGAGGCGGGAGGAGGGGCCGGCTGTATGGCTCGGGAGGTGACCCAAACTCCTCATGGGCCCTCTTGATCATTTGCGAGCTCGATGGAACTCTCTGACTGCCCCCCAATTCGTTGAATTGCACATCCGAACCAAACAATCCCTCCTCCTCCACAGATACTTCAGGAGGGCTACTAGTGTCGAATAGGCCTCCTGGAGCGAACATGTCGAGCCCCTGGGTTGCGTCCGAAAAGGCAGAATCCATCCTGTTTTCCATTGTAGGCGCTGCATCCTTTTCTTTGTACCACGAGGGGGCCTCTCTTCCACCCCAGGCTCTCTCGTACGCGTTTTGCGTTGAAGTCTGAGCTAGCCCCGGTTCTGTCATTGTATTAGCTGGCGGCTCTTCTTCTCGGTTGAATACCCCATCTGCCGACAAGTCGAATGATTTGACCTCTGCCTCACCCTTAGAACCCAGATTCACATGTATCCCGGGTCCGATTACGGATTCACTCAGGCGACTCGTTTCCGAAACTTGAGGTAGGGAAGCTTGGCTGGGCGGGGCAAGTTGTCCTACTGCGTCTCTGAATGCTGGGAAGGTAGGGAGCTCTGTCTCCAGGCTCTCAAGTCCAAGTAGCGCCTCATCTATCCCACTACCATGCCTGACCCTGTCCACCATCAAGCACAGCTTGAGTAGATTCGCCTCGCTTCCGGAGACAAGATGTCTATCCCCCGATCCGGTCTCAATAGCCAGAATCGCATATCTAGAAACTATGTTTGCCAGTATCACCGATGCGCCCAGAAAGATAGCAAGCCAGCTCATGGGGGATACGATAGTAGTCATCCCTAGGTAGATTCCGACCAACCCCAACAGCACGGTTCCCGATGGCAGCATCGGGACCTTCAGATGTCTCATCCTTTCGATTGCTGCTAGATTCAACCTCACTCCCTTCCCATCGAACCTTTCGATGGTCAGCTGCCGCTCAGTAATCACCGCGCAACACTTCCCTCTTGTCCCGACCAAATAGAGGCCGCCGATTAGCTCGGCACTCCTCTTATCGGTCGGGCCTTTAGGCCCGGCTGAATGCATCCGTCGGCAGCAGCCACAAACATACGGTATAAGTCCATGGGAAACCAATGGACTCCGGGGAACCACTTGACGACGATTTTATTTCCGCCGTATTGGATGACTATCTCATGGCTTCCCTTGCTGCTTGGGCCCTTTCCCACATCTCCTTCTCCTCATCCGTATTGGGCTCGAACTGTGGTATCTTGACGGGCTTCATGGAATCATCGATTGCTACCATGAAGAAGAAACCTGAGCAAATCTCCTCGCCCACCCACTCGGATCTCGAGAGCCTGCATGATGTTACGTGTATACCTGCAGTCCGGGGAGACGTCCACACCACCCTCCCCGTCGTCCTGATAACATCCCCTTGGAATGCAGGCCTCCTGAACTTCAGAGCATCGACGGAGACGGTAACGAACTCACGGTGAGCGAACTTGGAGGCACACATCCCTGCAGCTGTGTCCATTATGGACATCAACCTCCCTCCAAACAGGGTGTCCAGTGCGTTCGTGTGTCCTGGGAAAACTTCGTCCAATAGTACTACCGGCTCAACTGAGTATGGCGCATCGTCGCTCATCAATCAACCTTGAATCCCCATCCTCCTTGAATCCTACAGTGTTTGGAGCCTCCTAACTGCGGTTTACCGCTGACTTCAATCGAAGGGCTAGCCTCGGCGACTCGTGGGAGTGCCGGAACTTCATTGGGAATCCTCCGTTTTCGATGATCCTCATGGAGGCAGCATTGTGCTGTGGCCGCACCTCCCTTGTGTGAGGATGCCTCCCAAGATGAGGCCAAGGGAGTGGGATGGATTAGCCCTCCTATCCTCAGCCGATGAGCTTGTATCTCTGAGGAAGGAGGAGGAGCAGGACAAGGATAGCCCCGGAGTACACGTAGAGTCCGCCGCCGCCTCTGGAACAACTTTGGGAATGCTGGTCAAGGATCTTCACGAATTGAACGTGGAAGGCCCCTATATCCCTGACCCGGAGAGGATCCGGCTGCTGAGGCACGCCGAGAACGCCAGAGGGGGGATGCCTATCTATCCTATCGACCCGGGAATAGGGGACGAGGACTGGGCTGATTGGCATTCCAGATGGGCGGATGAGCAGGTCAGATTTAGAAATTTGATATCGACCATCGGGAGGTCTAGGAGGTGGGCTAAGGCAAGGAAAAACGCAATCCGCAAGGTTTCCCGTTCCAAATGGGCTAATCCTGATTTGGGGGCTGCTGCAGCCGTTTGCGCTGCATGGTGGTCAGAGGAGAGCTCCACTTTAACCCACGAACTAATCAAAGAGAGGGACAGCAGAATCTCGTCCAGACTCAGAGGTGCCCTAGCTGACCTGAGGGGAGAAACCCCCGAAAGTGACTGGGTTCTTTTGGTACCTGTACACCAGGCCTACCTTCCTTCTTTGGAGAATAGCCTAATTGCCTGTGAGCAAGTCGAGATGGTAGGGAGAGAGACATGAGCGGAGGAGTTGAGGTTTCGATCGAGACCCAGTCGTTCAGAGCTACCCCCATGGAACCAGTTTCCATAGACGATGCAGTCAGCCTAGGCGGAGCCAGTAGCAACGGGGTCTTCGCAGTGATAGAGCACGAGGACCCGAGAGCGATGATAGTGATCGATCCCGATGGATCCCTACTCATTCACGGAATCTCTAACATAGAAGCGGCCTCTCTTATTGCCGAAGAGATCCTCCTTAGTATGGGGATGTCAGAAAGCGGTCTCGTAATTGAGAGGGGGGAGGTCCTTGCCAGCTTCTACTTAGGTAGGGCTGTCCTTCTCGGTCTAGCTGCCGAGAGGTTCTCGGACGTAGAGCACGATATCCGTCTAGACGCGCTGCGGATTGAGGCCAAGAGGCATAGTTGCACGATTGTCCTGTTCAATAACGGGCGAGGAGTCGTAATGGGCCAGTCCTCTAGGAAGGTGGCCGAAATGGCTGCCTCTTATTGGTTATCTAGACTCGAGGAAGAGGGCGCCCTGGCGTGAGAAAATGCTCGAGGACGGTAAGTGGATTGGGCCGATATTGGATCAGCATATGCACTTGGACAGGTCAAACAGGTTCCTCGACGCAGTCTCCGAGTTCGTCAGAGCCGGCGGAACCGGAATAATGTTGGTCCATAAACCATCTTTCTACGGTTCTCTCCCTGAGGATATCGAAGGATACAGGGCTGCCTACTCCGACACAATCTCCATGGCCGAGGAAGTCAGGTCGGCTCATCAGATGGATGTGGCTGTGGCTCTAGGCCCCCACCCAGTCTCATGGGAGAAGCAGATCAAGTCATTGGGGATCGAGAGGTCCTCGGAGCTTCATCTGGAGGCAGTCGGGCTGGCCCTAGAGAAAATCGAGTCTGGCGAAGCCCACTGTCTCGGAGAGGTCGGTCGCCCACACTACGAGGTGGACGAACAGACATGGGGTGCTGCGAACGAAATGTTAGGGGAGATTCTCTCCATGGCTTCGTCGTCCGGAGCCCCAGTCCAGCTCCACGTCGAGGACAATGGAGAGCAGACTTGTCGGGAACTCAGTCAGATATGCCGGTCATCGGGACTCCCATTGGAGAGGGCGATTAGGCACTACGCACCAGCGGACGTGAGTTCGGAATTTACCCACGGACTCTCGGCCACCGTCAGTGTGGGTAGGGGGAGTGTGGAAACACTAGCCAGCACGGCGAGGAACTCGAGCGCCCCATGGGGCATGGAGACAGACTTTCTTGATGATCCGAGAAGGCCGGGTGCAGTACTTGGCCCGAAAACTATCCCGAAGAGGACAAGGGAGCTCTGTTCAGCCCTACTCTCTGGTGGATGGGAAGAGGAGGATGTAGAATCCCTATTGACCGACGTCCACGTTAACTGGCCTAGGTCACTCTACGGAATCTGAGCCCGACCCTGTCTTTGGTGCTATCATCATTACCGCCCCAGTCACGAAGAGCATCATTGAGAATCCGAAGAACTGTAGATCCCCCATAGGAATCGGGTTTCCGATTGACTCCATGAACATCCTCCACAAAGGCCCGTTTATCGGTAGAAAGAGTATCATGAGCAACACCCCCGCTCTCTGCCTCAGTAACATGGCCAACGGTGCAAGTGCTCTCTTTTCAACTCCTTTAGTTAACCGAATCGATTTAGAGAGCCGCTATGCTCGGTAGATACCACGCGCCTGTAGTGAAGGGGTTATCACAAGAGGTTTCCAACCTCTTGTCCCGGGTTCGAATCCCGGCGGGCGCACCAGCACCTTTCGTATAGCACTAAAATCTAGAAAATAAGACTGAAGCATTGAAACACCGATCGCTTTTCGAAATGGTGTGAATTCAACCGATAATGCCGATGGCCCGAAATTGACCTCCATCAGCAAGGATCGGTCTGACCTCGTGGACGAGGGGCAAATAGTTGGCAGGAAGATTTGGAGAGTAGTGCCTTACGTGACCAGATACTGGAGGAGCGCCTTGGGGGGCATCGCCGCCAACGGGGGTGCTAGGGCCTTCGACTTGATTCCATTTATCGCCATAGGGATGGCTGCGGACTACTACCAGTCGGAGACGTTCACTAGCCCCACCATTGAGGGTCTGGTGACTTCCGATCTGCTCCCAAGAGTCGGACCCGTAGAGTCGGTCGAGCTGGGCTTCGGGCTGCTCATAATGACATGCTTCACATTCCTGGCTATATTCCAGGGACTCAGCAACCAGCTCTGGCAGGCCACCGCATACAGGGCACAGCACGACATCAGGATGGACGCCACACATTCTCTGATGTCGATGGAGGCATCTTACTTCGAGACCAGACAGACGGGGAACCTGATGGCGGTCCTCTCCGCGGACGTTGCCCAGTTGGAGGATATCATCTCCGATGCCAGCACCAGCATGATCCGGATAGCGATTACATTCTCCACTGCGTTCGCGATAATGTTCTGGATGTCGCCCAAGCTGGCCCTGATTCTCTTCACTCCTCTAGTGATAATCGTGCCCATGGTGATATGGTTCTCAACAAGGGTACAGAGGAAGTACCGTAAGCAGAGGGAGAGCACTGGTGGAATCGTGGCGATCTTGGAGAACGTCCTGTCTGGGATCACTGTAGTGCAGGCCTACAACGCCAAGGACTTCGAAGGCTCCAGGATCGAGACCCAGAGCGGTAACTACAGGGACATGGCCATCCAGGCCGCATTCATCAGGAACCGGTTCATACCGGGTATCTACGTTGTCGCCGGAATCTCCTTCGGACTCCTCGTCTCAGCAGGAGGCTGGGTAATGGCCTCCGGAGAGATAACCGTAGGCCAGTTCGTCACGTTCCTGCTAATCTCCACCAGGATGACCATGCCGATGTTCATCTTAGGGATGCTGCTTAATCAGCTGCAGAAGGGAGAGGCGGCCTCCAAGAGGGTGTTCGCCATCATCGATCTCGAACCTTCAATCTTCGATAAGGAGGGTGCAATTCCTCTAGAAGGACCGATTAATTCGGTGAAGTTCGCCGACGTGTCCTTCGCGTACCCGTCTTCAGAGGCCAATGTCCTGAATGGAATCTCGTTCTCTGCCGGATCGGGTGAATTCCTAGGCGTTATGGGCCACACAGGCGCGGGCAAGAGCACCATACTGAAGCTCGTTGAGAGGTTCTACGAGCCTCAGAGCGGGCGTGTCCTGATCAACGGCACCGACATCAACGACTTCCAGATAGAGTCCGTCAGGGCTAGGATTGGGTTCGTCTCCCAGGACCCATTCCTGTTCTTCGGCACTGTCAGGGATAACGTGGCCTACGCCCGCGACTGCAGCGACTCGCAGATCAACAACGCACTGGAGGCGGCAGGTGCCTTGGAGTTCGTATCACAGCTTACTGAGGGTATCGACACGATGGTTGGCGACAGGGGGGTGATGCTCTCGGGGGGTCAGAGGGCAAGGATAAGCCTCGCACGAGCTCTACTAAACGACCCGGACCTACTTATCCTCGACGAGGCCAGCGCGGCGTTAGACGCCGAGACGGAGAAGCGCATCCAGGAGTCTCTGTTCGGTAGCACCAACGGAGGCAAGCAGAGGATTACCATCGCTGTAGCTCACAGGCTGGCGACAATCAGGAACGCCGACGAAATAGTGGCCATGGTAGACGGAGCTATCGTCGAGAGGGGCACGCACCGCGACCTGATTTCCAACGACAACGTCTACGCCTCGCAGTGGTCCATCCAGACCGGGGAGCTGGGTTCCGCGGAGGCGTGACCTTGGCAAATCCCGAAATCCAGTGGGCGGACGTGGAGCCTGGAACCGTAGTGATGGGTTCAGACGACAGGTCTGTTCTGTTCGGGGGCATGGGTCCCCGGCACGAGGTCTCCATCGGCTATGCGTTCCGAATCTCGACTCGACCGGTAGAGCACAAGGATGCAGCGAGTCTGGTCATATCATCCGAAGCCGAGGTCGCCTCCGAGTCCGAGTGGGAACTGGCTAACTCTCAGGGAATGATTTCCGCGGAGGACGACGCCATCGAGGAACTAGCCGACTCGGCGCAGAACTATTGGGGGAAGGTCTGCGACGGCAGGCCCCACATCAACCAGTCGTCCAGCCCTAAGATACTCAGAAAGTGGGCTACTGGGGGGCCGACCCCCTCCATCAGCTTCCCCGGCCAGGGTGCTGAGCCCTATGGAGTCCGCCTCGTGATGAGGGACTCACCTGAATGGAGCAAAGATCCACCTAGGATACCCACCAAGAAGGACAACTCCAGGATCGTGGCCGAGGAGGCCGCCATCTCGCTCCTCGTAGGGGTAATCCCGTCATTCGTGTGGGCCTACTTCAACGCCAGCAACGGCTACATCCGGGATGGATGGCTCAATCTGGTCTTCGGCGGGATCTTCGTCGGGGTCCTCACCATGGTTTTCTGGAGGCCACGGCAGCCGACCTGGCGAATCGAGTCAGGCAGGATGTCGGCCCGAAGGGGAAAGTAAACATCGTACTCCCCCGAGTCATGTAGCATGGGCGACGACGATCTGTCTGTCAAGGGGTGGAAGATGCCTACCGAGGCAGTGCACGCAGGAGAGATGCACGATGCATCGGGAGCACACATCGACCCCGTCCACATGACCTCCACCTATGTGTTCGACGACTCGGAGGCGATTAGGGCCTGGGGAGCGGGCGAGACCGACGCTCGCGTCTACTCAAGGGTGGGGAACCCAAACCGGGAATCCCTGGCCTGCAAGCTCGCCGCGCTGGAGGGCTTCGGCATGGAGGACCCCGTTGGTGCAGAGATATTCTCCTCCGGAATGGGAGCGGTCAGCGCAGCGATTATGGGATTAGCTAACGCGGGTGACCACATTGTCGCGCAGTCGGTGCTCTACGGGACCACGAACCACCTAGTCAACGAGATTCTGCCAAACTACAACATAACGACATCCCGGGTTCCCCTACTGGAGGCCGAGGCCCTAGAGGCCGAGCTCACTGCGAACCCCAATACCAAAGTGGTCTACGTGGAGACGCCTGCCAATCCTACTATGTCCGTGGTCGACATCGCTAGGACGGCAGAGATCGCACATTCCCACGGATCCAGAGTCATCGTCGACAACACGTTCGCAACCCCAGTTCTCCAGCGCCCCCTATCAATGGGTGCAGACGTAGTGGTTCACAGCACTACGAAGTTCATCAACGGCCATGGCACTGTGATTGGCGGCGCCCTCGTCAGCAGGGACCCCGACTTCATTGAGAGTGGAGGTGGTGCTTTGGTCCGCTACATGGGCGCGGTCCCTAGCGCCATGGACTGTTGGCTCACGGGAATCGGGCTCAAGACCCTTCCACTCAGGATGAAGGAGCACTGCTCCAATGCACGGGCCCTAGCCGAATTCCTCGAGTCTAGCGACAAGGTCAGGAGAACCTTCTGGCCCGGCCTAGTGAGCCACCCGCAGCACGAGGTAGCAGCCCGGCAGATGGAGGATTTCGGCGCGATGATCTCCATCGACCTCGGGGATTTCAAGTCAGCGTGCCGATTCATGGACGGGCTATCGATGTCAGCCCTGGCAGTAAGCCTCGGAAACGTGGACACGCTAGTGCAGCACCCGACCTCCATGACTCACAGGCTGATGTCGGAGGAGGACAGACAGGCAGTAGGAATCACCGACGGGATGATTCGAATCTCCGTTGGGATAGAGTCAGCCGAGGATATCATCGCAGATTTCGAAGGAGCACTAGCCTGCGTGTAGTTGCAGACACTACCCTCTGTCCCTATCGTCTATTTGAGATGCAGAACTACCAGTCATCAAACTCCACCTAGCCTTCAAAACCCCAATTCCATAGTCCCAGAGGAGAAGGAAAGACACTATTGAAGAGAGCAGGATTGTCTGAGAACCCTTGCTGGGCGAGGGGCCCCTTGCTGCACCCGCCCACGCTACTAGGTTGAACAGGATGGCCAGCGTGGGTAGCTGATGGACTGCGATCCTCTCTTTACCCATCGGAACAGTCTTTGTCGAGATGTCCCAGAACTCCGGCCACGCTAGGCCGCCGTTCATGCACCCCCATGCGAATGTAATGAAAGACAGGCCGACGATTAACGGGAATACTGACACTAAACGGTGACTCCAGCCCCATAGGCTGGGGTAGCGCCTTCCAGCTAGAGTCCTTACCAGGCCGTAGTTCCTGATTTGTTTCCTTACCCTGCTGAGCCCGCGTCTCCTGTGCCACATCACAGAGGTACCGTCTGACCACAGGCGGTAGCCGGACCTTCTGATCCTGTGGTCTAGCATCACGTCCTCTGCGCCTATCGCACCCGGATCGAATCCTCCGATTTCTTCCAACACCTCCCTGCGGTAGGCTGAGTTGACGCCCGGAAGCTGTTCTACCTCCTCGAGATCCCCTCCTGTCTGCCTTCCGTAGTTGGTGCCCGCGGTAAGGTAGCTGTTGCAGAACGCTACGTCGATCGCCCTCTGCCAGATTGTTGATTCCTCCACTGGTGCGAAGTTCGGTCCTCCTACCCCCGCGACCTCGGGCCTGTCGAACCAACGAACAAGGCTAGCCACCCATCCCTCGGGCACGATGACGTCGTCGTCAGTGAAGAGCACGAGTTCTGACTCCGTTTCGCGGATCGCCACGTTGCAAGCGTCTGCCCTAGTCACGGACCCCTCGTCGTCGACGAACCGAATCCCTCTGCCCTCGGCGACTTTCCTCGCGGGGTCACCGCCCGGGCCCACGACCACCACCTCCATATCGGAGTAGGTCTGACCGGCCAGCCCGTTGAGCGCCACAACGAGCTCCTCGGCATTGTCAACCGATGGGACGATTACGCACGCTCTGGCCACGATACGGCCGGATGGGGAGCCATTGATGAGTTCACGGGTCAGTCGTTGACTATGCGAGGCGCTAGGAAGTAGATCCATCTCGCACCGCCGTCGTTGCTCATCCAAGTCAGCCTGAGGGGGTACTTCTCCTCGAACTCCAGCGATACCTCTGCTGTTAGCCCCCCGGCAAGCTTCTTGGTTAGCTCGCCCAGGTACTGCAGTGAGTATGTGGAGTGCGTTGGGGATGCGCAGGTAAGCTCGCTTAGCTCCCCCGACTCGAACTTGACGTTCACGCCTTCTCCCGCTTCTACGGTCACGGAGACCGCCAACTGGTTCTTGTCCATGGTCAGGTCGACCTCCCCGCCAACGAACTTGGCCGCCCTGAGCGCTCTGGAGAGCTTCTCGGAGTCTATGGTGGCCTTCGACTTGAACTCTAGTTCGGGCAGGTTAGGGTTGTCCATAGTGCTGGTATCTATGCCCCTCAGAATCATCAGCACCTCGCCCACTCTCACGTTGATCGCGCCCACCGCATCGTCATAGTCCATCTGAACCAGGTCGCTGGGGCCGGCTAGGGTCAGGAGGTCTCGCATCTTGCCCAGATCCAAGCCAATCTCCACCGGCTCGACCTCGTAGGTTTCGAAGCACTCGTCGGCGATAGTGGCGGACAGCAGAGCCACGTGGGACCCGTCAACCACGGAAACGCTGAGCCCCTTCTCGCCCCAGACCAGCTTGGCCTCGGTCGTCAGGACGGACAGGATGTCGACTATCTCCCTCATCAGTTGTTGCTTCGCAGTGATCTTCAGCACGTGCTCACCGGTACCTGCTTCGAATTAGGAGGCTCTTGATGCTTGTTGGCGGTGAGGCAGTAGATTCCTACTGGTACTCCCTCCACCTGTGCCCGCAGGTTTCACAGGCGCAAATTTTGGTCTCGGGCTCGTCGGAGGACCTGGTTTGGCGCAACTCGACGAACGCCCTGTCCCCGTCGCATTTGGGGCAGAGGTAGTCCCCGACGCGCAGAGTACCCCTCGGACCTTCCTCCTCAACGACCTCCGTGAGGTGCTTCAGTGACTTCGAGTCGGTTGTGGCCATCGTCTTCGAGAGGTCGATCGTCTCGCCCGTCATTGGGTCGGTAAACTCGGAGCCCTTTCCGTCCTGACCCGACAGAGGTCCCTCGTAACCGCATTTGTAATCGGGGCACTTGATCCACCCCTTGTCGTCGGGGTAGGAAAGAGAACCGCACTCAGGACAAAACATTACTCGCACTCCATTACCGCATTAACGCGAACCATGCTCCGCTTTGCCTACCGACTATTCAACTATTCTGTTTGCATCTCAGGTCACTCCGCACCGTTCAAGCCTTCAGGCTCCTTGGGCCAGTCGTGAAAATCCACTTCGACTGGCGTCTAGCAAGGGTTGTCGACGACGAGGGCAACGTCCTTGACGAGATTGAGTGGGATGGCCACATGGGCCCCTCTATCATCGCAAAACGCCTGAGCATGATCCAACAAGGGAGGAATCTGCCGGAGGTGACCACCCTATCCGAGAGGTTCCCAGATGCGGAGGTCGACCCCATCGGGGCAATGTCCGACCCCGAGTGGCCAGATTTGGAGGGCTCCGCGGAGATGTTCCAGAGTGCCACGGAGAAACTCGCCAAGATGGGTGTAGCCGACTCCTCGGGAGACATCGACAGAAGGCTCGACATGCTGGTCTCCTCGGCAATCGAGTTGAGGGCGTGTTGGACTACCTCAGAGGCTAGGTGTGTTGAGTGGGCAGGGTTGTTCATCACCGAGGCAGACCTAGACGGACAGAGGCTGGATATCCCAAAAGCGGTCGCCAACGCATCGGCCATCTCAGAAGCCGCGGAGACCCTGGGGGTAAGCGTGCCCAAGTACGACCCGTCCGATTCAGAGTGGGAGTCAATGAGGTCGCAGGCATCCTTCGTGGTCGAGACTTCAGAGATGCTGGAACAGCAGGAGGGAGCCATCAGGGACATCGCAAATTCCCACGTCACATCGCTAAGCGCGCTCCTAGGACCAATATCCGCCGCCAAGCTGGTAGTCCTAGCTGGTGGGCGTGAGAGGCTGGCCAGGATGCCATCCGGTTCGTTACAGGTCCTAGGTGCTCATGCTGCAATGTCTGCACACAGGAGAGGGGCACCTCCCCCTAAGCATGGAGCTGTGCTGTTCTCGATGCCCCAGGTCAGTCGCTCACCAAAGTGGGTCAGGGGGAAGATAGCGCGTTACCTTGCAGGGAAGGCGAGCATTGCAGTGAGGGTCGACCACTTCGGGGGTGAGCCCTGGGGGAGTGAAGAGGTGGACCGGATCAACAGAGAAATAGACTCGATCAAGGATAAGTTTCCCAAGCCACCCAAGAGGGGATGAGGATTTGACACCCAAGGAAACGCCTCTAGGATGGGGGGTGAAGAGGCAGGGCAGGACTCTCTGGACCAGGAACGCAGTCAAAGGGGTCTCCGTAAGGGGCGAGAGGAGGAAGCGAGAGGGCAGGATAGAGTGGAGAAGATGGGACCCGACGAGGTCCAAGGTCGCTGCATCCCTACTTAGGACTAAAGCGGAACCCTCCGACTTGCTCCCAGCACCCGGATCTACGTGCCTCTACCTAGGTGCGTCGAGTGGCGGGACCGTCAGCCATATCCACGACATGGTGTGCGGGGCTGACAACCACCACTGCGGACAGGTTGTCGCCGTGGAGATCTCCCCAAGGATGGTTAGGGACCTGGTCTCGCTCTCAGAACGAAGAAGAGGACTGGTCACAGTCCTAGGCGATGCAAGGAGGCCCGAGCAAGTTGCCCCTTTCATGAGGGGTAAGGCCGACTGGATTCACCAAGACCTAAGCATCGCGGACCAGGCGGAGACCTTCGTCAGGATGACGGACTCGTTCCTATCACCTGGGGGGGTTGCCCTACTCAGCTTGAAGGCTGCAAGCGAGAGGTCTTCGGACGGGGACGACGAATCTAGGTTCACTAAGGCGGAGAGGATCCTTGAGGGGTCAGAGCTGAATCTACTGGAGAAGATCGACCTCTCTGGCCTAGAGGAGCAGCACGTGGTCTTCAGTTGCGTATCACAATCCAGCATTAATTAGAGCTAGAAAGAAACCCCCTAACAACACTAACATTACCAACCACAACGCCAGTGTGACGATCGAGATCCACTTAGAGGCCACGGCGGGATCATGATCGGGGTGCCCGGGAATTTTTGACGTCACCGCCAAGGCTCTTTGGGCTATGATCAGCGCTGGGATAGCAGTCACCGGCCCGCACATCAGGAGCCCTACCAAGGAGAGTATCAGGGCGAGTGTAGCGTTGGTCTCTGCGAATCCCGATTCGCCGAATTGCCCGGCTTGAACGAAAATTTGTTTGGGGACGTCTGGTTCTGTCGTAGGCTCCCCCCCCAGTGCCGCCAAATTGCCGGAATTTTCTGAGCCAAGGCCAGATAGTACCCAGTCTGGCACACCATCTTCTTCCATGGCAGACCCCTAAGGCATGAGGGAATAACGGTGCCGTAAATGGATTACGAAAAGTAATGGCCCAGCTTCACCTCTCTTGACACATGCCAGAGTTGCCAGAAGTTGAGACTGTCCGAGTCGGTCTGGAGAGGCACCTCGTCGGACAGGAGATCTCAGAGGTGGAACTCAGACGCAAAGATCTCAGGTTCCCATTCCCGAGGGATTTCGGCTCAATACTGAGGGGCAGGGTGATTCAGTCTGTGGACAGGCGCGCCAAGTATCTTCTCATCCGCCTAGACCGGGGACTGACATGGCTCTGCCACCTGGGCATGAGCGGTAGGTGGACGCTGATTGGAGATGGCATCCAGAGCAGACCGGGGAGGTTTGCCAACGGGGCCCCGGTAGGAAGCGGAGACGGCCCCCACGACTGGGTTGTCGTTCATATGGGTGATGGCAGTAAGGCGGTTTACTCCGATCATCGAAGGTTCGGCTTCATGGACTTCTTTCCAACTTCGGAGCAAAATAGTCATAAATTTCTGGTTGGGATCGGCCCCGAGCCTACCCCCAACCACCTCGTCCCTGCGGATCTTGCAACCGCCCTCAGGGGGAAGAGGACCCCGATCAAGTCGGCACTCCTAGACCAGAGGGTGGTAGCAGGACTGGGCAACATATACGTCTGCGAGATACTTCACAGGGCAGGCGTCTCACCGAGGAGGTTGGCTAGCAACGTAGCAGGGAAGTCAGGCGTATCAAATCAAATCGAGAGGATTACGGCCGCAACCCATGACGTGATTACTGAGGCCATCGATGCAGGGGGATCGACCCTGCAGGACTTCCGAGGGGTAGACGGGGACGAAGCTATGGGCTACTTCGTGCACAACTTCCTAGTTTACGGCAGAGAAGGTCAGGCCTGTTTGAAAGAGGCCTGCTCAGGGACCGTCAGGAAAGTAGTCCAGTCCAACCGTTCTACCTTCTACTGCTCGAACTGCCAACATTGATGGACGTCCTAGGCAGAATCTGGTACATGCCTAAAAAAAACGAGATGAATGCCAAACTAATCACCGAGTTCATTGGGACTTTCTTTCTTTGCTTGACGATCTGTACTTCAGCTGCCTTCGGGGTAGCTGGGGATTATGCACCCTTCGCTATATCTGGGACCCTGATGGTGATGATTTATGCTGGGGCCCACATCTCTGGAGCCCACTACAACCCTGCAGTTACCATTTCCATCTGTATCAGAGGTGCTTGCCCTAGGTCTGATTTGGCTCCGTATATCCTTTCCCAGATGGCCGCCGGAGCGTTTGCCGCACTTGTCACTGCGAATCTGATCATAACTGGGCCGTTTGCCGACGAGTTCACCATGCAAATGTTCGACCCCCAATCGGACCAGACCATCTCGATAATGGCCTCCGAGCTACTCTTCACGTTCGCCCTGGTTTACGTGATTCTGAACGTCGCCACTTCCGAGTCCACTGAGGGTAACGGGTACTACGGTGCTGCTATCTCATTAGTCGTTCTAGCCGGGGCGTTGACGGTCGGCACGATATCCTTGGCTTCCTTTAATCCAGCGGTTACCTTCTCTCTGTGCATTGCAGGGAAGATGGCGTATGTCGATATGTGGCTTCATCTGTTACCCCAGTTACTTGGCGGATGCGTGGCATCCTACGCCTTCCTGTCCACCGATGGCTAGTCGAAGTGCTGAGACATCTCGATTCCCCTGACCAGCGCGAGTAGAATCTCGTTCCTAGGGGTGGGTATCCCTAGCTCCTCACCCTTGGAGACCACGGCCCCACACAGGACCTCCACCTCTGTCTTCCTACCCGCCATCAGATCCTGTAGCATCGAGACTCTATTGTCGGCCGTGTTTTCCACTACTTTTCTCAGGTACTCCTCTGTGTCCAAGCCCGCGAGATCAACTCCGGATGCTCGGGCCACGGACTCGGCCTCCCTCATCGCCTCGAGGGACTGAGCCCATAGCTCTGGGACCTCTACCAGGGCCCCGTTCCTAACACCCGCGATGGCGCACACTGGGTTGATGGCGACGTTGATCAGCAGCTTCCTCCAAATCACACTGCTGATGTTCTGCGACCAAGTCGGGTTCAGTCCGGCCTCGTCTAGCGTTCCTACCAGGATGGATGAAACCGGGTCAGGGTCCGATCCGTCGATCCTTCCAATTTCGATTGAACCCCTGCCCGTCCAGTGGACAGATCCGTCGCTGTCCCTCCATGCGGAGTGGGTCGTTGAGCCCGCTATCACCCTACTCGGCCCGACCCTCCTAGAGAGTATCTCAGCGTGGCCAAGTCCGTTCTGGATGCTCATTGCCACTCCTCCAGGGGACAGAAGGTCCTCCGCTAATGAGGAGAGAGTGTCTGTGGAGTCGGCCTTTCCTGTTATTATGGCCACGTCGCAGGACCCCAATAGGTGACCCGGCAGTGGGCCAGAATCGCTGTCAACCACTACGTACCTTTCGCCGGGGATCATCTCCACCGTGCCCTCTGGGGTGTGGAGGGTCAGGCCCGCCTCGAGGATCCCGGCAGTGACCCCTCTCGATAGGCAGACAAGCTCTGAGCCGGTATCCGAAAGGCAACCGAGCAGAACGCCCCCAACGGAACCAACCCCTAGAATGGCAATTCGCATTCAACACCCTCCCAGGGGACATCTTGCGGAAAGGTGGACGGTTATTCCCGTGGAGTCTGCCGAGACCCACACTGACCTCTCTAGCGAAAGGTCGCCGACAGGGGTCGCGGTGACCTGTACACTCCCCCCCGACTCGACTTTCTCGGGGATTTCAACCTCCCAGATACCGCTCTGTGGCGAATCTCCGTGCCACTCAACGGACAGCTTCAGCTCGTCAGGAGCCCTGTTATGGATCGTGAAAACCTCCTCTGCTATTCCCACGCCAATTCCTCCAGGGGAAACGTAGACGTCGATCGACTGAAGGATCCTGTACGCGTCCATAGACCCGTCCTGGTGGCAGACTGCGAGCCATCCGGTACTCCCTATCACTATCGTGCCGTTGCCCGTAAGGTTGCCTTGCAACCTCACGGAGGAGTAGTTGCCCAGCTCAGACGACCAGTCTTCCCCGGTGTTCACCTGTGCTATGACGTCGCTGGAGGGGCAGAATGGTGCTCCGGAGTCAGCGTGGAAGAGAATGTCCCCCTCGGACGTGAAGCCATCTGGAATCCCCCACGTCCCATTTTCGGCCTGAACGGACTCGCCGGAGCCCTCTATCGCCAGGACCCATGGGCCTGTCGAGGAATTATGCGTGTTAAGGAACAGTCCAGGGCCTAATGCCCTGCCTTGGCCGTCGAACCCTTCGGAGTTCTGCATGGCCCCCTCGTGCCCCTCCAAGCAGACCATGCTGACCCCCGAGCTCAGGTTTGTATCATTCATGAGGTTCCAGTAGGCGCCATCGACGCTGAGATTCCCCCCCTCTCCCCCTATCCTAATGCTGGTGCAGATCACGGGACTCTCGCCTCTTTCTACTATCTCCCAGAAAGGCTCTATGGGGCCGGATTGGGTTGAGTTAGTCAGTGCTATGACGTGCTCTTCCTCGAAGCCGCTCACGTCGACGAGGACCCTGAGAAGGTGCGGCATCAGGTCTCCCTCTGGGGGGGTGACGTTGATCGTCACCTTGCCAGGTTCGATCTGCGTTACGCCAGAGAACCTACAGGAACCCGGTCCATCGGAGCAAGACGATTGGAGCCCCCATTCTCCCGACACTGGACCTTCTACTCGGATCTGGAGCCAACCCGATACTGGAAGCACCCCCGAGGGGACGAGATCTAGTTCGAGGGTCGAGTCCTTGCCCGGAGAGACTTGCAACTCATCTGCCCATGTCGCGGTCTGAAGGCCGGAGTCGTAGTTCTCGAGGTCGTATGAGGGAACTGCTCCGGGCATTCCTGCTAGAAGGATTATCATGGTCAGAGAGACAAACCTGCTCCTGACTCGCTCGTCTAGTTCCTCGTACTCGTCGAGAACAATGGGCTGGGGGACGTTGTCGGGGCTGAACCTCTGCCAGGCGGCAAAGAACGCGAGGAAGATCCACGGGCTCCACTCCGCTGTAGCGAAGACCACTACCATGGCCACGAGTACTGCTAGGAATATTGCGGTCTGGGTTCTGCCCTCCCTCATCTCTGAAGGCCCGATTACCGACTGAAGGACCCTGTCACCAGGTAGTCCCGGGATTGGGAGCATCAGCCCCCAGCCGACCAAGGAAAGCGCTATTCCTGCGACTCCGAGGGGGTGGAGCCACTGCATGCGCACTCCCATCTCATCACCCATCCAGGACTCGGCAAGGGAGCTCGCGAACAGGCTCGCGTCGAAAACTACGGGGGGACCATCCAGCTCAGGTGGACTGCTGGAGGTCATCATCAGCCCCGCTAGGGTGAGGACGAATCCCGAGATCGAAATCACGAGGGGAGCGATTATCTCGATTGAGCCGAGTGCCCGGCGACTAGGCATTGGGACTAGGTCAGGTCTTTTCTGCCCAAGGACTCCCACGAGCCCGAACGGCCACCAGGCCGGGATAGGGAAGACGATTGGTATCATGTGTCCTATGTCTACGTCGAACCTGCGAGCCACCATTGCCCTGGCCTTGCTGGCGATAATGAGTGAAATGACCACGGGGAGGGTGAAGAACAGTATCGATTGCTCGAACTCACCAACCCCCATGGGGTTGCTTCCGTGCCCGTATTCCGAAACCCAGTGAGACCCCACAGAAGTGAGGAATATGGCCATGACCGACCACAGTAGGACCTGCTGCCAGCCTTGCATCACGTCTCTTCCTTGAGGGAGCTTTGAGATTGCTAGGATCGGGGGGTTGCTCTCATCTAGGGACCCGACCATGCCCATCATCCCAAGGTGCTTGTTGAGGCCCAGCAGCTGCTGGCTCACGTTCTCGCCCTCTGTCCCCCTGACCTCCCAAGAGATGGGATAGGGTCCTTCGTTCCCCAGGTCGAAATATCTGGAGCAAATCACCTCGAATAGCTCTCTAGTGCCCCATGTCTCCTTATCGACTACGATTCTGTCGTCACTCCGACGTTGGGTCTCGGGATCGCTAATGTGACCGCCTCACGACTATCCCTAAGGGGCGTGGGATTTGACCCCTGCTCTCTGGTAACTCACTTGTTCTTGAAGCGCTTTAGCCGAAATGTCTCCTCTCGCTCCATCTCTTCCAGCCTTAGTTGGATGAACGTCTGAGCCTCCTTCATCTCGGGAATCACTTTGAATTCCAGGGCATTGACCCTTCTCTTGGTGGCCTCTATCTCCTCCAGGAGCCTCTTCAGTGTCGCCTCCATTTCGGCGGCCTTGACGACCTTCTCGACAAGCAAAGAGTATGCGTCAGCAGCCTCGTCAATGTAAGGTGAACCACCTACCATGCCCAGACCCCTGTCCTCTGCGGAGAGCTTTAGGTTCTGACCCTCCACCTTCGGTACGACCACTCCCATGATGTTTCTTCTGGAGACCTGGACCTCAGGATGCTTCGAGGCCGCGATAGCCGCGCTCTTCACCGCAAGGCCGCCCTCTATTGATGAAGCAAGGTTGATCGCTTGCAGGGCCTCTCTGTAGGTGCCGACCAGCTCATCCCTGGCGGCTATCATCTCCGACAGAAGGGTTCTGAACTCATGGAACAGGCCATCCCTCTTCATTTTTAGGAGGTTGTAGCCACTGGACGTCTGCTTTATCCTACGCTTCAGGTTGATCAGTTCTGACCTCGTTGGCTTGATGTCTAGGGCCATTTAGTTCACCTTTCTTTGATTCGCTATTCCTTCTTGTCGGTTGGGTGGTACTTGTCTATCCACTTCTGGTCAAGCCTGACTAGGTACTTGGTGTCGATGTTTGACAGTAGGTTCCATGCGAGGTCCAATGTTCCTTCCTGGATGGCACGGTCCTCGTCCCTGCTCTGTCTGAGGAACTGGTCCTCGAAGATGTCTGCGAACTTGAGCAGCTGGAGATCCCTTTCGTTCAGGGCATCCTCCCCAACGATAGCAACAAGGCCCCTCAGCTCTCTTCCTTGGGCGTAGGCCGCGTATAGCTGGTCGGAGACCGACTTGTGGTCCTCTCTGGTCTTACCTGGCCCTATACCTGCGTTCATCAACCGGCTCAGTGACGGCAGAACGTTGATCGGCGGGTAGATGCCCTTCTGGTGAAGCTCTCTAGAAATCACGATCTGCCCCTCTGTGATGTATCCGGACAGGTCGGGAATCGGGTGTGTAATGTCGTCTCCGGGCATGGTCAGGATTGGGAATTGCGTGATTGACCCTTTCTTTCCTTTGACTAGGCCGGCCCTCTCGTATAGCATCGCCAGATCCGTGTACATGTACCCCGGGTAGCCTCGCCTCCCTGGTACCTCCTCCCTTGCGGCGCCGATTTGACGGAGTGACTCGCAGTAATTCGTCATGTCAGTGTATATTACCAGGACGTGGTAGTCGTGCTCGAAGGCCAGGTACTCTGCTGCTGTGAGTGCCAGCCTCGGGGTGATTAGCCTCTCGACGGCAGGGTCATCGGCTAGGTTCACGAATAGAGCCGCATTCTCTAGGGCGCCTGTCCTCTCTAGATCGTGAACGAAGAAGTTGTACTCTTCGGCGGTGATTCCCATGGCGCAGAAGACGACCACGAAGTCGTCGTCGCTGTCCACCAGTTTGGCTTGCCTCGCGATCTGCAGTGCGATGTCGTTGTGCGGAAGACCGCTGGCGCTGAAGATTGGTAGTTTTTGTCCTCTCACGAGGGAAGTACAGGCGTCGATAGCCGAGATCCCGGTCTGGATGAAAGACTCGGGACTCTGCCTGGAATAGGGGTTGATCGCTGCACCGATAATGTCCGCCATGTCATCGGCGACTATCTCTGGCCCACCGTCCCTTGGCCTTCCTGCCCCATCTAGGATCCGCCCTATCAGTCCCTTGCTCACTGGAAGCTTGAACACGTCACCTAGGAACTTCACTCCGGTTTGCCTGTCTACGGAAGCCGTCCCTTCGAATACCTGCACAATGACTTGGTCGTCCGATGTATCCAGGACCTGGCCGTTCTTCATCGAGCCGTCGCTAAGCCTGAGCTGTACGATCTCCCCGAAAGATACTGGTTCTGTCTTGTTTAGGAACACTAGTGGCCCCTTCACGTCTGTTATTGTTCTGTACTCCTTTCCAGTCATAGTATCACCTCAATTGACCTCCATGCTAGCAGAAATCTGCCTTCCCATCTCGGATACGAGCTCTTCGATCCTGGCGTCGTAGCCCTTCTCGAAGCGACCCCTCATCAGATCGGTCCTTGCTGGGACGTTTACAACGTCCTCTAGCTGGGCCCCTCCTGCAATCGCCTTCTTGCCCTCTTCTTCGAAGGCTAGGATTGCCTTGGCCATGTCATATTGAAGCTTCAGGTCGCTGTATGTGTCGACGTCGTGGAACGCGTTCTGCTGTAGGAAGAACTCTCTGATCATCCTGGCAACCTCGAGTGTAAGCTGTTGGTCTATGGGCAGCGCGTCCGATCCCACTAGCTGGACGATTTCTTGGAGTTCAGCCTCTACTTGCAGCAGGGTGCTGATCTGAGTCCTGACCTCCGGGAAGTCGCTTGAAATGTTGTCACGGTACCATTGGTCCAACGCCTGTGGATATAGGCTGTACGAGCTCAGCCAGTTGATTGCAGGGAAGTGCCTCTGCCTTGCAAGCCCCGCATCCAGTCCCCAGAAGACCTTTACGATCCTCAGGGTACCCTGGCTCACCGGTTCCGATATATCTCCACCGGGAGGGGAAACCGCGCCGATGACGGATACTGAACCGTCCTTTCCAGAGAGGGTCTGGACCCTTCCGGCTCTCTCGTAGAACTCAGCTAGTCTGCTCGACAGGTACGCTGGGTATCCTTCTTCGCCGGGCATCTCCTCTAGCCTGGAGGAAATCTCCCTCATGGCTTCGGCCCATCTGCTCGTTGAGTCTGCCATGAGTGCCACGTTGTAGCCCATGTCTCGGAAGTACTCCGCGATCGTGACGCCCGTGTACACAGAAGCCTCTCTGGCTGCCACAGGCATGTTTGACGTGTTTGCGATCATCACCGTTCTGTTCATCAGGGGTTTGTTCGTGTTGGGGTCTATTAGGTGAGGGAACTCGTCGAGAACTTCAGTCATCTCGTTTCCTCTCTCGCCGCATCCGATGTAGACGACTATCTGGGCGTCAGACCACTTTGCCAGCTGCTGCTGGGTGACAGTCTTGCCCGATCCGAAGGGACCGGGTATTCCAGCCGTGCCGCCCTTGGCCAACGGGAACAGGAAATCGAGTATCCTCTGGCCAGTCATCAATGGCACGTCTGGTGCGTACTTCTGCACGAAGGGCCTAGGGTGCCTTACCGGCCACTCCTGCATCATGGCTATCTCAGTGCCATCGTCGAGTTTGCAAATCGTCTGAGTGATGTTGAAAGTTCCGGACTCTATGCTCTTCACCACTCCGCCTTTACCAGGCGGAACCATGACTCGGTGCTCTATCGTCTCTGTCTCCTGGACAGTCCCTATGACATGTCCCGATTCGACTTCATCTCCAGCCTTGACCTTGGGGGAGAACTCCCACTCCTTGTTTAGGTCGAGGCCATCTGCGTCCACACCCCTCGTGATGAACACCCCCATGGTCTCCTCAAGCTTCGGCAGTGGCCTCTGAATCCCATCGTAGATCTGCGTCAGAAGCCCAGGTCCTAGTTGAACCGAAAGCGTCTGACCTGTCCTAATCACCGGCTCTCCCGGCTTGATTCCTGAGGTCTCCTCGTACACCTGGATGACCGATTGGTCTCCATGCAGTTCGATTACTTCTCCCATCAAACCTTCATTCCCGACTCGAACAACCTCATACATCCTAGGGGCTATCCCTGTCGCAGTCACAACTGGCCCGGAAATCCGGTATATCACTCCATTTTCTTTACTCATTTCATTCACTTCCTTTCAATTTTGAATCTATTTCCAAAGGTCAACACCTAGTGCTGACTTAATGGACTCTCGGAGGGTGTTATCCTCTTCGGTCCCGATGCCCAATACTGTGGGCGTCACGCTCTCAGACAGCTGCATTCTAAGCCTCTCTGGGAGCCTCAGTAAGTCGTAGTTGTCCACTACGACCACTCCGACCTCTGCCTGATTTAGAAGAGAGCGGAGAATATCCGCCATCTCCTCGTCATCAGACGGGTTGTACAGGTTCTCTACACCTGCTAGTTGGAATCCAAGGGTGAATTCCAACTGTCCGACTACTGCTATTTCCATCTATTTCACCTCAGTAGTCCATGTGCGCCTCTAGTACCTCGTTGGGTAGGCCCACTGCCTTGCCGCGCACCAGCAATCGCAGGTTCCTGACTTCTAGTGATTTTCGCTCGATGTAGTAAATAATGGGGAAAGGGGATACTGGGCTTAGGTGCGAGAATCTCTTCAGTACAGCGTGTCTATGGTGTGACAGCAGCTCCGCGTATGGGTCAAGGCTACCCAGTGTTTCAGACTCGGCCATAGCCTCGTCGAACCCCGAATCATCGAACGAGCCACTTCTTCGGAGGGTTTCGATTAGCTCATCGTCACTTTCTGATTGGCAGGTCTGCCTCATTGTTCCAGAGTCTATCCTTCCTCCGGGGATGACCATTGATTGCCGCTTCTCGGTAGTCACCTCCATCCTGATAGCCCTGAGCTGATTGATCACGTTTCTATGGTCGATCTCCATCCTGAGGTACCTAAGCAGTCTAGGACCCCCGTCTTTCCCTCTTACGGACTTCAGTGCGTCCGAGAAGTACTGCATGTCTAGGGCGTTCTCCATGTCTTCCAGAGATGGCTCACCATCCAACCTGGATAGCGTCTGGCCCCATGGTGTCCCTGACATTGCTTCGACGGCTTCCTGTAAACCCTCGGTGTTTCTGACAATGTTTAGCCACGAGGCGTTTCGCGGGTTCTCCGAGGGGAGGATCTGCGTCTCGATGATTTCGTCCGACGCCCCTCCGTTTACCGCTCGGAGCACAGTCTTTGCCTTCTCGTATTCGAATCTCTCTACGTATATCGCCACGAGAGACTTCAGGTTGCCCTGGCAGAACCTCATGACTCCTGCAAGGTCATTGTCAAGGTTGTGGAAGAGCGCTGCCTCAATCGCGTCCGCTCCTGCCATTCTTGATGCGTATAGATCCATCTCGGACCTGTAACCCATCTCCCCTATGCTAGCCCCGATCGAGTCAGGACCCTGCTGAACGAGTTGACGCATCCTAGTGGAGTCGATAAGTGAGGCCTTCCGTGCTTTAGCACGTGCAGCCGCATTGTATACGTTCGACCGTCCACTAGCTCTTACCATGATACTACCTCGTCACTCTCCGAAAAGTATACTGTTTACTTGCCCCAGACTCTCCTTCCACGCCTCTTCGAGGCGGAAGTCGAACCTGTAGTCGAGGACGGTTGTCCCGTCTTTGGACTCGAGCACGAAGCCCCCTAGTCCCTCGATATCGTCACCCATGGTGAAGCCGCTCTTCGATAGGGCGCTCCTGTCAGTCGATACTGGCCTCATCACCATCCCCGATTTCGAGTCGCTAGCTTCCTTGAGCAACGAGTCTAGCATCTGCTTCCTACCTTTCATCTTTGGAGAAGCGACCTCCTCCTTCACGGAATCCCAAGTCGCGTCGAGCTCCTCTCTTCTGGCTATTAGGGCCCTCTTCTGATTGGCCTGTCTGGCCGATGCTACTACCTCTACAGACAGTTGAGCACTCTCTCTTTCCGCCTTGCTTGCTGCTACTGAGGAGGCTTCAGTGGCCTCGTTACGAGCCTGCTCTTCGATCCTACTCGCCTCAGTCTTGGCAGCTTCCACTATGGACTTAGCTTCCGCTTCGGCCTGACTGGCAATCTCGGCTGCTAGTGCATCCAATGTCATCTTCTCACCTCTTCTCGTTCATGTTCGGAACTCGCATCCTGCCTAGAGCAGGAAAACTGCGAGGAATCCGAAAAGCACGATGGTCTCTGGCAGAGCGGTGAAGATCAGTCCAGTCACGAACTTGCTAGAGTCTTCTGCGATCATTCCGACCGCAGCGGCCCCTATTGGCCCCTGACTCAGCCCTGTTCCTACCCCTGCAAGTCCCAGAGCAATTCCTGCTCCGAGTTTTGCGTATGCGGTTACCGTTTCCGCGTTGTCCGCGTCTTGGGCCTGCACGCCGCTAGCCACTAGGACTATGGCGAGCAATATCATCATCATACTCATTCCCCTAATCATTTTCTTGTTGTTCATTTTTTTTCCTCCATTATAGTCAAGCCTTGGCTTGGAATCTGATTTAGTCAACCTCCACATATCGGGAACGCAGGCCGAACGGCTCGAAGGCCTCCCCGCTTGAATCGTAATACTGCCTCATCCACTCCACGAAGTGGAGCCTCGCAGCGTGGATGTTTGGGCTGAATACGCCCAGTCCCCAGGCGAAGAACTGCACGGCTAGCCAACCCAAAACAAGGATTAGAGCCATTATCGGCTCATCTAGGCTTATCTTGTCATAGAGCATGTCGTTCCCCGTCTCCGCAATCTTCACCCCTACCACGCCTACTGCGAACAGCCTGACGTAAGAGATAACTGTCGGCATCATGCCAACGGCCTCTATCGGGGCGAGACCGACGTTGATCGGGAAAGGCACTCCGTGGTACTTGTACAGTGTCCACATCAGCATCAAGGTAGCTGCTACGGAGATACCAGCCCCGGGCTGCATCATCCACACTGAATCCTCTGGTCCAATAAATCCGTATGCGAACATGAACCCGCCGACGAGGAGGATCATCCATGCACCCTTCTCGAATAAGGCGCAGACGAATCCGAAACCTCCGTGCCCATTTCCATACAGCATTATGTCTCTGAAACCTATGGCCAATCCAAGGAAGACGTGGATGACTCCAAGGTATATGGTGAGGAGAATCAGGTGTTCGAGGTTCCCCCCGTGGTCAACGTCTGTAACTCTGTGGAACGGGAATGCCAGCTCTATTCCTAGGGGGAGGTGGGCGGACCAGATGTGTCCATGGTCCATCTCCCAGGGGTACAAAACGGAAAGGGCCTCGGCCGGATTGTGATGATGCCCGTGGGGGAAAATCTCCCAACCTGCGAATTCGGCATAGATGTATCCGAATACCACAGTCCCGAATCCTATGTACATCAGGAACTTACCCCCCAGATCGAGCATCTCGTTTGTTCCCGCTTTGCTAATCAGTAAGAGTCCCAGTGACATGGTCACAAGCCCATATGCCATGTCGCCAAGCATCATTCCGAAGAAGATCGGATATGTCACGAACATGAAGACGGTAGGATCTATTCTACCGTAAGCTGGCCTCCCGACCGCGTTTGTTAGAAGCTCCATGGGCTTGCTCGAGCTCCTATCTTGGAACGCTATAGGTGGCATTTCCTGGCTATGATGGTGGTCCGAGTGCCCGTGCCCGCCACCGCCTGCTTCCATCTGGAATGGCGTGACTTCAGTGAAGAGGCAGGATTCACTGAGCTCCCTCTGGACTTCATCGGACCTCTCCATTACCAGCCAGCCGTCGATTACGAAGGCATGGTCGGAAACTGCGATCCTTACTGGTGCAGTGAGTACGTCATGGTCCCTTTCTAGGACTTCTAGACCACACAGGAGCATCTCGCCGTTCGAGTTGGCCCAATTCTCCAGCCTCTTTTCTAAGTCGTACTTCTCTCCCTCGAGCGAACCCTTCGCCTTCCTAACTTCTGAGAGCCTTGTTGCAGCGGATCCTTCTCCTTCAGGAATCTGGATGGACTCGAAACCAGCATCTTCCAGTAAGGCCACTGTGGAATTGGAGTCCTCGTTCCTCACGAACACTGCAACGAGCCCTCTATTGCGGTCTTTCGACTCGATTATAAGCCCCGATTCAGCAGCCTTCCTGGCTGCCTCCATGCTGTCAACGGTTCCAACGAACGAGGTGATCGTCTTGTAACCCCCAAGTAGTTCCAAATCGATCTCCAGAGGCGAAACAAGGGACAGGCCCCCCTCCTCTTCTGCTAGAGACGAGATTTCATTTGACAAGTCGTCGATTCTGGAACTGTCGGCCAGAACCTCTTCAATTTTAGCTGGTAGATCATTACCCAGTGATTCCCTAACAGGACTCACGGAGACAGCTTTGTCAGGACCGGTCGCATTTAGAATCGATGCTGCTGCTCGAGCTTTGACCAGGTCTCGGCCAATGTCTTCTGAGCCTGCTTCAGGAGAACCCAGTGAGAAACCCTCCTCTCCGCCATCATAATCGATGATGTGAAGGACCTCCATTCGAGCTAGAGTCTGAACTGCCTCGGACAGCTTGTCCTTGTTTCCTGCGGCCACAAGCCTTCCCATCTGCTGGGTGTTGATTTGTGACATCTAATTCCTCTGGGATTTCATGACCTGAATGCATCAAGTACAGCGTTCACAGCATCTTCTCTGCTTCCTTCGCCACCGTCATGAATGGAGCCGATGGCAGAATCGCCTTCTTTGGAGACCTTTTGGGCCTCACTCTCGGCCGCGCTCCTGGCATCGGAAATCAGGCTCTGGGAGTTGGCCTCTGACTCAGATCTCCCAGCCTGAACGATCTCGGTTGCTGCGAGTCTGGCCTTGGAAACTATCTCGGAGGCATCTGACTCCGCCTTGGCAATTGTATCCTTGGCCTCACTCTCGGCCTGCCTAATCGCTCGAAGAACTTCTTCTCGTCCCATTTCTATGCACCTATGGTGCATTCTGCGACCATTGAGGAGTTTATGATGATAACCTCGCGAGTTCCACTAGTCTCCTTCTGCATTCTGTTTATCTTCGGGAACGTTCCAAATATGTCCTTCCCTAGGATTGGTCGATGGATGCTCAGGGAATGGAGGATGCCGAGTGGGACGAACTCCAGCGGAACCTCCTTGCAACAATACCTGTTTACGACCGCATTAATCGTTTTGCTACCCTTGGCCAGGTCGCCAAATGGAGGAGACTTGTTAGAGAAATGCTTCCAGAGGGAAGGATCCTGGAAGTGGGGTGTGGTCCCGGAAGTTTCGCAGAGGATGTTATTGGAAGAGAACTAGTCTGCTTAGATCCCATTCCGGAGATGCTCAAATCCGCTGAGGAGAGGGTTAACGATGCCAGATCTTCCCGAGGTGAGCCTCCTGCAGAGTTTGTCGAGGGAACCGTAGAGAGTCTACAATTCGAAGACGACTCCTTCGACGCAGTTTGCGCTCTTTTCTCTTTCAGGGACTGGTATGACAAGCAGTCTGGTCTGCGCGAGGTGCTGAGAGTACTGAGGCCTGGCGCCCCGCTAATAATAGTGGATCCCGCCAAGATAAACCGGATCCACGGTCTGCTAGGTGTTCTGTGGATGAAGATCTGGGTAGGCTCGTACGCAAGGATAGTCTGTGGTACAAGGAACCATCCGTGGAAGTGGCTAACTAAGACTTACTCGGAATTCGGGACAACTAGGGAGTACGTGGAAATGCTGAAGGAGACAGGATTCACCGAAGTGCAATCTAGACTGATTTTCCCCGGGATGGCCACGATTTGGCAAGCACGCGCCCCTTCAAATTAGCCAGAATACTCTCCTGCAGGTTATTGCCCTCCAGATAAGTCCCTTAGTTAGTCGGTTAAATGCCAAATTCAGTATCCAGTCCGGTAGTCTGAATACAATAGCCCCAATGCCAAATGCCCTTTTGGAATTTCGCATTATCGTGCCCATCTGGGAATTCCACCTCCTCTCGTATTCGTCTAGACTTACTCCTTCGTTGATGTGCTCAGAGATCACTTGTCCGGCAATTCTACCTCCTATCATAGCGATAGTGATTCCAGCTCCGTTAGATGGCAGGACCATCCCCGCCGAGTCCCCAACTAGTAGGTAATTCCCCTTGACGAAAGAATCAATCGTGCCAGACATGGGTAGGGAGCCCGCACCTCTGAATGCAACCTCCCCGTCATACTTCGAGAAGAACTCGTCTGCGAACTCATTGAGACTACGCCCCCCAGACATCTTCCTCTGTATTCCGACCCCTATGTTTGAGCCCCTTTCCTTTGGGAACACCCATGCGTATCCCCCTGGGGCAACTGAGCCGAAGTGAAGCTCGAGCGCATCCGTGTGCTGTCCATCCTTTAGTACGAATTTCACTGGAATGTTCAACGAGACCCCATCCCAGAATTGCCTCCTAACCGGATCACTATGACCTCCAGCTCCGACGATAATTCTCCCCCGTAGGGTATCTCCGTTGGATAGTATCACCGAATCCCCCTCGATTCTCTCGACCCTATTGCCGAGGAGATATTCTGCACCACTTGAAACCGCTAGTTCTACCAGAGCCTCGTCATGAGCAACTCTGTCAAGGACTATACCATCGAAATTGTACTCTAGGCCCTTTCCGTTGGGCGGGACCAGCCTCATCTTCGTTGTAATCCTCGAAATTGCGGCATCGGGGGTTCTGAATAGATCATCCACATCTGGAACGTCAGGGCACAGCCTACTCATCTCATCATTGTTAGGAACCAGCTCGCCGCATTGTAGTGGCGACCCGATTGGGTCGCGGCTATCTACCACAATGACGCCAAGCCCGCCTTGTGCCGCATATCGCGCAGTAGTGCTACCAGCCGGCCCTCCTCCGACTATAATTACGTCCCAATACCTCTCTTCAGGCATTTGGAATCCCCCATCACATCGTTCTTGACTCAGAAAGAAGAACGACCTCTTCGAGCATCGTCTTTGCTTCGGACTCAGGGATAGGAGCAAGGTAGTCCAATGCCCTTCCTACATGATTTGAAACAAGGAGTCTGGAGTATTCGAATGATCCAGCCCTTTCAAGGAGGTCAACCAGTTCTTCCAGCCTATTGTCGCCGAAGTTTGTCAGGACATCCTCCAAGTGCCTCCTATCCTGGCCGTGGAGCATAGTCAAAGCGTAAATTATTGGCAACGTCATCTTCCCCTCGTGCACATCTGTCCCTCTCGGCTTCCCAATCTTTTCTTCACCGACTAGGTCAAGAATATCGTCAACTAGTTGGAAGGCCCTTCCTAGTTCCATACCATAGCCCCAGGCTGCTTCCACTATCTCCTCACTCGCACCAGCCACCATGGCCGCACAAGACCCGCCCGCAGCGAATGGCCGCGCAGTCTTTCCGTCTATAATCCGGTAATAGTCCTCGGGACTGGTGCTTAGGTCGTTAATGTGCTTGAATTGTAGTATCTCACCAGAGGCAATAGCCGCACACGAATCCCTCACCTTGCCAACAACCCTCTCATCGTACTTCGCCCCGTACTCGAACCCCAAAGAGAAGAGGTAGTCCCCAGCGATTATCGCATGCGAGATTCCATGGGTGTATTGGATTGTGGGCTTCCCACGCCTCATCTTCGACTGATCATATACGTCGTCGTGAACAAGGGTAGCTGTATGAATCAGCTCCCCCGACAATGCTAGATCGATGGCCTCCTTGATGTCTTCTCCCCCTGCCGCCTTATACGAGATAATAGCCAACATCGGCCTGTACCTTTTGCCACCTCCAAGCAATACATCCCTAGCCACCGACATTGCAGGACGATCCAGTTCGGAGCTCATTTTCTCCAGAACCAATTCCTCGATGGCATCCTCAACGAAGTTCTTCACAGAATCCAATGTCATTGACGTGACATTTACGACTCCCATGTGCTCAGTTCACAGGGGTCGCATATATCAACAGGTGCGCACGCGGGTCAAACGGGCACGATACCTGCCCCCCCCTTGAGGTGGATGCGGTGGAAAAACGACTAGTTGTGGGGGCTTTGGATACTGGTGATTGCCAAGTAGGACAGCAATTTACATCCCACTTCGAGTCAATAGATTCTGAAGACATTGATGCCTCTGTAATCGAGGTGAATGACTTCGAATCGGGCTTGGACGATCTATCTAGCGGAAAACTGGATATTCTAGCCGTTCCCGTTTCAGAGACTCTTGGATTCACGGATAGTATTTCTGATAGAGGATGCCAGATTATTGGAGCAAGAACCCCGAGAAGACCTAGCCTAGTACTCGTCTCCCCCAACCGCCTGATGTACCAGCCCAAGTCTGCAATCATCGTTAGCGACTCTGTCTTGGTCAGAAGGCAGCTTCTTAGGGCTAGGTCTGACTTGAACGTCATCTCTCCCGAAGAAGCTAGGGAGGAGTTCCAAGGATCCAAGCTCACTGAAGATGCTTCGGAGAGGGCAAGCTGGTGGGGCACTCTTCTTTCTCAAGGGGAAATCGACGGCTTCGTTATTTCTAGGGATGAATACGAAACCTCGGACCAGTCCGAGAGGAGGCACTCCCTACTGCCATTCCCGCAGGAAAGGGGAGCCCCCCATTTCCTTCCTAAGCCATACTCGGATCTTATTGCAATAGTTTGCAGAGCCGGATTCCCATCCAGAATGACACAATTGGTGACTGAACCTGAGGGAAACACCGTACTCTGGGTTCAAAGCAGAATAATGGAGGATCTGAGTGAGTCGTTTGGAGAAACTATTGGAATTCAAGTCAGGCACCGACAAATAGGGGGCCTCCTCAGACAGGCTGAGAAGGAAAGGGACATACTCCTCGAACAGGCTTGTCACGACCCAGACGGAGAAATCATCGAAGACGAGGTGAGGGTCGAGATCAGAATCGAGGCGATTTCAGAGGATGGCAGAAGGACACTGGCACTCGACAGACTAGTGGCCAGAAGGGATTACCAACACGCCACTATCAGCCTCTTGATGGACTGGGGGAGGCTAGTAAAGGAGGCATCAAGGAGCGTTCCAAGGGACCATCCCACAGACCAAGAGGCCCCACCATTCTTGCAATGAAGTGAACCAGCATTGGGACTCTTTGGCAATACTTCACCCTATGGAAAACTGTCATTTTACTCGAATATTCGGGGGAACCGATAACTAAGGTACCATCACGCGCTTATCTCAATTGTCATGAAGATAGACTCTGAACTCCTCAGTTCGATTTATACTGGGAGACTACAGAATCTGAGACAGAGGGCAGAGGAGTGCGGCATACCAAAGACCGGGTCGGTCGAGGTACTACGTGCCAAACTGATCTGCGAGGAGATCCTCCCCGACCTGGACTTGTCATGGGAGGGCATACAGTCTATGTCACACAAGGAGATAGGGCAGATTCTCAAGGTCTTTGGAATCAAGTCATCGGGCTCGCACAAGGAAAGAAGACAGAGACTCTGGCTCCACCTGAACTATGACTCCAGGAGGATGACTATAGAGAACCTAGCCGAGATGAGCAGGGACAACCTGCACGAACTGTGCAAGAGGTTGGAACTCGATCTCACAGGCAACAGGACGGTGTTGATGGGCAGGGTAGCTGGAGTCCTGACCAGCCAGATGAATGGGTGGGGCCGGATCAAGAGGAGTCTGAGGAGGAATGGATTGCAATCTAGAATCTTCGACGCCCCCTTGGAGGAAGAAAAGGTGGAACCACAACCTCCTAAGATGGTCAATAAGGAGAAATTCCACTCAGCACCTGCAGCGGCCCTTTTGGAGGATGCCCGGGACTCTCTCGTACTGGGAATCGACAAGCAGACTTCCTCCGTCCAAGGTGACTTGCTGACAATCCAAGCTAGGGTTGAGGATCTAGAGAGAATGGTGGGGACAATCCTGAGGGGACACGGTGGGTCGTGGGGTGATATGGAGCGGGATCTTCTTCTGAGGCTGGCTGACAGGAGGGGGTGGCCGATAAGAGAGCAGTTTGTCAGGCACAGGGTCCTGATGGTGGCGACGAACATAGCAGAGGTGAAGGGCGCACATTTGTCTTCAGAGGGTGAGTCGAACGAGCTCCTCGAAGACTCGGAGACGACCATACTTAGGATTAGGTCTAAGCTCTCTGCACAGGACGGGCCCGCTGAATGATCCCTATTCGGATTTGACCGAGAAATATCCAAACCTAGGCTCAGAGATTTCCATGCTGACGTCTCTCAGATGCTCAATGGTGTCCTCGGCCTCCTCTCTGGATGAACCCGCCGAAACGCATATCCCAACCAGGGTGTCGTAGTCCACAAGATCACTCCCACTAGAGGTAAGTGTCCGCATAATCGCCTCCTTGGGTTCAGAATTTCCAGTGGTCTCGGGAACGGGATCTCCTACCGTTTCTTCTGGAGGGGCAATGGCCACCTCTACCACCTCCCCCGCCTCACCACTGGAAGCGGCTAGGGCCTTCAGGACAAAGAGTCGGTACGACTCGGTGTCGAACTCAGAGTAGTGCGCCCTTGACTGGATCAGTCCCGAAACTAGGTCCTCTGGGACTTCAGCCTCTATTAGGGAACCTTCGTCAAGTTCGCATCCCAAGGATTTCGAATATGCATCCAGGCGCCTGAGTGTAGCCTCAGATGCTTCAACCAGCCAGGATTGGTATGAGACTCGATCGACTACAGAAAAACTCTCGGTGTTTATCGATGTGAATATCCCTCCTTCTTCTGACTCGCTCCACCTAGCCCTTCCCACGATAATCATCAGGAAACGGTCTCCTGAATCGAATCTTGCTAACAGCTCTTCTATTTCGGGGTGAAGTTCTGGTTTGAATGGTGGCACGCTGAAATAGTGAGCTCCGGATGGATCTCTGATTTGTCCGGAGTAGTATGGCCCACTATCAGCGTCTCTTCTCTCTAGCCGTTCTATTACCCCGCCTACGAGGCAGCGATTCACCCTCGCTCCGATTTTGGTTATCACGAAGGAAGGGTCGAATTCTCCTACTCCCTGCTCTACCAAGGAGGCCTCGAAGTACTCTTGTGCGAAAATCCTAATCGCACTCTGCCTCACTCTTGGTGATGCTGTCCGAGTAATCATAGAACCACTTCCCATCTTTTCATGACCACTTCCGCTTCTTCTGCAGGTTTACTTTCTACAACCTCAATCCTGTCCGCGAAAACCATTGCCCCCTGTGCATCCACTGAGCACCTCCCATGAACTAGTATTTTTTTCCCCAAAACAAGACTCTGTAGGCGAGAAACAAAATCTTGGCTGCTAGTATTGGAAACCTCTTCCTTTACATCTTGCATGCTCATACCTAGGAACGCTTCTGCAGGCTCCTTGCCAAGGAATAGGTTGGCGTTCGATATCCCATTGTCGAGTACAAAGCGAAGACGCAAATCCTCCTCTCCCATCTGCGGTCCATGTTCTGAGCAAGACCCATCTCTCAACATCCTTCTGCAATCTGGACACCTTTCAATAATTCCAGACCCGCTGTTAATGGCTACAATTGTTGCTTCCGTGGAAATCCCTCTTCGTGAACCACCCTTTGTGATGCCCGTTAGATCAACCTCGACCCAGTGGTTTTCTGGATCCAGTTTTTCCCAAGGAGAATCGGAGAGGCTAGAGACTTGGTCAATGTTGTCTATTACCAAATCAGGGGATCCTTGCCAGAACTGTACCCTCCCACCCTCTACCCTGATGAACTCCCCGGGTTTGGGGTCAAAGTCGCACCAGGAGGTGAGCCTGCATCTTCCTGTTGGGTCCATCACGTCTCCGCCACGCACGACCCTCTTGCTGCCGTCTTTAGCATCGAAGGTCCTCTGGTTCCAGTTCTCCACCTGCAGGGTTATCGCGACGTCCCTCATTCCATTCCTCAGGTCGGCAATATTCACGTTGTCTAGCTCGGATAACTCACTAACATCCGGGAAGGCTGTGTCGTGAAATGGCTCTATAACAGTGCCATCGTTGATTTGAATTTCCGGAGTTTCGCGGAACTTCCTAACAGACGCCCCGACAATCTTCACCAATGATCCTACTTCGTATTCGAACTCCTTCCAAGAAAGGAAACCGATTCCACCCGAAGAATCTGAGATTTTACCACGAACTACCTGGATCTCCCCACTCCCGTCTTTCCTAACGATGACATCCGGATTGGCTGCCATCACTCTTCCAACTACGTTGACAAACCCCTCTACCTCCGAGGCTCTTGCGATACTCATAGGCTCGTCCCCAGTATGGAGGCCTGCTTGGCTTCCTTCCTTCAGAACAGTGACGCGTGTCGTTCTATTGATGTTGAGTGATCGCTTATCGTTCCACTCGTTCACAGATGCTCCTTCTAGACGTACAACCGAACCAGGAACCAATGTCTCGCTCTTACCTCCCCAGTCCTTGTAGTCCCAGCGCACTCTCTCAGAGCCAGCCTCCCAAGGATTGTCCTCTATCCATCCGAATGCAATCTGGCGCTCCTCGCCTCTGACCATCTGGGTCCTTGGGGTGTACGAAACCACTGCAACCTCGATAGTTACGTTCCTGTCCTCGGCTCCCAGCTCTGAGAATCTCTGCACCTTCTTCTCCTCGCGCACGGTGACAGAGGGGCCAGAGCTTGCTTCTACACCTGTAGAGGCCTGAAACTTGCCGATCACCGACCTCAGCGCGTCTTCGGGAGGTATCAGGAACTCTTTCTCGTATCTAGCGAACTCCTCGCCGACCTCTTCTTCGTTGGCATCGGGGCACTCTTGTTTCACTACTGCTATCTGGTTTGCATAAGTCATCTTGTTAGTCATTTTCTCACCACGTCAGATGATGGGTGATGTGACTACTTCGACCAAAGATTCATTGCGATTCAAGGGCACAAGACAAGACGTTGTTAGGGAAACGATTGTCAGTGCATGTTGGGGT
>CAYFID010000003.1:0-46580 GCA_964343205.1 uncultured Candidatus Poseidoniales archaeon | reverse complement strand
TTGGTGGACTGGGCAGTGCAGTATCAGAGTGGCTCGCAACTAATCACCCTGCTCCAATGGAGATGGTTGGCGTCAGGGACAGGTTCGGAGAGAGTGGGAGTACGTCGGAACTTATGGCCATGATGGGGTTATCTTCAGAAGAAATTTGTTTGGCTGCACGAAAAGCCATTCACCGCAAAACATGACTTGTGCAAGCTCATAGTTGGGTTCATTTGATAGGGGTCGGGATTGGCAGAATATTCCATAATGCCTGATCATGAAGCTGTTAGGAGGCTCCTCTCTGGAGAGATTAATCCGACAGAGATTGAAGATGATGCCGGACTATACGTTATGGCTGAGAGGATTTACGGGAGTGAAGCTCTAGAGGAAATGGGCATATCAGCTCCTGAGATTGCTACTATAGCAGAACCCCGAGAAACTGTCCCAATTTCAAGCGATGTTAGTCTTCCGGAATTCGTTCCCGAGATGCTGGATTCTAAGTCATCAGAGGATAATACAAAGGGATCCAGGAGATACATGTTGATGCTGTCAGGATTATTGGGCATGTTTGGGGTCGGGTATAACATGGTATTTGGGTTTGGGACCATTCTATGCTCAACCGGAATTGCAAACATGAGGGAAATTTGTAATGATGACTGGGGCCAAACCAAAGTTGTTTGGACGAAGGGCTATTCATATGACGGACTGCATCATATTGATTCATGGGTAAAGCCGATGAGTGACCCATTGTTGGGGGACGTGGGTCTCCTGGCCCTGTTCCTAATTATCACTCTGATGGGATTCATACTAAGGAAAAAATCAGTACATCCGAGCAATGTGCTGCCTCTTAGTAGTTGATTTGCCAGTAACGACACAGGGTCTTGGCTCATCGAATTCCATGGCACTCTCCCCTAGTAGAGTCAGGCCGGTTTTCTTCTCTAACAACTCCGCATCTGAATCGTTTCCCTCAAACGCTATTTCGTATACAACTCCGTCAGAGAGTGCCGCGTCTAGTGGCGAGGAGGAATTCTTATCCTCAATTGGGAGGGGGGAGACTAATTGGGAAACGACTGATTCTGCCCGTGTCCGTAGCTCATCCGAGACTGAGTCGAGGAGGGATCTGATACTACTGGGAGCGCCTGCAAGAGGTATCTCCGACTTCCCCCCGGTCCTTAACGAAACTACGCATTTTCCACTTTTGAGGTCTCGGGGACCCAATTCAATCCTAATTGGGACCCCTTTGATCTCCCAATCGTAGTGTTTGACCCCGGGTCTGACGTCCCTGTCGTCCAACTTCACTCTCAGACCTGAAGATGAGAGCTCTGATGCGAGGGATTGGACAGCTGGGATTACGTTTTCATCTGCATGTGCTGCTACTGGCATAACCACTACTTGGAATGGAGCTATCGAGGGAGGCATGATCAGGCCGCTGTCATCACCATGCATACCGACAACAGCGCCAAGAAGCCTCTCAGACATTCCGAATGTCGTCTGGTGGCACATCTGAGTATTTCCGTTTTTATCCTCATATGATAGGTCGAATGCGCTGGCCCATTGGTCCCTGTAGTGATGATATGTTGCAACTTGGAGAGTTCTACCGTTCGGCATAACCACATCCGCTGCCATAGTGTACCAGGCTCCAGGGAATGTATCCCAAACAGGCCTTTTCGAGACCATGGAGGGTAGACATAACTCATGGAGAATCCTCCCAACCATCTCAGCATCTTCCTCAATCTGCAGATCTGCGCCCTCTTTGTCGGCATGTGCTGTATGGGCTTCGAAGAAATGGATCTCTCTCACTCTGATGAAGGAACGTGTTTGCTTCGTCTCATATCTGAATGTATTTACAATTTGGAAAGTCTTCAATGGAAGATCTGTATGGCTACGCACCCACAGGGAGAACATGGTATACATCGGAGTCTCAGATGTGGGTCTCAGGAACATGGGAATTTCAAGCGTATTTTCCCCTCCATGAGTCACCCAGTATACCTCTTTCTTGAACCCGGACTCCTCTTCGTCTATCCTTAATTCTGAGGGGTCAATTCCGTGTTCCCTTGCCGCCTTTAGTTTCGAAACGAGCTTGTTTTCCTTGTCCAGAAGGCTCTCTGGGACAAGTAGTGGAAATCGGTATTCTTCATGGCCAGTTCTAGACATCTCGGAGCGGGCAATATTGTCAATGTTTGACATTGCAGAGAGCCCGTATGGTTTCCAAACGTCCATTCCCTTGATTGGATACCTCTTGTCTACTAAATCAGAGATTTCCACTATGGAAGGGTACCATGAATTGAAATCGGACTTAGGTGGGATACCCCTTTTGGCCTTGGATGGCTCTGACACGTTTCAACCCCCACAGGCAGTTCGCTTCAATCATTCGTTCTAATTCCATTCAATCGGAAGAAATGAGGGCCTCCAGTGATTCACACAAAATAGACAAATCGGCTATTTCGTCCACCTCGCCATTAGGGAATACTATTCGGCACCTATTCCCCCCCTCCCCAGCGGACTCAGCGAGTAGGTTTGCCACAACAGCGTCGAGTCCATTTTCAGAAATTAAATCAATGGACCTGCTGACCAATGAGTCTACTGAGTCAACCTCCAGTTTGAAGGCAATCCTCTTGGAGCCACCAACGTGCTTTGTAAGCTCTGTAATGTGCTTTTTGGAGGGCTTCAGATTGATTTGCCAATTTCCATCACCACTGGGGTGTTTTCCATCAATGGTTTCAGGAATATAATCTAGGATTGCCGCTGCATGCACCCAAGTGTCGGGTTTATTGCTAGAACAAGCTAGCTTAGAAGAAATGGCTAGCATTCCATCTGGTGTCGAATCATGTCTAATATCAGGGAGTTGGAATCTTGGTTTTGCTGTTGTATATCCGGCGATGCAAACAACAGAATGGCCCATCATGTGAAGGTGTTCTGCAATGGACCAACCTGTCTCACCACTAGAAGTATTCTGCACATACCGAATAGAGTCGATGGGGGCCCTATTGGCTCCCAATGTAACTGCTACGGTCTTTCTGCCAGGCATACCACTGTTCAGCAAATGGCTATAGTTTGCTACTATGGTTACTGGATCTGGTTGTTTTCTCCTCCCTTCATTTGACCCTTCGTAGAATGCAGATACCCCCATGTTTTCGAGTGATTCCAGTAACTCTCCCGTCACAGGATCGTCGAATAGATCGTCATGCATAGATGGTACGAACATCATTGGGGTATTCCTACCAGACGCGGCAGATAGTGCCATCATTACTGGGGAGTCGAGAATTCCGTGAACGAATTTGGAAATTGTATTCCTTGTTGCTGGTGCGAGCAGCAATCCATCGAAATTACCGAGTTGCGACATCTGGGGATCCCAATCTGTAATGGTATCCAATCCCGAACCCCATGATAGTGCTAGTGGGGAAATTACCTTCTCTGCAGATTGGGTCATTATGGGGATTACGTGAGCTCCGTGTCTCCTCAATTCTCTTGCGAGTTTGATTGACTCAGTTGCGGCTATTCCTCCGGAAACTGCCAAGATGATGTTCTTGCTTTCCAAACATCTACTGAGAGTTGCAACACCTCTATCCCCATTCATGGCCATGCTAGATCTGACTCCTTCATGAGTTCGTCGGATGGCTGATTCTCATATCGCTTCCAATGCGATCGCCATTCCCATGCCCCCACCTATACACATAGTGGCGATAGCCTTCTTTCCACCGGTTCGTTGCATTATGCTGGCAGCTTTGCATGTTATCCTAGCACCCGATGCACCAAGTGGGTGACCGATTGCTAATGCCCCACCATCGATGTTTATCTTGCTAGAGTCGAAACCCAGTTCATTCATACAGACAATGCTCTGAGAGGAAAATGCCTCATTTAATTCGATAACATCGACATCAGATAGATGCCAACCGGTCCTGGACAACACATCCCTAGTAGCGGAAATTGGGCCTAGGCCCATCAGATCGGGAGGGCATCCCGTTATCGATCCCGTCACAATTGCAGCGATTGGGGACAGCGATTGGGAAATTGCGAAATCCTCGCTGCATACTATAGAGAATACTGCTCCGTCGGTCAATGGAGACGATGTTGCAGCAGTTACAGAGCCATCCCCAATGAATGCGGGCTTCAATTTGGCCATGGAGTCTAGTGATGTCTCAGGCCTAATGCACCCATCAACGGAAACTTCAGAATCATTAGCTGAAATGGTTACTATCTCATCTGAAAATAGGCCCTCCGAAGCGGATTTAGCTGCCTTTCTATGAGATTCTAGTGCGAACGACTCTTGCTCGAATCTAGATACACCATGGAGTGAAGCAACGTTCTCTGCTGTAATACCCATATTCACATATGCCTCGGGGTATTCTTCCTTGAGATGCGGGTGTGGGCTCCAATTGAACCCTCTCCTCTTTACCCTAGACATGGACTCAAGCCCTCCGCATAGGAAGCAATCCCCTAAGCCTGCAATGATGTTAGCTGATGCGCTCAGGATAGATTGCATAGATGATCCGCATAGTCGGTTTACAGTACACCCTGGGATTTCATGTGAGAGTTCACCAAGAAAGGACAATATTCGACCAATGTTGTAACCCTGCTCGCCCTCAGGATACGCGCATCCAACAATGATGTCATCTATTTGTGTAGGGTCCAGGGAAGACTCTGTCATCAGAGCTCTAATCACCTGTGCCGCCAATTCATCTGGCCTTACGCTAGAAAGCTCGCCCTTGTGAGCTCGAGTGAATGGCGAACGTCGCCAATCAGCAATTACCGCCCTCACGGGCCCTCGTCATGAGCGGAGCCCATAACGGTTCCCAGAACGAAAATTCTGTCGACCGTGGGGTTCTTGAGTAATCGTCTACGGCGATGTCCCATGATTAGGGAATGCTCTATGCACGGATATTTTTCTGACGATGACCTATGTCCTGCATGCAACTCAGAAGGCAAGTTCGTGATGAGCACGAGAGAGAGAGACAGCATGGCTAGGAAACTAGCGTTGGTGCTAAGGCATGCACCGGAAAAATTTGATCTCGAGATGGATATCAACGGTTGGATAGATGTCAGGGAAATTGTGAGGAAATTCAAGGATGGCCGTAGAAGGCAGCATTGGCTTAGGCCACATCACCTTTCTGCTATTTCTGAGACCGATCCCAAAGGTAGGTACGAGGTCAGGGGGAACATGATGAGAGCAACATACGGCCACACCGTAGAAATCGAGTTGGACCTCCCGTCGACAGGCATTCCCGACTCTCTTTACTATCCATGTGACCCAGCCGAAGCAGAAAACCTGCTTGACTTAGGCATCAGTCCTGGAGACAGGGCCCATGTCCATCTATCCGCTACAATCAGGTCTGCAGCAGAAGCAGGTCGTTTTCATCACACTGATCCCACTATAATCGAGGTTGATACCGCTAGGATGACTGCATCCGGGGAGACTGTATGGCATGCAGGTGTGACGGTATACCTTACTGATAAGGTAGCTAGCGATTTCCTCACCATTGTGGAGCCTGATAATCCAGAGCTATCACTTCTTCGTGATTCATGGACAGAAGAGGAGGAGTGACTAGAACTCCCCGCAAACAGGGCAGAATTCTATATCATTGCTCTTTGAAGCGCCACATGAATGGCATTCTCCAGATTTTGTGGTGGGTTTTACATCTGAGTTGCTTGGGGCCCTTACATTTGCCTCTCTTTCTACAAATGGTGCGGAGACAAGTGCCATGCTACCAACAAGTTCCCTGTACCTGATAACCTCAGAAATAGCAATCTCAATCTGTATTTGCCTCCTTTCCCTATCCTTACTATCCTCTAGGATAGAGGCTTCGGCCAACTCAGATTGAAGCCATCTCTGTAGACGCTCTAACTCCGACCCCGATTCCACATGTTGACCACCGAGTGTTTCTGATTAAACTGTACGCATAATTTTGAAAATATTAGAATACAAGGCCATTGACCTTAGATTTCAGATGGGCGCTAGGGTTGTAGTCAAATTGGGCGGGGGCCTAATCACAAAAAAGGATGAATGGAAGAAATTCGACATAGAACGCATGCAGGCAGTTTCTATTGTGCTCTCCAAATTATCCAGCTCAGGTGCATCGATTGTAGTAGTCCACGGTGCCGGTTCATTTGGGCATATTCTTGCAAAAGAATGGGCAATTTCCGGAGGTATGAATCCCGATATTTCATCTGAACAAAGGGAAGCAGTTGATCAAATCCGTTCTGATATGAATGAGCTGAACTCTTTGGTAGTATCGTGTTTAGAAGAAGTTGGTTTGGAATGTGATAGCCTCCCCCCATCAGAGTGGGCGATTGGGACTGGAAAGGACTTCGATGGACCGTTGGAAAGTTTCATTCGTCCATCAAATCTGCCCATTCCAATTACCTTTGGGGACGCGGTTGATACTGGAGATGAGGTGGAATTTGGCATTCTCTCTGGTGATGATTTAATGCTCAGACTGTCCACCGAATTGCCCGGAGTCACGCATTCGATATTCTTAATGGGCGACGCCCAGGGAATACTGGACAAGCCGCCTACTGAACGGGGGGCCAAACTTCTGACTACATGGAGCCCGAGTACGTACTTCAAATCCGAACACAGATCAGAAATCGATGTAACGGGAGGAATTATGCTCAAGATAGAGAGGGCTAGCGAAATTTCAAACGATGTCGAAGAAGTATGGATACTAGACGGTAGACGGCCTGAAAGGATTCTAGAGCTCGTACGCACAGGAGAAACTATCGGGACCAAGATATTACCCGGTTGAGACTTCATATACACATCTCTCCTCCACCAAGTTAGTATGGCCCCAGAAAAGGATGCCCTCGAAATTCACGACTCCACCCAGTCTATGATGATGGGTGAAATGTGCCTACTGGTTGATGAACATGACAATATTGTCGGATCCCAGTCCAAACTGGAGTGTCACCAGGGGAACGGGCTACGACATAGGGCGTTCAGTGTACTGATTTTTGATTCAAAGGGAAGGCTTCTGATTCAGAAGAGATCCTCGGATAAAATTACCTTCCCAGGGGTATGGGCAAATAGCTGCTGCAGTCATCCACTCGACATTAAGGAAGAGAGATTAGACGGCGACGGCGTAAAAAATGCCGCAAAACGGAAACTAGAGCAGGAGCTTGGGATTTTGAGCGATTCTACCGAGGGATGGGACTTCCACCATATTGGTATGATGGAGTACTCATGTAGATGGGATAAAGAGTGGATTGAAAGGGAAATAGATCACATTTTGGTGGTAATTGCCGACACCAAAATAAATCAAAATAGAAATGAAATCTCGGATGTACTGTGGGTTGATGCTGATGAAATTGATCGAATGATGCTGGGCCAAGGGGAGTGGGCGAACGAGATTATTGCACCTTGGTTCAGGCTAATCTGGGAGAATTTTGCTAAGCCATTCGACTGCAATCCTGAATTAATTGCGAACTCGAAAATAAGTCAAATAGTGAACTGTGGAGAAGTCGATATGAACGGGAGACCAGTCAGCCCAGGGCAAAACCTGCTTCAAGCACTTTCTAATCATCGAGATAAGGTAGAGGAAGAAATTATGTTAAGCTTGAGTAAGATGAGGCAAGAAACCCTTCATTCGGCCATGACTCACTTGTTCAAAGGTGGTGGTAAGAGGCTTAGGGCGATAATGCCAAGGCTAGTCGGGGAGGCAATCGGGGGAGAGAATGAAGGGCACTATACTCTCGGGGCATCAATAGAAATCATCCATAATTTCACCTTGATCCATGACGATATAATTGACAAGGACCCCATCAGAAGAGGTTTGGATGCGGTTCACGTTGCATTCGATGATGCGACAGCAATCAATGCAGGAGACGCGATGCTTGCAGTGGGATTCGAGATTCTAGCTGAGTCCAGCAAAATTCCATCCAAACACCTAGGTCAAGTAATTACATCAATTGGGGAGATGGTCAGAATGGTCGCGGAAGGACAACAAGAAGATATTGAATTCGAGAACCGTGAGTCCGTCTCCGAAGACGATTACATAGCTATGATTGCTGGTAAAACCAGTGCAATGTTCGAAACATGCGCTAGAACTGGGGCTATTCTCGCCGACGCGGACGATGATATCGTAAGCAACATGGCCGACTGGGGATTGAACCTAGGCCTATGTTTCCAATTGATGGACGATCTGATTGAGATTACGGGAGACACAGAAACCCTTGGAAAGCCTGCGGGCTCTGATATTGTACAAGGAAAAAGGACGTTGATTGCCATTCATGCATTGGAGTGTGAGTCCGATATGCCCTTCTTCAAAAAGGTCTACGGTTCGGGTGATTGCAGTGATGAAGACCTAGAGATGGCAGTGATGGAATTGAATGACTCGGGCTCAATAGAATATGCCAGAGATAGAGCCCTCCACCATCACTCACTTGCACATCAATGCCTCGACAGACTTGAGGAAAACGATGCGTTAGACGTGTTGAGGGAGTTAACAGACTTCCAGATGATTAGAATCAACTGATCAATCTGTGTATTGGGACTCTCCGGGAATCTCTTCCTTCAGGCCCTTCCTCTCACGTATGCCACCTACTGTCTTGTGGAATAGGTCTGGTGGAACCTGCTCGTAACCTGCATTTTCAGTGTTCCAGACTGCCCTGCCCTGGGTAGCGGCCCTGATGTCGTTTGAAAATCCGAATGACTCGGCGACTGGCATTTTTCCTATGACACATGTGACATCGCCTTCGACAGGCATGTCCTCAATCACACCTCTCCTCGTTATTAGTTGACGGGTGATGCCCCCCGCCCACTCGGTAGGAGCGTCAATCCTGATTTTTTGAATTGGCTCAAACATCACCGAATTGGCCCTTATCAGTGCGCCTTTGATCGCGTTCCTTACTGCAGGAATGGTCTGCGCTGGTCCTCTATGTATTGCGTCTTCGTGCAACTTCGCATCTACGAGTCTGACCAATACGCCGGTAAGTGGCTCATCCGCAATCGGTCCTTTCTTGCATACATCGTTGAATGCCTCAATGATCAATTCGCGGGTTTCATGAAGGTTCTGTATTCCCTTCGTATCGTTAACTAGAACAGATGTTGCGTTAACTGCGTAGATCTTCCTCATCAAATCCTTGTCCATTCCGTATTCAGCGAATTTGTTTCCCGTCTCTTTCGCGTCCTTGGTTCTCACCGTTCCGTCTCCAAAAATCCCCTCTCTCAGGGCGGTCACAACGTCTTCGGGCAACTGCTCAACTTCGACATAGAACCTGTTGTGCCTGTTTGGGGACTTGCCTTCAAACGCCCTGCCTTTGTTATCGCTAGAAATAGACTCCCTGTACACGACAATCGGATTGCTCTGGTTAACTTTGATTCCCTGCTCCTCTTCGAGCCTGTATATGGTAATCTCTAGGTGAAGCTCGCCCATTCCCGAAAGCAAGGCCTCCCCGGTCTCGTGGTTTGTGTCAACCGACAGAGAAGCGTCTGCCTTTGCCAAACCTCGTAATGCTCCTATGAATTTGGGAAGATCCTTCATTGATTTTGGTTCAATTGCAACTGTAACCACTGGCTCCGAATAGTGCCTGATAGCCTCGAATGGAGTGGCTTCTTGGTCCATTGAAATGGTGACTCCAGCAGCCGCACTCCTTACGCCTGTCAAAGCTGCAATGTTTCCAGCGGATACGCCGGGGACTGATATCCTGTCCCCTCCCACCATCATACTTACCTGTTGGACTCGCTCAGATTTTGCAGACCCAATAGCCCATACTTTCTCTCCTTGCTTTATTGTGCCAGAATAAACCCTTCCTACGGCTACCTCTCCGGCGTGAGGGTCCATCCAAATCTTCGTGATCATCAGGGATAGGGGTCCGTCAGCATCACATCCTATCATTGACTTTCCAACATCTGATTCGAGCTCACCTTGCCAGATGTTTGGAATCCGGTACTCCTGAGCAACAAGCGGTGATGGGAGCTTCTCAACTGCCATATCCAGAAGCACTTCATGCACCGGAGCTTTCTTGGCGAGCTCCTTTTGTTCCTCTTTGTTGCAATACTCGAAAATCTGAGTGAAATTTACTCCGGACTTCTGCATGTATGGTACGGTAATTCCCCAGTTATGGTAAGCAGATCCGAATGCAACCGTTCCCTTCGAGACATCCACCTGCCAGTCGGACTTATGCTCATCTGGAGCGAAGGCCCGGATTAAGTCGTTAACCTTTGTAATCTGCACCTGAAACCTTGCCATCATATCTTCGGGAGTTACTTGTAGTTCGTTGATCAGGCGGTCGACCTTGTTGATGAACAGGACCGGTCGGACTTTCTCCTTTAGCGCCTGACGTACCACGGTCTCGGTCTGAGGCATCGCCCCTTCTACGGCACATGTCAAAATTATGCAGCCATCAACAGCCCTCATAGCACGTGTTACGTCACCACCGAAGTCGACATGCCCAGGGGTATCGATCAAGTTGATCAGGTAGTCCTCGCCATTCACTTTGTGAACCATAGAAGCGCTAGCGGCGTTGATTGTGATTCCTCTGGCGCTTTCCTGATCATCGAAGTCCAGAACACGAGATTTGCCCGCTAGCTCCTCTGACATCATTCCCGCACCGGCAATCAAATTGTCCGATAGGGTTGTCTTTCCATGATCTATGTGGGCTGCGATTGCGAGATTGCGGATGCGTTCGCGAATGTGCATTACCTCGGTGGCACGCTTAATGTTGTCTTCCTTACGACCCATCTTATCACCCTGATATTTTGCCGACCTGAAAACGGTTCATAAAGACGATTGAGAAGGGATGGATAAGACGGTCGAAGAATGGCTAACGGGACTCATCGAGCAGATGCGGCGATTCTCTCTACCTCGTGCCTCTTACCGACAGCGAACGAGTTGACATCCCCCTCTGCAGCCTTGGAAATCTCTGAGATAATCCCCTCTGTTAGTGACTTCTTACTCTTCATCGTTGCTGATGCGGAACCAATTGCTAGATTTCTAAGGGCTACGTCGAGCCTTCTGCTGGGGGAGGAATCCACAGCCTTAGGCTGGCTAACTGCGCCGATTCTCACCCGTGTTGTCTCCTCGCAAGGGGCTGCTTCGGTAATCGCATCGATAAATTTCTGTAATGGATTTTCACCACTCTTTGCGTTTATCTTGTCGAAGGCCTCTTCCAGAGACTTGGCGCAATACTGCTTCTTTCCGCTGTATTTTCCAGACCTCATTAGATTGTTGATGAACCTCTCTGTGACTGACAAGTCCTGCTTCCCGAACCATGCGTTTGCGTGCCTCCCTCCTGTGTGAGGGGCTCCAATCATCTTCAAGTTCACATACCTGGAAATCCCGGGATCACTGCACACAACCTCGCTAGCATCCCACTTCTCGAACACCATTGTCCCGATCCCCGCAATCGGGGCTTCGGGGGTTTCAACAGATTCTTCGGAGGTATCGTTTGATTCTTCCATAATTTCACCCTACCGAACAGGCTTTTCCTTTCGTCCTCTAACCATTTCGTCAAGAGAGACGCCATTGACCTTGATTACCTTGTACCTAACACCTGGAAGGTCACCGTATGATCTGCCCTTGCTACCCCCGATTCCCTCGACCATCACTTCGTCATGTTCGTCGATAAACGAAATAGCCCCGTCTCCAGGGGCAAAGGCAGTCAGCCGGTTGCCGGTTCTAATTAGGCTTATCTTGACTGCCTTCCTAATGGCGGAGTTGGGTTGTTTTGCTTCGAATCCAACCTTTTCAATCACTATTCCACTGGCTTGAGGGCTCCCTCTTAGGGGGTCGTGCTTGAGAACACCCCCGTGCTTTCTCTTAGCCTGTCTGTTTCTGAATTGTCTTTCCTTCCATCGGTATTTCTTACGATCGGACTTCATCTTCGAACCAGAGAAAAGGCCTCGTCCCAAGTGTGCACCTCAAAATGACGGCTCGGCGACCTGCCGCCCGTTTATGAGACTGACGGGAGGAAATCCGATGAGTTTCGCTTCCAAGACGGGTATTGGGAGCCAACATTGAAGCAGCTAAGTTTGTGCCACGGGACATGGGATTCAGGGATCTCATCGAAGGAAGCCAGGTGATTGATAGTCCTGTTAGCACCGATTTCGAAATTAGGGATTTATCTATTGCAAACGATAACAGACCTATGCTATTCAACAATGTAAAGGAGTCCCCGGGCCACAGAGTAGCCATCAATATCCTCACTCGAAATAGACTCTGTGAATCATTCGGCGTAGGACCGGGAGAATTGATTGACATCCTTGCCTGGGCCATGGAGAATCCAGCTGATCCTTTGATTGTGGATAGGTCAGAGGCCCCAGTTATGCAAAACAAAATGGATGAAGTCAATATCCGGGCTCTTCCTGTACCGTGGCACTACAAGGAGGATGGGGGCAGGTACCAGTCAGCATCTATCATAATTGCCCAGCACGAGGGCCTGAGGAACACTTCTTTCCACAGACAGCTAATCAAGAGTGAAAAATCCACTAGTGTGAGAATAGTGCCTCGACATCTCAGGACTATGGTGGAATTGGCTAAGAAAACAGAGGAAGAAGTCGACATCGCTGTCGTCAATGGACCCGATCCAATTGTCCTATTGGCGGGTGCTATGTCATTCAATGATCCATTAGATGAGTTGAGTGTTGCTGCTGCCCTCCACGAAAGGCTATACGGTTCAAAATTCGAGGTAATAGAGCTTCCGAACGGGGTTATTGCCCCTGCAGACGCAGAATACGTCATGGAGGCACGAATCACGAACATGACCGATGAAGAGGGGCCTTATGTCGACATCACAGGTACTGTTGATGACGTCAGACACGAACCAGTAATTGAGTACGACTCAATTCACCACAGAGATTCGCCGATTTTCCACGCGCTGATTCCTGCCGGTGTTGAGCACATGACATTGATGGGAATGCCGAGAGCACCTACTATCAAAACAGCTGTTTCCAAGGTTGTGGAGTGTACTGACGTTTACCTAACCGAAGGAGGCAGTGGGTGGCTATCGTCCGTAGTACAAATAGTTCCGAAAATGGTGGGTGATGGAAAGAAGGCAATAAAAGCCGCTCTCGATGGTCACAAATCAATGAAACAAGTAATAGTCGTGGACGAGGACATTGACGTTTCAAACTCAGCACGAGTAGAGTGGGCTCTCATGACTCGTTGGCAGCCCGATAAGGACACAATAATCCTCTCTAAGCAAAAGGGATCAAGCCTCGATCCAAGTAGATCCAATGATGGTACTACCAGTAAGATTGGGATGGATGCCACCATTGATCCTGGTATCGACAGATCTCCATTCGAGTCAGTTCTGTGAGTTATCCAAATGGGAGAAGATGTAGGACTTTCCGAGACTCTTCAGCACCCTAGGAGAAGTCTAGGGAACAGGTATAGGAGCCAAGCTGAGAAATTCCTAAAGATTGCGAATAATGATCAGACGAATCTATCGTGGGCTGAGCAGAATGCTAGGCAAAGCGTACTTTACGACTTCACGAATGAGGAAAATTGGAAAGTTCTGATTAAGACCAAAGTGATGCTGGACGATGCTGAGGGGGCAAAGGCAGTCCTAGAGGACCTATTCACGGTGTTGGGTAGAGATCCAGCACTGATGTCTCAGTTGAATGAATTGAAAATTATTGATTCATGCGAAAAATTGTTGCACGCTGCAATATCTGCTGACCCCCTAGATCCAGAAGTATGGTGGAGATTAATTGGTGAAAATGATGTTCAATTGCTCGATTTCTCGAATCGGCTAAAGAGCCTTGATATGTCGGACCAACGTGCTAATATTCTATTCTCTAGGAGGATAGAGAGAGTCAGGAGAGCCGGGCATGAAGACCTATTTCTCGAGTTGTCAAGATACTTACTTGCCCACAGGCCGAAAAACCATGAGGCATGGGAGGAGTTAGGGAGAATGTACGAGAGAAGGGGCCAGTATGATGAGGCATGGCTCTGCTACGACCAGTCGCAAACTGTGTTCCCCGAGTCATCTGTGAGGGATAGGTTCAGAGAACGGATGTCCGATCAATTTGACGGAAATACTGGTGCTCCTTGGAAGGCTCCTCCGATTTCTGATAGAGCGGATTTCCTAGAACGTCTAAGAGGGATTTCAACTGCAAAGCCCGGGGTTAGTACGGCTCGAGGGTCTTTCGATTCCGATAATGATCCGTTGTCCGAAGTCTTACAACTTAGGAATTCGGGAAATGTTGCGGAGGCATTCTTTTTGGCAAGAAGGATGGCGGCTGAAGGAGAAGATGGTGCAGCAGAATTAGTGAGCCTATTGCTGGGTGAGTTGGATGTCTAGTCTAGGGTTTGTTGTAGTATGGGCAATTCCCGAGGAATGGGAAGAGGATTGTTGGATAATGGTTAGGCATTCTCGGAGGGGCTGGGAGCTCCCGGGAGGAGGAGTCATGCATGGGGAGGGAGAGGACGAAGCTGCGCTAAGGGAGTTGTACGAGGAAACAGGAAAACTAGGAATTGCTAAGGCAATAGACAAGAGTCTGATTGATGGGGGGTGCGTGGTTCTAGTGCATGTCCTCGGCGAGCCATCACCTGATCCATGGGCTTCGAAAGACGATTCGATAGAGGAAGTCGGTTGGTGTCTAATGCCACCTGAGAATACTGCTTGGGAGGATGGAGAACTAGAGAGAATAAGAGCTCACGATTGGAGCAAATCGATTAGTCTCGAATCCTGAATCTCACCGATTCTGGATGCCAATGAGTCCCTCCATGAAGTATCGCCGATTATTTCACTGGCATCTAAAACAAGGCCCAAATCGTCCCTGATATCACCAGATAAGTCGTTTAGAGATATTGATAGTATGAGTTCCACGGCTTCTCTTATGTCGTCGGGATTTGACGGAGAAGATGTCATGTCCGGCTTCTCCCTAGGCCGGGCATTGGAGATCCTCTCTTCCATACGTGCCGATGATGTGTCTACTTTGTCTAAAGCGAGATCAAGCCACTCCATTGCACAAACCATGGCTTCTGTTTTCATTTCCTCGGAAGAAAGCCTCTTCATGGCCATCCATAAATGACGCATAGCAGGATCCAAGTCCCCAATGGTAGCCAGAATCCTTCCCGATTCCAGCCTTGCTAGGCCTATGACGTCGTTTGGGTGTCCCCGGGATGAGGAGATATCAGATAGAGTAACCAGAGCCATAATTACCTCGTCAGAGTTAATGTGCCACGATGCTAGGTTCAGTAGTGCTAGGCCGTGTAGTGCTGATCCAGGAGATGTCGATGATAGCCGATCGACGCACCAACTTAGTTCGGCCCCAACCTCTTCGTGTTTGCAGGCACCAAGGAGTGCCCTCTCCATCCTTATCCATGCCTCGGTCTCGAAATGCCTGTCACTTAGTACTCTGGACCGCTCAAGGATTGACTTACTTACTTCGAGAGCTTGCTCTTTTTTGCCCTCTGAGAGTAGGCTTCTGAATAGGATGGAGTCCACAGATATATCCTCAGACCCTGCTTTAGGTTCTTCCACTATCGAATCACCCGTTCTCGAACTGATTCGCCTTTTTTTCATACTGTTCTCGGAGGTTTTCTTCTCTCTCGATTAAGCGCCCGAGGTGGTCATCCAGTGCTTCCTTGGCACCCTTCAATTCCGATTCTAGTAAATCCCTATCATCAACCTCCAGCAGGAGGTTGCCTAGAGAGCGGAAGATTGGTCTACTGGGGTCCTGATTACTGAGTGCTTCAATTGTTATCGAATATTCGGACGCCTGGGAAGATACCGTCTGAATCTGGCCCCTCAAGAGTTGTAGGTCCCTTGCAAGTGACTGGATTTCCTCAGCTGAAACTTGTTCGCTAATACTTTTCACCCCCGTTAGTGGCATCTATTGATTGCTCTGAGGCAACCAATGCTCTCATTAAAGAGTTCCATCTTGCCCTCATATCGCTGAATGAATCAGAAGTTATGGAAATGGATATCCTCCCGTCTGTGTATTTGAAGTCGGCCTCGGTAACGATAGATGAGGACAGGTTAGCAGATTCGCTATGCTCTATCGCTAAGATGAGTTCTAGGGTCTCATTCCTCTTCTGATCCTTCATCTGAATCTCTCTCGGAGAGTTTCCTCTCGTACTCTAGTGCAGCCTGTTGAGCGATGACGGTCATATCTGTAGCCGTTGCTCCTTCCATCGATCTCCTTACAATCCTCTTATTTGCGTCGCTAGCCCTTGTGTAAGGCTCCCAAAACCCACCTGAGAATGTGTGATTGCACTTTCTACATTCCCAGATGCCAGCAGCCCTCCTCCGCACTTTCACATAATGGCAACTTGGACATGTGTAATTCCTAGACTTCTTCGCAATTGCTGAGCCAGCCCTCCTCCGTACACTAACTCCGTACCTAGGTCCGAAACGAGCAGTAGCTCCTGCTTTCTGAGTTCTCTTTGCCATAATTGCACCTACAGTGAATCTACTATTTTCCTTAATTCCTTAGTCCTTTTCTGGGCATTTTCCATTATTTCAACGAATTCTTCCGTCGAGAAAATTCCCTTTAGACCCTTCTGAAGGGAGTGGACGTTATCGTTGTCTCCCAAAGTGATGTGGATTCTCTCATCTCCACCCAATTCTTCTCTTGAGCTCGCATCATACACGAATCGACCCCCGACCTTGTGATATGAGCACATTATGGGGGTCTTGGAAAGTTCTAACGGGTAGTCGTCACCAACCTCGAATCTCTCGGCAGGGACGATGGCATTTCGAAGTGCGACAATTCCTGCAAGAGCAAAGGCATCGAATAAATTACCATCGTCTGATATTGCGAACAAATCTAGGATAACCTGCCATGCCTTCTCCCCAGGAATTATGCAAAGTGAGTCTACATCTATGCACCCAGACTCCCTAATTCCGCGATCGACAACTCTGCCTAGCTCTATCGACTCTGGACTAGGAGGCCCAGATTCCCAGTGCCTACCTGCGACCGGCCTCACCTCGGCCGAACACATCAGGCCACCCTGGTTTGGACGGTCCGGGTAGGGCTGCATTAGCTGAAACTTGACTCCTGCGAAAACAATGGTATCACCCATCCTTACCCTAGCAGAACCCTCTGCTCGTGGAAGAACCGTATGTTCTACATCCAGTTTCCTACCTTCCCACCTATCTCTTCCGTCAATCCTAGCATCGTTTACGGCTAAATCAGAAAGGTGAGCCCTAAGCAGATTTGGGACTATGGGAATTGTCATTCGGAATCACCTCCCTTCAATGCTTCAACCATCAATTTGTGAATTTCTTGGGCAGCATCCATGTTGTACTGCCATGCTTGCTTGAATTCTTCTTGGGAGAGATCGCCGTCCATCTGCAAGAAGACATGCTCGCCTGTGTTCGGTAGGATTCCCATCGGTAGGTCTGCCTCGCCGTAGTTGTCCTCTTCCTTGTTCAGATCACACACGACAACGTCGTGAATTTTGCCGCTAGCTACACTCACGACCATGTCCGTCATGGGTATCCCGGCGTCGGCTAGGGCGACAGAGGCGGCGGTAAGGCCCACGCATCGTGTTCCAGCTTCGGCAGAAACAATCTCGATGCTGATTCTGATCTTTGATCGTGGATATAACTCCAGAAGTACTACGCTCTCCAGTGCGTCCTTCGTTACCTTGCTAATCTCCCTACTCCTTCGGTTAAATCCAGGCCTTATCCTATCTGTAGTGGAGAAGGGTGCCATGTTGTATGCAACGTCCAATACTGCCCGGTCTTGTCTCTGGATCTTCCTGGGATGGGCCTCCATTGGACCGTAAACGGCCACAATTGCCTCATTTGTCCCCCAAGTCATCCTGCATGAGCCGTCCGCAACTGGAACGACCCCGGTTTCTATCGAGATTTCTCTAACATCTCCAGGCCCTCTTCCGTCCATTCTGAGGCCGTTTTCGTCAATCATCTGAATGTCTCCGTATCCGCCCATCAATTTCCACCCCCTTGGGAGGATTCTGACAGTGACATCAGATATTGCCTAACCTCGAGTATTCCCCCTAAGTCACCATCGATCCACATCCTACCGTTGTCTGCCACGACGATGCGGCATTCAGTATCCTCTTTCAGTCTACGAATTGATTCTCCGCCCTTCCCAATTAGCCTACCTAGTAAGTGAGGGTGGATTTCTTCAATAACGCCAGAGCGAATCTTCCTGAGTCCCATTCCTTTCATCGTTGCTACGCTTGAGTGAGTTTCCTCAACTTCTTGTATTCGACAGATAATCGCATCCCCGATGTCCATTACAGACCTAGTGCCGCCGAATTCGATCTTACCGGGCCCAAGACTCATGGGCAATATCGCATTGAATGGTGCCCCCAATTCTACGAACCACAGGTTGTTTGTGCACCCCTCAATATATCCTATTACCAAATCCCCGGGGCGGGGGATATACCTAGTGTGGATTGGTTCGACTGAAACGGATCCACCCTTGTTACTTATTCTTCCTTGTTTTACAGCCTTTAGCCTTCCTTCTATGGCGATTACGCCATGCCCTGGCTCATTGCCCTCTGATTCACCCAAGTCCTCCCCGGGTACGACGACAGTTTGCCCTCGTCCAACTCCTCGCGGCCCTGCCGCACCATTACTTTCGCTCATGCTATCGAGCCGCGCGACCGGACTGCCGTTCATAACCGTTGATGTATGAAATAGTTGGTGAATCAGTCCAATTCCCTTACTTCAACGTCTGGGGACCTAGAGGCTACCTTGCTAATTAGGTCATTCTTCATGCCACCAGGAACAGAGACTACGCATACCCACGATCCATCGCTTAGCCACTCTTCTTTCTGAATAGAATGGCGTAGCATTTGACTAATTCCACCATAGTCCTTCCCCTGAACCTTGAAGGCCATTCTTACTGTAATGAATTGGAGTGGAATTACGGGTCTAAGAGCCGAAACTGCGTCCTCAACCTGACTTTCTGTAGATTTGAATGGGTCGACTGGGAATCTTATCTCTTCCAGGGCGTTCTCAATCCTAGTCCTAGGATGTGGTAACTTTGTTTTCGGATCAGTAGCCGTGGTAGCGATTTCATTTACGATCTGCCTCTTCTTTTCCTCTACCATTTTTCTTCTTTGCATTGTAGTTAACTGAATGTTGCCCTCTCTAAGTATCCTAGAAGCGCATTCTAGAATCTCTGTTGTTCCGAAGATATTCTCCAATGCTTCACTGGTTGGCCTCTCGCCTGCCCTAGCGTCGGACCAAACCTCATCAATGGCAAGAAGATCGTCCATTGGTACGGACTCGGGTGCAATTTTCCATCGGTCAACCAAATCCGGATCGACAAGAATCTCGTACCTTTTTCCCCCCTTCTCGAGGCGGGCTAGAACAGCATCGTCTAGGCTGACCATGCACTCGCAAAGAGGGGTGAGGCTTAGATGGTGGGGTCTCACGACATCTTGTCGAGGTGCTTCAGGGTGGATTCATGGTCCATCTTCCTATATCCATCCTTGTCGACGCTAGCGATTTCGACTGTATCTCGGTTGAGATCGTCCTCCAACGATTCCTTGAGTGCCTCCAGGCCCAGTTTAATTGCTGCGTTTTGGGTCATTCCGGGCTTCCACTTTTCTTCGAAGTGATCAATTGCTGTTGACCTCCCCCTACCAATTGCCCCAGCGTGGTAAGACTGGTATGCTCCCGACGGATCGGTCTCGAAAAGATGAATTCCCTCATCGTCGAATCCTGCGATTAGGAGGGCTGTGCCGAATGGTCTGGCGCCCCCATACTGAGTAAATGACTGCTTATAATCACACATTTTCTTGACCAATGTCGAGACGGGGATCTGAGCCCCATAGGTCATTCGGTTGACTTGACACTGGACCCTGGCCCTATCAACTAGTTGTCGGGCATCTGCTACAAGACCTGATGTGGTAATTCCTATGTGGTTGTCTATCTGGTACATTTTCTCGATAGAGTCAGTAATTACAAGCTTACTCTGAACTCTCTTATCGACGATAAGAACAACTCCGCCCTTGTAAACTAGGCCGACTGTGGTTGTCCCCCTCTTTACTGATTCTCTGGCGTACTCAACCTGGTAAAGCCTTCCATCCGGAGAAAATGTTGAGACCCCGTGATCGTACCCTCGTCCGCTAGGCTGCATCGTAATCGGACCGATGCCAGAATGGACTCTTATCAATCTTGGTCGGGGGAAGACTCAATCAGAGTGGCATTGTGGTGCAAATGGATTAGGGGAGGAAATGAGAGTAGCGGTTCTGGCATCGGGAGGTAAGGACTCATCATATTCTACATGGTGGTCTGGACTTCAGGGGTGGGATGTAGTTTGCCTGGTTACTGTAGGCGTGACTGGTGGTGACTCGTTGATGTTTCAGCTTGATAATACCGCAGTTGCTGGGTTGCAAGCATCAGCGATGGGGGTCCCTTGGTTACCTGTTTCCTCCAAGGGCTCAGAGGATTTGGAAATCGCCGATTTGGAGGGGGCAATTTGCGGTAATAGTAATCCTGATGAGGCATTGAAGGAAATTTGGCCTGATCAGTTTGTGATGCCCCCGGGATTATCCTTGCAATATCGGAAGTTGGAAATTGATGGCATAGTTACCGGAGCTCTACGTTCTGACTACCAGAGGACTAGGGTGGAGATGATGTGTGAGAGAATAGGAGTTAGATCATTCAACCCACTCTGGCACAAAAGTCCGAATCGGCACATGAGGTGCTTGTTGGATCATGGTTTTGGAGTCGTTTTCACCTCAGTTTCTACAGAAGGAATGGATGATAGTTGGATCGGGATGAAGCTGGATTCAGATTCACTTGAAAGACTAGAAGATCTCTCCAATCAATACAGGTTTAATTTGGACGGAGAAGGGGGGGAGTTCGAGACAATTGTTGTAAACGCACCTCACATGAACGGTAAGATAAGTTTCGATGGGGATGCAATCTGGGACGGTTCTAGAGGGATGCTGAAATTGAATTGGTGCTCTCTGGAAGGCTATCGTTAGGCTCAAACAGGGGTCCATTGTCGGACAGTTCGAAGTTGATGCCGGTCTCACCGTTAGATTACAGGTACGGAAGAGATGTGGCCAAGGAAATTTGGTCCAGAGAAGGTAGGCATGCTCGTCTTCTGGATGTGGAACGGGCGCTTATTTGGGCTCACAGCAAGATGGGTAGGGTCTCTCCAGAGGACTATGATGCGATTGCTGAGATAGCAGACCCGGGAATAGTGACTGCGGACAGAGTAGATGAGTTGGAAGCAGAGACAAAACACGATATCATGGCTCTAACGAAGGCAATGACTGAAGCCGCAGGAGACGCAGGGTGGTGCGTACATCTAGGAGCAACTAGCAATGACATAGTAGACTCAGCGGTAGCATTGCAAATCAAAGACAGCATTTCCATCCAAGGCGCTTCCCTCCGGACATTAGTTCTCACGATGTGTGAAATTGCTGAAAGAGAGAAGGAGACTGTTATGCTGGGTAGAACACACGGACAAGCAGCGGTACCCATCACATTCGGACTAAAGGTCGCAGTATGGGTGGACGAATTTAGAAGACATCTAGACAGGTTGCACGAAATTACATCTCGATGCATTACAGGGAAGTTCCTCGGCGCTGTTGGCACCGGTGCGGCTCAGGGTGAAAGGGCCCTAGAGTTGCAGGAACTTGTACTGGGAAATCTAGGTCTGGAAGTCCCAGTGGCTACCACCCAAGTGGTTGGCAGGGACAGGTACATAGAATGGGTTAGCTGGATGGCGAACGTTGCTACTAGTATTGAGAAGGTACTGCAAGAGGTGAGAAATCTTCAGAGGACGGAAATCGGAGAAGTTTCGGAAGCCTTCGATATCGAAAAGCAGGTCGGATCATCCACTATGGCCCATAAGAAGAATCCCATTACTGCTGAGAATGCTTGTGGACTTGCTAGAATCGTCCGTTCGATGATTGTACCGTCCTATGAGAATGCACTTCTCTGGCACGAGAGAGATCTAGCAAACTCCTCGAGCGAGAGATTCACCCTATCCCATTCAATGATTCTGTTAGATGACATTATTTCCAAGTGCGACAGGGTTCTTTCAAAGCTGGTTGTCGATAGAGAAAGGATGTTGCAAAACATGGCGGATCAAAAGGGCCTAATTATGGCTGAGAAGGTAATGTTGGAGTTGGTAGATCGCGGGATGGCCAGAGACCAAGCCCACGAGGAGCTTCGAAGGGCCTCTATGGAGGCGGTCGGAAAGGGTGTAAATCTAGAAATCGCATGTTTGTCCTCGCCGCCTATTATGGATCTAATTGGAAAAGATGAGCTTGCAGAATTCTTTCACCCCGATTCACACCTTGGTTCATCTAGTGAAATTGTGGAAAATTCAATCTCCATAGCTAGAAGCAGATGTTCAGAATAAAGTCGCCAACAGCAAAGCGACTGCAGTCACCGTTGCTACGGCAAATAATAGGATTATCATAGCATGAGGCCCGAACTGATTGGCGTCATCCAAGGCTACATTCAGGAACCCGTCTTCTACCAACGCCCCGATTACGGAATCTTCGGACTCTCTGAACTCTGGTGGGGGTCGCCGTGGTATTCTCTCTACCGAGCCAGACTTCGCGGTCATGGATATCGCAAGGGGTCCGAGAAATTATCCTTACTGAGAGTCAATCTTGAGGATAGTTGAGTCCTGCCTGCTCAAGTAATTCTTCCATCTGGTCCAATGCTTCTGGGCTTGGTTCCATCAGAATTTCGGGCTCCTTGGCCTCGCCAATGTGTTCGTTTCCGTTCAGGGATGACATTTTCAGTCGACGTTGTCTGATTCTGAGAATGGTCCATATCAAGTATCCAGAAATGGAGACCAGCATAGTGGTGGCGAGTATCTCTGTAAAACTGCTCATATTCCCAAATCCATAGTAGTATTACGTGCCACCGGGATTCCCATGGGACAGTGGTTTGGAGAGATGTCTGCGGTTGGAGGGCGTCGGTTCAAGCCATACACCTGTAGGTTGGCCGGAGGGGAGGTCGTCCACGGTGCTTTTCCAGTACTTCTTTTCGGTCTTCCCACATGTAAGACATCTGAGGTCCTGTCCCTTTCCAGCGCTCCTCATGGCCCGTGAACAGCAACTAGGTCTGCCAACTATACGTGGTGAGCTTGTATCCAGACGTAGCTTCTCGAGGTGTACTGATCCATCAGGAGCAGTCAGTCCCGACCAGCTAATGCTATCTCCTGGCCTCAAGTTCCTCAGAAGACGATTCACTGGACCGCCCTCTGAAAAGGCGACTAATTTGAGGCTCCTAATACCAGTAAACGCGAACACGAATGCATGGCCTCCCCGTGTTTCTGTGGCTGTAGTTGTTACAGTACCACGTTTTGTGGATTCTATGTGGTCGTCACTGAGTTGGTTTGTGAGGTGTGAAGCGAAGGAAGCACACTCTTCAACATCGGATCTGGCCTGAAGCCACTGGTGTGCGTTGTAAACTACAGATTCAGAGAACCCACGTATCCCGTAGAGCACTGGGCATGGTGTTCTAGGAGCTATCATTCCCCTGTCTTTAGTCGGATCCCGATTGAGGAAGGTTTCCGGGTGATTATTCTCCATTCCTGACACTGCTTTCTGGGCCACCATCCTATCTGTCCCTACCAATTCCTCTTGTCTCCATGAAATCAATTCCCATGAAGATTCAACAGATGGGTTCCAAGCAGCAGCTGCACAGGCACCAACTACTCCAAATGTAGAATTTGAATGAAAAACAATGCATTTGTTCTTGGTTGCCTGATCGAACCTAGAAAACGAGTCAACGAAACCCCTGACTGCCTCCCAATACCACTTTTCTGGCAAAGGATCGAATGATAAAACTAAGCACGGGGAGGGAGGGATGGGTGATGGTGGATATGTTTTGATTCGTTGAAGTAACTGTGAAAACCATTCGCGACATACTGCTTCCAGATTTTCTTTTTCATGCTCAGGGAATTCCAATATTGCCCCAAGAGCGCCGTTACCTCTAGTCCGTCTCTCTGCGAATGGCCAAAGCCTGACCAACCTTCTTTCTTCAATGGTTGAGCTAATTTCTCTACTGATTCTAACAAGTAAATCGTTCATACTCTCAGTAGTGCATCCAACCTCCGGGTGGTCAGTATCATCTAAGCCCAATCGGCACCTCATCATTTCTACAGAATCATCCCCTGCTCGCTAATATCTGACTCAGGACGCTACCAATTCCTTCGTTATGGTGACATCGTAAACCCCTAACTCCGAATTTGTTGGCAGCCTCAAGATCAGATGACCGGTCTCCGACGAGTATGGATCCCCCCTCATTTGGTCTTTCAACCCAATCTGGACCGAATAGAAGCTGAATTTTTCCTTCTTTTTGATGATGAGAATGGTCGATAAGTTGCCTGCCGGCCTCAAGCATCCCAGGATTTGGTTTTCTGGCCCATGAACGCTCTGAAGGAGCATATGGGCTGTATAGAAGGAGATCTAATTCGGCATCCGGATCATTTTCTAGTAGTTGTTCCTGAAGTGTTTTGTGAATTTTTTCTAGCCTTTGGTGATCCCAAAGACCGCGTCCAATTGGCGATTGGTTTGTCACCACACATATCCTGAAACCTGATCTCCTGAGGGTTCCAATTGCTTTACCGGCTTCGGGTAGCATTTGTACTTCGTCGGGCGAATTGACGTAGTTTTCCGACCACTTGTTCAATACGCCGTCCCTGTCTAGGTAAGCAATATTTCCAGACCAAGGGTGCATAGATGGTAGATCCTCCATCACTAGTGGTCCTTCTAATGGGGAGCAGTGCCTATGGGGTGGGAGCATGTTGTCACAGCCCATGATTGGACTTGATTGCCTCTTTCAGGATATGATTGATTACAAGTTGAAGATCCTCGATACGTTCCATTGATTGGGAAGGTACAACTATTGAGACATCGGCCAGTTCTACGATATGTCCTCCGCCCTGTCCCATGTAGTCTCCGGTGACCGCTACAGTGTTACAACCTATTTTCTTGGCAAAGGAGATTCCGTTCAGTACATTTTTTGAATTCCCGGATCCACTGAATCCCACCACTAAGTCTCCGGGATTTGCAAATGTTGAGAGTTGGCCAACGAAAACGTTGTCATAGTCCGTGTCGTTTGCCCATGCGGTCAGGGATGGTGTGTTATCGACGTGTGACAGAGTCTTCAAGCCCAGTTCCTTGGACCAATCGCCAGCACTGTGAGAAGGGGTGCCGGCACTTCCGCCGTTTCCAATGAAATGAACGGTGGAGCCCGCATCCCTGGCTTGCTCAACCATTGCCCAGAATCCCTCAAGTGGCGAATAGGGCATTTCTCCAAGAGTAGCCACTAGTGACTCGACATATTTCTCGGCGAATTCTCTGAAGTCGAATCCCATGGCTCCGTATGTTCGGGTGGGGGCATCCTATTTACGGGTTGATGAAAGCAAGGACGTTATGGAGGACCCGATTGGGGCGTTGATTGAGGATTTTTCCGAAGTATTTGGAATCGCTGACGTTACAATGCAACTACTAATCGGTTCAATTGGCCTAGCTCTTCTAGGAATTGGTTTTCATCGAAACTCTGATGACTATGCAAAGATTAGTGCAGTATTAGGGTGGCCCTTAATCGGACTTTTCTTCTACCTATATTCTAGCCACTTCGTGGAGATCTCTGATCCAGTCCTAATTCTGATGACTGCTGGAGCATTGCCTGCTGGTCTGACCATGGCATATTGGGAGTGGTCGAGCGACGGCTCCAGTGTGGATACTATAGTGTGGGCAAGGGGCTTTGTTGTTTGGTCGATGATACCATATTACCTGGTTTTTGGAGTCCCATACCTAAACATGGCATTTGTCCAATTTACCGCGGTAAGTGCTGACGTGATGCTAGAATTTGCAGGTATTGGTGGATATGAAATCGGACCAATGATGATAGAGAGGCACCAAAAACCAGCCATTCCAGTGTCGGAATGGGGCGGGAACAGATTGGTGCTGAGCGAGCCTCTAGGTGAAGGGGGGTTCTACGCTCCAATGGAAAATAGCGAAGGACAGGGCGTGGTGTCTTTCATTCTGGCGTGTTCGGCGTTGCAGTCTATGGCCGTATTCATAGGCGCAATAGTTGCATTGAGTTCAGTTCACTGGAAAAGACGTGCTAGAGCATTGATGATTGCTATTCCAACAATACACATCCTCAACGTTTTCAGGAATGCGGGAATCGTCTGGCTTACTGACACATATGTAAACTGGGCATTCATGGGGATGGGGATATTTGACTTCGCGCATAGTTACGCTGCAAAGATAGCCAGCCTATTGGCGATGTTCCTGATGGCAATAGCGCTTTTCGACCTGCTTCCCGAGCTTCACAAGCACGTAATGAAGGTAATGAAGCCCTTATTGGATGCGCCCGGAGTTCTTGGTCGGGGGCTCAGACAATTCTGGACCTGATTCTATTGAACAGCTTCCCCGATAGCGGCATGTCATGCTCCCATGCAAATTCCTTCATGACCCTGATAGCTTCCTTTTCTCGTTCCGAGTCGCCTACGAAATCTGTGAGCTCAATCTTGTCATTTCTTGTATTTGCCTTGAATGCAGCTATTGGCTCCTCCTTGTGGAAAACGAGATATGCCGATCCGTAACCGAATCTCTCCCTAAGTAGGCTCCCGAAGTAGTGAATAAGTGGGTCGGATGGGGGGATTACGAGATCTCGTGTCCTACTAATTTTACCGAGTTCCTCAAGCATATCTAGACGTCCCCAGCAAATGTCCTGCAAGTCGTCTACTAGGAATCCCTTGATTAGGGTCCCATCTTCCTCGAAATCGTGCATTACATCACTAATTTCTTCGGGGGAAAATGAAGAGCCTGCCAGCCTTTCGAGTTGTTTTAGCGTGATTACTGGGTAGTCCTTGACGAGATCTCTGAGATAGTCCCTCTTGACACCCCATAAGTCTACCTTTTGGAGCGGTTCTACTGTCTTGAAGCCGCCCCTGTAATCCTGAATTAGGTGACCGCTTCGCACCAATGGGGAGACGAGCTTACGGAATTCCGACCTAGACATGGCGTTCCTCTCCATATAGAGGTCTGGGTCATTGTTTTCTCGGAAGAATTGTAGGATTTCTTCATCCTCTGGTTCGGTAGGTACGTTCTTGATAGATAGGAGCCTTTGGAAGTGGGAGTATCTGGCCCAAACTAGGTGCCCCCTAAGGTTGGATCCCTGGTGTAACTGGTGTGCTGCTACCATCGAGTCCAGATTAACTCGAAACATCTCGCAACGGCCCCGCAATGAGAAGTCGTCCCTCAATTCGACAGCATTCTCAAGAGCAAGCGTCTCATTCTCCCACCTGCTGTTCTGGTGCAAGCAGTGGTGGAAGAATAGCATCCTGTTGATTTGATTCCTGGATCTTGGTTCGACGACCCCACCTCTGATGTATCTCTCGCCGTCACCCATTGACGAGAATCCTAGTTCTGAGAGGATTTTCTGGATATTTTCATCGCAGTCGTGAACTGGTACTCCATTGAAAGCATGGAGAACAGAGACATCTACTAGCCGGTCCCGATAGTTCTCCAGCAACTCCCCAAAAGTAATCTTGAAATCATCCAAATAAGAGTGCGGGATGTTAATGTCCTTAATTTCCAAATAGTCATTCACTACAAACATCAGGACACGCCCAATGGGATCTACACCCTTGAAAACTGGATAGTACCAGCCTTGTTTCAAAAGAAGTCGGACCTCTTGGATGAAGCGGCTGCTGAAAGGGTCAGATTGGGATAAGATTCGCATTTTTCTATCCTCAGGCAGAGGAGAGAGGAGCCTCTCTGCGTCCTCTGGAGATGAGTAATAGTCAGTTGGATCTGGCTGGAGGGCAACCACTCTGGAAATTGAACCCCTCCTTTCCAGTTCCCTAAGTGAATCTGCCAGCTCTTCTACTGGCCTAGAAACAAATAAGCGCAGTGTGTGAAGCCTTACGGGACCAATTCGACCAATAAGTTCAGACAGCGCTTGGTCGAAAGGCAGGGGCTTTTTCTTTCCGTGCAATCTCCTGAAAATTGCCATTGATCTTTTTCGGTTGGGGACGTCAACGTATTGCTTGGCAACAGTTAGCTGCCTCTCTAGGTTTGAGAGTGCTGACTTCAAGCTTCTCTGAATGTGGGCATTCTCCTTCCCTCTGGGATATTCAGAAAATAGATCGGTCCGTGAAATGCCTTCTTGTGGAATTTTCTCCAATAGTTCCTCTTCCAATGGACCGAACCAAGGTTCGCTCCTAAGGCCCATGAACATGGGCAACTGCTCTTCCAATGTGTAACCGACCCGGTTGTGTAGGAGCCTTCCATTGTAGATGTCGGAATCGTGCTTGATGTCCTTCCAGTCACGAAACCTATAGTTATCCACTCTATGGAGGAGCTCTTCCCTCCTCTGGACTAGAGTAAGGTTCCGAATTGCTTCTGCCGGCTCTTCGAACTTGGAGAATGACTTATTGAGAATTAGTGTCTGAAGAGTTCTATAATCGATTACGTTGACCTGGCCGCCTGTTATCCTATATTCGTCTATTCTGAGAATGAACTCGCCCTCGTCAGTTCTGGTGAAGAACCCGATAGAAACTAGATTCCTCATCTCAAGTTCTTGAAGAACTGATTCCACTTGGGCTGAGGGGAATGGGAGTCGACTACTTAGGGAGTCTATTGTCCTGGGGCCTTCAGAACCTAGCATGTCTAGTAGTTTTAATCTCAAGCAATCCATAGGATCTGAGAGAGACTTCTTCCTCCAACTAGATGGTTCGCCCCCTACGAATCCCTCTCCTATCTCGTAACTGAGGCCCCCGGTGTAAAGCTCCCTTAGGTCATCCATTTCCGCTGCTCCTGCTACAGCAAGACAGCCAAGCGTGCCGTGAACCTCTGTCATCCTCAAAGAGAACCACTTGCCGTCTATCTTTTCCAAGCCGGTTCCTCTGACCTTGGTGATTAGGCCCCTTTCGGCTAATTCGTGGACCCACTCACGGAGAGTTTCGAACTCTATGTCCTTTAGTTTCTCACTATATAGCGGATGTGTGAGCTGTCGCTCAAGGCCCCCTCCCATATCCATAAGCTTGAGAAGTTCGTTCGCATTAGTGGGAGCTGAAACCTTCGACTGGTAATACTCGCTGAGTCTTTCCTCGTCGAGTTCGGTTGCCAGCGACCTGGCCCCGAGTAGCCTTCTGAGGATCTCGGGGTCGACGTCTTTGATTAGGTATGCCCGAGTCCTCAGAGAAAGAAGATCCTCGAATGAGGACATGAACAGTGTCAAACCCAGGGGAGAAGGGATCTTCACCCTTCGATGTACTATTCGAACGTCCTCACTGTCCATCCTGGAAATGAAATGCCTCAGTTGATCCATATCTAGGTCTGTTGTGAGGATCTCGTTCATCGCCTCCCTGACGATTACTGAGTCATCCATCTTTCTGTGGCGATTCATAATCTGTTCCGCTTTCTGCTGGAATTGTTTAGGACTGACCTCCTCGGCACCGATTCTTCTGGGGTTCAGCATACTCCTGGAGGCTACCTCTCTGAATCTCTTTGCAAAGAGTTGGGACTCGATGAGGTACTTGTGCAGAGTTCCTTCGCTACCTGAGCCCCGGAACACATCTGGAATAGACGAGACCTCGATCTCATGGCTCAGCTTTGCCATGAAGCCATTTTCGTCGAATGACAGCTCGTGCACGGTGATGTCATCCCTAGCTGCCATGCCTGCAAACAGATAGCCGAGAGCTAAGTTGAATGCTCGGCCTCTGCATGTTGTGACAACGTATGTTGGAAGGGGGGCCTCCACCTGTTCAACCAGAATTCGGTCTTTGGAAGGAACCTGGAATGTAGTAGCTGAGTGCTCATCGAGGAATTGGGTCAATGCATTTGCTACGGGTTTGTTCAGGCCCAGAACATCAACTAAGAAGGATGTGATGCCACCCCCTGTCCTGTATTGTACTGCAAGAATTTCGAGTAGATCGAGAACTTCGCCACTGAGTTCGCTAGTCCGGCTCATCGCTTCTCCTGTCCACGATGGTATTGTCGGCCTGTAACCCGTAGCTGATGTTACATTCACCCTAGTCCCCCTGACACTAGATACCCGGTAAGTCGAGCCGCCAAGTAGGAAAACGTCACCATTTCTGAGGCTAGAAACGAACGAGGAAGATAGCTGCCCCACCAGAGTACCGTCTGATGTGAAGACGAGGTAGTTGTTATCTGGAGAAATCGTGCCAATATTGGTGTAATATATCATCTGGGCGTATCCTCTCTTTCCAAATCGGTTCTCCTCCCAATCTACCCACAACCTTCTTTCTTCTTCGAGAAGGTCCAGTACCTCGATGTAATCGTCATACGGGAGTGACCTGTAAGGCCACGAAGCTTGGACCAGTTCGTATGCCTCGTCAATGTCCCACTCCCTGATTATAGTGAGTCCAATTAGGAATTGAGCGAGGACATCCAAGCAGTTTTCGGGAAATTTTAGCAAATCCATGTTCCCAGATAGAATTCCGTTCTGCAAAGCCACGATCTCTAGGAGGTCATGCGGGGAAGTAGGGAGAAAGCGAGCCCTTGGTAGCCCGCCCACATGGTGCCCCGCCCTACCAATCCTCTGTAAGGCAGTTGCTATGGACCCAGGAGATCCGACCTGAACCACAAAATCTACAGAGCCAATGTCAATTCCCATCTCGAGGCTCGACGAAGAAACTACGCACCTGAGTCTTCCTTCCTTCAGTCTCTGCTCGACATCAAGCCTGATTGACTTGTCCATCGATCCGTGATGGCCTTCCACGCCAATCAGGCCTGCCACCTTTAGACGCTGTACGAATGTCTCGGTCATGTTCCTAGTGTTAACGAAAACCAGAGTGGTTGTGTGCGCCTCTACTAAATCCTTGATTATGTCGATATTATGGTCCAATATCTCCTTCACGGGGATAGAAGTGAATCTCGGGGATGGGAGAATGATATCTAAATCGAGTTCCCTAGATCCAGATATCTTTGCTATTGACACGCTTTGCTTGTGTGCCTCGCCCTCCCTTGAATCGCTAGCTACTAGGAATTCTGCTACATCGTTCAGTGGCTCCATAGTGGCACTAATTCCGATTCTCTGAACCTCGGATTCTACTACAGAGTCCATTAGTGCTAGGCTAAGGGAAAGGTGAGTGCCCCTTTTGGTAGGGACCAAGGAGTGCATCTCGTCCACAATTAGCCACTTCAGCTCGTTGAGAAGTGGCCGGAACCTCTTCGATGCCAGAGCTAGGCCCAACGATTCGGGAGTAGTAATCAGAATGTGAGGGGGTTTGCGGAGCATCCTCTCCCTCTCCTTTTGAGGGGTGTCGCCGGTTCTAAGCCCTACTTTGATTTCCTGAGCTCTGCCAGGGAGGAACCGCTCCTTGATCTCGGAAAGGGGACCTATCAGGTTCTTTTGGATATCATTAGCTAGAGCCTTGATTGGAGAAATATAGATGCATTGGACTGAATCAGTAAGGGTTCCTGCCAAAGATCTCCGAACAAGATCGTCGATTATGGACAGGAATGCTGTGAGGGTCTTTCCAGAGCCAGTCGGAGAGCACAATAGTAGATGTTCGCCAGCTAGGATCTGAGGGATGGCTACCTTTTGTGGTTCTGTGAAGTCGTCGAACTTCTCCCGGAACCAATTCCTTACTGGAGCGGAAAGCCCTGCTAGGATCTCCTCGGTATCTGAAATCTCAGATACATACTTTATTTCTGGCATTTTTTCTAATCCACCTTGCGTTTCAGGCAATCGATGCCATAAATGAATGCTTCTCAAAATAGTGATGAATGTGCCCCAAATTGCTGGATAATTCCCGAATGGTCGTCCAATTGAAATAATCACCAAGCAAACTAGGATGGCTTGAAAACCACGATTGGTTGTCGGAAGTCGAAATGGTTGACAATAGTCGTATGACGAGGCTTTCATCCCTACTCAGAAGACGGGGAATAGTACTCCCTTCATTCGGCATATATGGTGGTGTTTCGGGGCTAATCGACTACGGGCCCGTGGGTGCTAGCATCAAGAGGAGGGTAATTGATTGCTGGCTCAATCACTGGAGCATATTGCCGAATGTCGTAGAAGTCGACTCCCCCACGATTACTCCAGAGTCAGTTCTGGTAGCCAGCGGACATGTGGGCGAGTTTAATGACAAGATGTCCGAATGCGCGTCCTGTGGGGGGGCCTACAGAAGCGATCACCTGCTAAGTGATGTCCATGAAAGCCCAGATACACTGGGAATCGAGGAATTGGACCAAATCATTTCACAGTCAGGCGTAAATTGCCCAAGCTGTGGATCGACTCATTGGAAGGATACAAGGCCGATGAACCTAATGTTCCAGACCAACATAGGGGCAATGGGGAGTTCTAGAGCAGCATACATGAGGCCCGAAACTGCACAGGGAATGTTCATGCAATATCCGTCCCTTTACAGACACTTTAGGCAGAAGCTACCATTTGGGGCTATGCAGACTGGAAAGGGATACAGGAACGAAATTAGCCCGCGACAGGGTATGATTAGACTCAGAGAGTTCAACATGGCGGAGTTGGAGTACTTCATAGATCCAAAGGACCCCCCAGCAACAAATCTTGGCAAGTGGGATGACAGGGTTTGCATTATTCCCGACCCAGAAGGTCCCAAACCGGGCAAGAGGACAATGACGTTTGAAGAGGCATTCGAAGCTGGAATAGTTAAGCACCCCACAGTAGCCTGGTTTCTAGCTATGACATTGGAGTTTCTAGTCAATATTGGTATTGACAGCGACCAAGTTAGATTCAGACAACATGAAGGATCAGAGATGGCACACTATGCGTCTGACTGCTGGGACTGTGAATTGAATGGGGAGCATGGGTGGGTTGAAGTTGTTGGAATTGCTAACAGAACTTGTCATGACCTAGAGTCCCACGAGGAACACTCGGGCTCAAACATGCTAAGAGGATGGAGGCAATACGAATCCCCTGTTAGCGAGAAAAGAGAGGTCCTGTCCCCAATTGGCTCAGTAGTTGGGCCCCATTTCAAGGAGAAGGCGGCGCTAGTCTCCAAAGCCCTCTCCGAATTGTTTGAACTTCCAGAGGAGCTCCCCTTTCATCTCACACTTTCCGATGAGTCTGATGTTGAGATTACTGAGGAGATGGTAAGCAGAAACACCCAGGAAACTGTGGTAAATGGGGAGTACTTTACACCGCATGTAATTGAGCCTGCATTCGGCATAGACAGGATCATCTGGCACGTTCTAGACCACAACTTCAGAGAATTAGAGAAAGAAGACGAGAGTTACACTATTCTAACTCTAAATCACTCTGTAGCCCCTTATGATGTTGCAATATTGCCACTTTTTGATAAGCAGGAGATGGTGGGTATTGCTAGAGAAATCTCCAATAATATCCGTTCTGTTACGGGAATAATTGGAGTGTTGGACACTAGCAGGTCAATTGGAAGAAGGTATGCTCGGGCCGATGAAATAGGAATACCATGGGCAGTAACGGTGGATCACCAGTCCATCGAGGACGGTTCGGTGACCATCCGGAGGAGGGACGACCAGAAGCAAGTTCGTTCGGATGTTGATTCACTCATCGATCTCTTGTCTTCTCGTTCCTTGTCTACTCTATTCTAGTACTAATCTTCAAGAGTCGTCGATAAAATCACCATTTGTGGGAGTAGAGGAACGACCTCAAGACTGGACTGAACGTTACCGTCCGACCTCGCTTTCAGGAATCGAAGGAAACGAAGACAAGATCCGAAGAGTAAGAGTTTGGTTGAACAGTTGGAGTTCAGAAATTAGATTTCCAAAAAAGAGAGGGTTGCTTCTGTCAGGACCCCCAGGAGTGGGGAAAACTACTCTTGCGCATGCATTAGCCATAGAGAGGGGGTGGAATATAGTTGAGTTGAACGCCTCCGAGCAAAGGAACGCAGCTGCGATTAGGGCCTCTGCGACTAGGGGTTCGCATAATTTCTCACTAGGCCAATTCTCAAAGGGAGCTATTCCCAATATGAAGACTGTGATCCTATTGGACGAGGTAGACCACCTAAGTGGGGGATTCGCAAAGGTTTCGGAAGAAAGGATAAGGAAGACAATGAGCCCTTCTGAAGAGGGTCCAGTTCTGAAAGGGGACTCGGGGGGAAAGGCTGAGCTGTTGAGCCTGCTTAGTAGCACGAAACACCCGGTGATAATGACCTGCAACGAACCGATGAGGCTGTGGGGGGGTGGGAGTAGTTGGAGGTCCAACAGAGATCGAGTACTAAGGATAGCAGAGAGCGTGATCTTCGATAGGGTAAAGGGAGAAGATCTGAGAAGGGTTGCTCGTCGGGTTCTAGATTCAGAAGGGATTGGAATTGATCCGGGGGCGCTTGAGATACTTATTGGGGAGAATCCAGGGGACCTCAGAGCTCTGATCAAGGACCTGCAGTCACTATCAACCACAAGTGGTGGCCACATCACTTTAGCCTTAGTTGAGGAATTAGCAGATGCTGCTGAAAGGGATGTTCAGGTCAATGTATTCAAAGCTCTAAGGAGAGTTTACACAGAAAATTCTGGATCTCGGGCGACGGACATACTTGTCAATTCAGACAAGGACCCGGATGAATTGCTGGCTTGGTTCGCATGGAACAACCAGTCCGTTCTAGATGTTACGAGTTTGCCAATAATTTCGCAAGCCATGTGTAGTGCAGATTCGTACCTTGCTACTAAGTTCTCCAACAGAGCATTCAGGTCATGGTACTGGGGATCGGCATTGCCTGTTCAGGCTGCAGTTTCACATTCCCGTTTTTCGGCATCCAAGGATGTGTTCGTAAGCTTTCCAGACTTCCTAAGAAGGGGAGGGGAGTCCTGGAGGACGAATGACCTGATAGGTCGCATTTCAGCGGAACTAGGCTCCAGTAATTCGTCCGTCAGGGAGGATCTATGGCCCCATCTACTTGCAGCACATGACAAGTCACTAGGAGGCTCCCATCACGAATTCTCTGTGGCAAAGAGGATTGGGCTTACAGTGGATGACCACCTTGCCCTCCATGGAATCCCCAAGTCGGACAAACGGGCAAAGGCAATTATTGAGTCATTCAGTGATGAAAATGATTCAGCGGCGGATGTGCCAGTCGAAAAGAACGAAAATAGCGAACCAGAAGGTTCGCAATCCACCCTTGACAGATTCGGCTAGTCTGACTCCCAGGTCCTTGGGTGGAGTAGGACGAGGACGGTTAGCAATTCGAGACGGCCGAGCCACATCAACATAGTCGAGACGACCAAGGAGGGGACACTGAGGCTAGCCCAGGAAGATGAAGCGCCCAACGGACCAAATGACCCCAGGGCTGGCCCAGTATTGCCCAGAAGGGAGATGGAGACAGAAAATACATCTGTCATGGTCAAAGATGGCTCCAAGAAGGAAATAGTCAGCATAGATGCTGTGACAACGACCATCCAGGAGCTCACCATCCCTAGGATGATCCATATCCTGTCCTCGTCTACAACAGACTGATTGAATCTGATCGCCACGACCTTGCGAGGCTGGATAATCTTCATGACCTCCCTTTTCGCCAATTCAAATGCGATTCTTATACGCAGTACCTTCAAGCCACCTCCCGTGGAGCCGGCGCTGGCCCCTACTATCATTAGGAGCAGAAGAACGAACTGACTGAATACTGGCCATGAGGAGAAGTCGGAACTAGAAAATCCAGTACTGGAAATCGAAATTGATTGGAAAATTGAGTGGCGGATGGATTCAGCGAACCCATAATTTCCTGATCTAGCAAGGTTTACCGCCATGGCAATCCAAGCGACGAAAATTATCAGAGCGTATGTCCTTAGCTCCTCGTCCTTCCACATTTCTTTCAACCTTCCAGAGAATGCGAAGTATAGTAGGCTGAAGTTGATGCAGGTGAGTAACATGAAAACCATGATCACCGTCTCAATGACAGGGTCATCATATCCCATAACCCCCAAATCAGAAGTGCCAAAACCACCCGAAGGCATAGTGGTGAGTGCGTAGTTTACAGAATCGAATCCACCCATGTTGGTAAGCTGGTATAGGAGCATGGCTTCTATCATGGTGAGTCCCACGTAAATTCCCCAAAGCTTCCTTGCAGTGCTCTCCAGAGTAGTACCCAGATTGGAAACTGATGGTCCAGTGAGCTCTGCTCTAGCCAATGCCATCCCACCACCCAAAGCACGGGAGAAAATGAGCAGGCCAAGCATAATCACACCCATACCACCTATCCATTGTGAGAGAGATCTCCAAAGGATCAGACTCTTTCTCTGGCTTCCTACGCAGTCACCTTCGAATTTCGGGTAATTGGGACTAGATTCTCCGGAGCAAACAGGGCTAGTGTAAGGGTCAATCAGAGACGCCCCCGTTGTAGTAAATCCAGACATTGATTCAAACCAAGAGTGGAGAAGTCCGTACAATATGTCGGTTAGGGAATTTTCAGAGTCAGGAAACCAATATTCTCCGAAAGGACCGTGGAACATCCCTCCAAGCCAGAATGGCAATGCCCCCACAATGACAACAGGTATCCATCCTAGTGCGACCGAAGCGAATGCCTCCCTGTCCCTGACCCTATTGGATGCATCAGACCTTCCAAAAATAGAAACCATCAGGAATCCCGATAGTAGAGATACCAATAGTGGGATCGCAAAGGTCCTGATTGCCGGCTCTAATCCTTCGGAGTATGCGCTGTAGAGTATAACTACCGCAAGGGGGACTGCTACTAGGCCAATAGTCCAACCTAGTACTAGCCCGACCACTTCCCAACGCATGTTAGCTCCCAAGAAATTTCTCGACCTGGCCGATGTCGTCTATTTCCAGAATTAAGAATATCCGGTCGCCCTCGAGCATGCTCCCGATTTCCCCGACTGGTACAGAATGTAGTGCTCCTTCATGGTCCGGTCGTTCCAACATCACCAGACTAGCCCCAATTCTCTCTTCAACCTGATTCAGGTTTTTTCCCAGTAATCTGCTTCCTGGTTGTATTTCAGCAGATATGGAAACCAAAGAGGGCATCCTGGGTATCGGCTCATAAGACCCGGGAACATGCATGTGGATTGCTTTGAGTATTGACTTGACTGCTACTCGTCTTTTGCTAACTGGACGTAGTCCGATCCTCTGGATTGCCTCCACCAATGCTCTATCCTTCAAGATCAACCCGGTTCTAGTAACACCCTTGTCAAATGCACGCATAGAGATAGAGATATTCAGATTGTCGTCTGACAGGGTCGCAATGGCGATATCCTGATCCTCGATAGCAAGTTCTCTGAGAAGATCCTCGTCCTGTGGGTCTCCGTGAATAACGTCTAGTCTCTTGTTGATCCCTATTCTTGAACCCACGATAGAATTCGCCGCATCCAGATCTGGTTCAATAATTACGACGTTTGAGCCCCTATCCAGATAATGCTTCGCTAGACTGCTGCCAAAGTTCGTGGCCCCGAATATGGCCACCGAAGGCCTTTCAGGCATTTCCGAATCAACATCACCCACCAATCTAGCTATTTCCCCGAAGAAGTTAGTTGAACTTGTGACAAATACCAGCATATCCCCCTGCTGAATTATTTCGTTTCCGGACACTATTCTGCCAATTCCCTCTCGTGGTCCGGCGGCAATAATCTTCGGATAGCCCGCCACATCATGTGATTTCTTGGATGCCTCTCCCGTGGTCATTCCGACTAGCGGAGAGGATACTTCAATCTCAGAGACTACGATCCAGGCGTTTTCTCCTAGTGGGATAATGTCGTCCAGTGAAGGTGAAACTAGGCCTGATACCAGTTGATCGACTACCTCCTTAGAAGGGCTAACTATGAAGTTCGAACGCGCCCAGTTCTCAAGAGGTCCTGCCCCTCTAGTAGGATCGGTAATTGACTGGTCCCTGATGTTGGCGATGGTGATCAGCCCCGAAGCGGTCCTATCACCTACTTGCTCGCTGAAGACTCTCTTCGAAAATGCGCAACCAAGTAGGTTTACGTGATCATCGTTTGTTGCGAACACAATTATCTCAGCATCGCTTATACCGGCGCGAATTAGTGAATCCCTGGACAGGGCGTTTCCAGTCACGAGGAGGCAGTCTAATGACTGTGAATCGCTAATGGCACTGGGATCTGGATCGATTAGGGCGACTCCCCTCTTCTCCCCCCTCAGAGCAGCTGCCACGCCCCGGCCGACTTCGCCGGCGCCTGCGATAATTACTCGCATTCAGCATACTGTATCGGTAGATTGGATATAATCCTGCGCCATGGGGGATATTCCCCTGAAATGTGATATTTATTCACTATTCTTCGGATTCGACTATATCCCCTCGGATTCTCCTGTGGGCTCTGGACTTGTGTAAGTCAGACTGGCGTAATGTTCGCCTATAGGCCTGTTTTGCAGCAGGAGTGAGGCCCGATGGCAACCATGATTCTTGTGCGGGAAACCAAGAAAATACCACAAGAGGTACAACAAATGCGAGAACCATTGGATTGAAAACCGCAAGAACCGAGGTTACGATAAGAATGGCCCTTGCGAGGGTGCTAGTGATGAATGTACGAGCCCTATCGTGCATGACTATTCTAGAACCCTGCCATGATGAGATGGAAGCGTGGCCAACGCAGATTGTCAGTGTTAGTATGAATGCAATACCGATGTTGGATGGCTCAAATCCCGTACCCTCCCACAATTCTGGATCGAAGAGGCGTACATTTAGGTGTGCGGATCGCATTGAGCCGAATCCCAAGCCAAATGTCCAACCATAAGGGGCACTTGCTCTCAATCCGAGGGTCTTAGGGCGACCAAGAAGGAATAATGCGAATGAGGTTTCGGCCATTGCTATTACAATAGCTATTGTTCCGATACCCAATATATTCAGTGAGGCATCTCTGATATTTCTCAGAATCATTAAGTCGATTAACGATGCAGCGATGACTCCCGCAATTAGTCCGAATAGTAGGGTCTTTACTGCCCCGGAGATATCGTAAAATCCCGTCATCTTGGCTATTGATCCCCGCCAACCTGCATAAATTCCTAGCAGCCCGATAGCAAAAGCAACCTGCATCTCCCACATCTCTATGGGGGCCTCAGCCATGTCTCTCCGAGGTAAAGCCCCCTTTCAGTACAACCGTTGGGGGCGGGCTATGTAGGTAGAAAACGCCAGATAACGTTGAAACCACACGATTGGGGCCGCGTATCGTGGCACTTGAGGGATTCAAGCGTAGGGTTCTCGGATCCATAGGACTACTCAAGGGAAAGAGAAAGGTGGACGAGCAGACGATAAAGGAGCTTAGCAGATCCCTCAGGAGAGCTCTGCTTGAAGCTGACTTCAACGTTCGGCAGGCTAAGGAGCTCACGGAAAGAATAGAGAGGAGGATGATCGAAGATGAGCCCCGACCCGGAGTAAAGCTTGAGACTCATGCAATGAACTTAGTCTATTCAGAACTTGTTAGGATACTAGGTCCTGCTAGGACAATCAGGCCACATAACCAGACAGTTCTGATGGTGGGGCTGTACGGCCAGGGAAAAACCACGACTACCGCTAAACTTGCTGAGTGGTGGAGGAGGAGCCATAGTGCCAAGGTAGCTGTAATTGAGGCTGACGTACATAGGCCCGGGGCTTATGAGCAGCTAAGCCAGATGCTGGATGGATCCGGGGTTGAAGTATACGGGGAACCCGGGAGTAATGACGCATCGAAGATTGTCAAAAACGGTTTGAGGAAGGTTGGCGCGGCAGATGTCGTGATTATCGATACAGCAGGGAGGGACAGTCTAGATGGGAGCCTAAGGGAAGAGCTACTGGAAATAGCTGAGGTAGCCAATGCTTCCGAGAGGTTCCTCGTTATTGATGCGCAAGTCGGACAGGCTGCCGGGCCCATGGCAGAAACTTTCCACGAATTGGTCGGAGTTACGGGCACTATTGTAACGAAGCTGGATGGAACGGCTAGGGGAGGTGGTGCCCTTAGTGCTGTGGCCACAACTGGTGCTCCGATTGTATTTGTTGGAGAGGGTGAGAGGATTGGGGACCTCGAGAAATTCGAGTCTGACAGATTCATTTCGAGGCTTCTGGGGATGGGGGACATAAAGGGCCTAATCGATCTGGCACCCGAAGACTTGGATGAGGAGGAGGCAATGCGCCTAACCAAGAGGCTGATGTCTGGGAGGTTCACTCTCACGGACATGTACGCTCAGATGGAAATGATGAGTAAAATTGGGACACTGGACAAGGTTCTGTCCCATCTACCAGACACCATGTTCGGAGGTATGGGAAACATGAGTGTGGCCCAAAAGAGGCAAATGCAATCAAACCTGGACAAGTATCGAATAGTAATGGACTCGATGACCCAGGAAGAGAAGGATGACCCATTGCTCCTGAAGTCAAGTAGGATTAGGAGGATAGCAAGAGGTGCTGGTTGTGAAGAGAAAGAGGTAAAGGAGCTGCTAAACCAGTGGAACAGGAGCAAGAAGATGATGCGTGGTTTCAGGGGTGATAGGAAGATGAGGCGCCAGATGCAATCGATGATGGGTTTTGATGAAGGGATAGATCTGGGGTGATGTCCTGGAGCGATGGTTCGCTATTATCGGTCACAGAGCCCCAAGTTCTGGTGAATTGAGTCTAAACGACCTCACTGGATCGGGAGGCAGGACGGACGTGCTTGTTAGAGCGGTGAATGCGGGGTTATTCGTTTCTCATGGCATCAGGAAGGACAGCAAGGTGATCCTCCACCTGTTGGGTGGAGGCGGGCGGCCCAGGAGGGTGTTGTTTGATGGGGCAGAATTACGGGGATTGAGGCCCGATGAGCGTTCCATAGCGGGTCAGATAAGATCAGTACTCAGGATGCCTGTGCCGCCAATGGGGAGGTTCGAGCAGGTTTCAAGTGGGATTAGCCACTCAGGGGGAGGGCTGTCTCAGACCATATCTGAGTGGGAGTCTCGAGGGATCATCCCAGTTGTGATGGATTCGGATGGGGACGCTCAATCGATGATTCCTGTAGCCGATAGCGTTGGTTTTGTTATTTCCGACGACAGGCCACTCACCGATTCTGACGAGGATTGTCTGGTTGGGACGACTAGGGTGTCGTTAGGGGATTTGTGGCTCCAAGGGCACTCTTGCATCTCTATTTTGCACTACCTAATTGACGAACTGCAGGAATGCTAGATAGAAGGGGCTCGGATTTTCGGAAGTTTCAGGAAACTGGTTCCTGCTCGGCCTCCGCCCTCTCTTGTAGTGTCACGATAATCGCACCTGTGATCATCAAAGTCCCGCCGATGACTGTGAGGGGCCCTATAACAGCCTCACCGGTCCAGATCCACCCAATTATAGCACCAAGGACTGGTTCCATTAGCAAGGCGATGGAGACCACTATGGGGGAAATCCACCTCAGTACCGTGTTTATGCCGGTATGGCCGCACAGGCCGGGACCCAAGGACAGGAATGCGACCCATGCAAGCCATACCCCGTCGGTCCAGCCGAATATCGAATCCTCGAGGTATACCGAGGAAAGGGAGGAGCCCTCGGAAACTACTGAGAATACAGAGAGCCAAATCCCCGCTCCCAAGGTCACTGGAAATGCGTAAATGAAAATAGGCATGCCTCTTTCCGATCTAAGGTACCTTCCAGCCAACAAATATCCCACCACGGATACTGCCCCAAGAAAGGCCGCCGCGTCGCCTGCAAGCGAAACCTCTCCGCCGTCCCCGACCTCCAGCAGCGCTATTGCGGCCCCTGTGAAACCCACTGCCACTCCTGCAAGGTGGGACCTACTCACCACCTTTCCCATCACAGGCATCAGGGCTACCACAACGAGGGGGTGGGTGTTGACGAAGAGTAGGCTGTGTACAAGGCTGGTGTTATCCAGGGACCACACCCAGCTTCCAAAGTGCGTCGCTAGGAACAGGCTAGAAACCAAGATCAGGAGGTAGTCGTTTCTATCAATTTGGCTCAAATTAGCCTTGTATGCCTGGTAGATGAAACCTGGTAGTAGCACAAGAGAGGTTCCTTGCATCCTCCAGGAAGCTCGAAGGAAGGGCGGGACCTGCCCCATCTCCTGCAGGACGATTCCCCCGCTGGATACCGCGATCACAGCTATTGCCAGCAGCGCCCATGCTCCCGTAGGTGCATCCAGTAACCTCGCCATGGTCAGTCCGCCAACTCGGCGTCCATTACTCCAGAATTGGCCTTTGTGGACGCTGGCACTGGGGCTTGGCCACCAGACGAAGGGGGAGTCCCTGCATTGCGAGATCCGATGATTCCTGCGCTCCTGAACAGGGCGTATACCAATGCCCCCAGTAGAACGTTGATCAGTATGAATCCGGCAATCCTCGCATACGGCCACCAAGAGTTCGTCCCTAGGGCGCTTTCGTCGAGGACTGCTAGTATTGCTGCCTCCACCCCGTAGAAGGCCTCCCCAGTGAGGGCCCCGGCGGCTATCATGAACGTGAACAGGAGCATCTGAGCTCCCCTCTTCTCCGCTGCGGCGCTCCCCTCGTCTTCTCTGACTGACTCCACGATGGGTTTGAGCCTTCGTTCCTCCCACCAGGACCTGTAGGCCCCCCCAATCAGCATCGGGAAGGTGGCCGGGGTCGGGAGGTACATCCCCAGGCCGAAGGAGGTCCCCATCCCGGTTGCCCACTCTGCGAAGGCTCCCAGGGCCATGCCTAGCAGCAGTGCGCTCCAGTTGCCCTGCCCCTCTGCCAGTATGGTTGTGAAGTAGGCGAATGCGTTTGCCTGGGGGGCCAGGAGCTCTATTGTCCCGTCAGCAAGTAGCTTCGACAGGAAGATGGCTACGCCAGCTCCCAGGATGGCACCAGGGACTACGCCCATGATGTTCCCCTTTGAGATGTGATAGGGCCTGTTTCCGATGTATAGGCTGTTCTTGTAGTCCCCTACCACTGTTCCACTCATGCTGATAGCGGACCCGAAAACAGTGGTCCCCACCAGGGCCATCAGTATGGACTCCTCCTTGGTGAGTCCCACGTCCAGGTTTAGGAATATCATCAGTAGCATCAGTAGCACGATGAACGATGTTCCGGACACAGGCTCTATCCCAGTCTCCCCCATGACCCGTACAGCGATGGCTCCTAGCAGGAAGGTCGTGGACAGCAGCACTACTGAGAAAATCAGAGACGGCAAAAGGGGATAGCCCCCGACCACGAATATCAGCGTAATTGCGATGAATGAAAGGCCCATGAAAATGGGGATGTGGTAAAGGGGCCACTCGTACCAACCCTTCCCATCGACGAACTCCTCGCCCTGCTCTCCGGTGAAGGCTTGGACGATGTCGCCGAAGATACCCACGAATGTGGGAGTCATCTTGAACAGACCGAGGAAACCGCCACCTAGAATTGCCCCGATTGCTACAGTTCGAACGATCGACCCGAATGCCTGCCACTGAACGGTGGGGCCCAGGGAGGTGATGTTGACGTAGACGCCCTGCTCGGGGTCGTAAACTGGTACGTCCTGGAGAACCGCTAGGGGTATCAGCCAGAACCATGCCAGGATAGCACCTAGGTTTACTAGCAGGGCCGCCCTGAACTTCATGAACCAGCCGATTGCGAATAGGGTGGGGCTGATTTCCACCCCCAGGAAGGTGTACGACATGGGGTTGCCCTTCTCGTAGGGGGTGATGCCGCCATAGGGAGCAAAGCCATCGGACAGTTCGCTGGGCTGGTGGATCCACCTCTCGGTGTAGACAGAGGCCATCCCCCACTTATCTCCGGACAGGGTCATTGCGAACCAGTCAGCGATGCTGCTGGGAGCCCCTGCCAACTTCTTCGACCACCGAACGGGGTAGTCGATAACGAACATCAGCCCCATAGTCAGGACGGTCCAAACTCCGACCGTCCTCAGGGACTCCCTGGCTGCATCCGCGGAACCGGAGCTGACGTCGGAAGAAATGTCCAGCATCTTCAGTGTGGCCTCGAAGCCGGGCATAGGGAGGGGGTCCTCCACCAGCCAGACTCGCCTGAAAATGATGAAGTACATCACTCCGAGGAACCCGGCGAACATCGAGGCGATGATCCCTATGAAAGCTAGGTTCAGTGTGTCGACTGAGCTCAGCAGGTGTCCGTCCCCGACCTTGTAGTCATCGGAGTATGCTAGCAGGAAAATCGCTGGGAAGGTGAAGATGAAACCTGTGGAGGCGTGCGTGGCCCCGGTCGTGGCGCTTGTGGCTATGTTCACCTCGGAGGGAGACCACTGGAGGGCCATTCCAAGGAGGTAGGCCACGTACCAAGCAGCTGACACCGCGAGGCCTATCTTTAGGCCGATGTACGCGGTGACCCCGCTGAACACGGCTCCGACCAGGATCCCTATGAGCACCTTCCTAGTGTCCCAGTGGCTAATCTCGAACGACTCTGCGAGGTTCTTCTCCTCCAGGTACTGCTCTAGTACGCCCGTGTTCAGGTTGTTGTACATGTCCTCGTCGAGCCATGTAAGGGTCCCTCCCTCCATCGCCTCGAGGCCGGAGGCAGTCACTGGCTGCCTGTAGGCCGATCTCTCCACGTCCGACATGGCCCTCAGAGTTAGCGTCCGAGAACGACGCTTATACTTCTCGTGAGCCAGTAGGCGGATGCGGGGGAAAAACGGGCTAGTGGTCCCTGCTGATCTTGTACCTGCCCATCGCCTCCATCCACTGGATCTCGCCTCCCGACTGCAGGTTCATGCTAGCGTCGACAGGGAGAATCAGGGTCTGGTACGTCTTGTTGTCCATGGCATGGACCTCGCTGCCCTGTATGTGGGTGATTATTGCAGAGCCCTTCTCTATGATCGGGATGTTGATGGTGTCGGTTACCGTTCCGACATGGGAGCGCTTCTGTCCCGTGAAGATGTCCTCGAGCTCAATCCTCGCCTTTGCAGAGCCGTGCTTGCCGGGTTTCGACTTGGACATGCTGAGTATTTTGTAGGCGTCCTCGTCTATCGCCACGTACCTGCCGACCTTCAAAGTCCTGATCTCAGCACGAGTGGTCCCAGGCATGGGACCTACCCGGAAAGGTGACTTATCAGCATTGGGTTGTGGCCCCGAGCCGGGTGCCGGGTGGCCCCCGGCCCGGGGTTACGTTTGACCGAGCTGTGCTCAGTCTTCCTCGCGTCGTCCCAGAGCGGCAGCGCCGAGCAGGGAGATTGCGGCGAGAACCGACGCGAAGCCCGGGGTGAAGCCCGGTGCCTCTTGCGAGTTCTCCGCGTTCGATCGGTCTCCAGTTGGGTCGTCGTCCATAGCGTCGCAGAGCAAGTTGACCCCTGGCTCGTAGTCGCCGTCGTAGTCAGAAGGCACTGAGTTCACGTTCAACGAGTCCGTTCCGCAAGAGTACTCGTCTGAGTCGGAGTACCCGTCGCCGTCGTCGTCGGTGTCGGCGTTGTCGCCGGTACCGTCGCCGTCGGTGTCTTTCCACTCTGTGGAGTCGGTCGGGGCCCAGTCGTCGGCGTTTAGCACGTCGTCGCCGTCGATGTCCGCGTCTGAGTTGTCACCGATGTTGTCTTCGTCGATGTCGCTCCACTCGTTCTCGTTCATCGGGAAGGCGTCGTCGGAGTTCATGACTCCGTCGTTGTCCCTGTCTGGGTCGGCTAGATCTCCGATGTTGTCACCGTCGTAGTCCCTCTGCTCGTCTGGGTTGGTCGGGAAGGCGTCAAGTCCGTCAGGAGTGCCGTCGTTGTCGTCGTCGGGGTCGGCTTTGTCGCCGATGCCGTCACCGTCTGCGTCGGCCGTCTCGCTAGCGTCCAGTGGGAATGCGTCGTCCACGTCGGGCGTGCCGTCGCCGTCGTCGTCGGTGTCGGCGTTGTCACCGATGCCGTCTCCGTCGGTGTCGTACTGCTCGCAGGCATCCGGGTTAGCTATGCAGCCATCCTCGGGGTTATCCATTGGGGACCAGTCAGCCACGTCGGGGACGCCGTCGTTGTCGTCGTCCGCGTCGGTAGCGTCGTCTATGCCGTCTCCGTCGTTGTCAGCAGTTGCGTCGGGGTCGCTGTCGAAGTCGTCGTCATCGTTGGGGATGCCGTCGCCGTCGGTGTCGTCGTCCGAGTTGTCGCCGATTCCGTCGCCGTCCAGGTCTGCGGACTCCGTCGGATCGAAGGGGAAGGCGTCCAAGCTGTCTGGGACGCCGTCGTTGTCGTCGTCGGTGTCGGCGTTGTCGCCCAGTCCGTCTCCGTCGTTGTCAGACTGCTCGGTGTTGTCGTACGGGAATGCGTCCCAGTCGGTGTTCTCGCCAGGCCATCCGGGGTTAGATACTCCGTCTGGTATGGCTCCGCTGGCGTTGTTCAACTCCCAGTACTCGTCGAAGCTGATGGTCGAGCTGTTGTCGGCATCGAAGGTGCTGACCCATGACCAGACCTCGTCGTTGAACGCGTCGATCTCCTCCTGGGTAGGCCCAGAAGGCTCCTCGGGCTCTTCGCCACCGTCGCCGTCGCCGTCTCCGTCGCCGTCTCCGTCGTCGTCATCTTCGGGAGGCATTACAGCCGCGTAGATGCAGTCGGGTATCCCGTCCATGTCCTCGTCCACCTCGGCCGCTGGGCCAATTAGGAGTGCTGAGAACTCGCCCTCTGCTGGAGTTTCGTTGACATCAGTGACGTGCTCGTACGCCCATCCACTGACGACCAGCAAGCAGGTGTACTCGTCCACGTGGAGGTTCCACTGTATATTCTCTTCAGAGCCTGTCGCGTTGAAGGTTATCATCGGACTCTCCTCCTCCACTGATTCGTCCTCGCCGTCTGGGCAGTCCGCCGTTCCGTCGTTCACCTGGTCGATCCAGATCTGAGAGCCGTCCGAGCAGTCGAACCAGTTGATCGGTTCGCCAGCCCCGTCGTACTGCTGCTCGTCAGCACCGTCTTC
>CAYFID010000002.1:0-48113 GCA_964343205.1 uncultured Candidatus Poseidoniales archaeon | reverse complement strand
TGGCCCGCGAGTCGCGCCGAAGCGCCCTCACACCACTCCCCCGGAGCGGCAAAGATCACAGGGTCGTGATGGGCACATAAACATTTCGTGGATTTAGGCGCAGTTCACTGGAAATAGGGGTCCGAAACAGTGTTTTTCCACTGCAAATCACCCCCTCCGCAGTCCGCGTATTTTTTCCCTCATCGCCAATCTCTCTTTCCCTTTGTCAGACTCTTCATCTGATTGAGAGAAACGACGCCGAAGTACTTCTTGTTCCAAAATGAAGATGAGACCCGAAGAATCTCCGAAACAAATTGTCTTTCCAGAGCTGCAAACCGAACTAATCCTTGACGGGTGTGAAACATCCAATTTGACATTCCCGCTGGACAGCTCAATCATTGTAAGTTTGGCCTCATTGCTCCAAGTTGAGGCCCAAATTCCGCTTTCTCCGTCCAACGAAGGGCCGATTGATACAGTTTCTACCGAACCGCCGATGTCAGTCGACCAGGAGCCAAAGCCCTCTCCAACGAAAACCTCTCCTGACTCGAGTCCAGCAACCAATCCGCCATTGAACTCAATTGCGGAAACCGATGAATCTGCCATAGACAGTGAAGTAGACTCTCCACTGCAAATCTCCGTTACCCCTCCTTTGCTGTGGCCAAGAAAAACTCTCTGATCACCATCATCATTCCCAACGGTAACAGGATTTTCGTTTTCCAGAGATACGTATTTTATATCACTCAACTCTGATACAGTTGCGTACCCGCAATTAGGTCTGCTAAGTCCCAATAGGGCCCGACCTTCAACAGATGAAAGAGCCCATGCCCTCCCTTCTGTTTTCCAGCTCTGGATTACTGTACCGTCCAACCCCAATTTCCAGACTGCCCCTTCGGAATAGTCCTGAATCTCAAAATTGTATACGGATGATGTTACCCACAAATATTCGCTAGTACATCGGACAAAATCACTTGATCCTTGTAACTCGACAGACCAGAGAACCTCTCCAGAGTTGATATCGATAGAATGTATCTTGTTCGACTCAGTGAAGTACAGCACTTCCCCGAAACTATCTGAGTTCGAGCATGGTCCTTCGAACTCAACCCTCCAAAACTCAGAACCACTCGAAATGCTCCAGCACCCAACCTGACCTGAATTGGATCCCGCGACCAGGAAGTCACCCGATATTCTCAGAAAGGAGCACTCCCCCTCAATATTCCTTACTAGGGAAGAATAGAACTCTAGACTTGGCTGAGCCATGATTGTGGACAGAGGTTTCGGCTATCGACTTTCCTGGATTGTCAAGCAGTGACCTCGTATAGGCTCTCCACCTTGGAACTCAAGTATCTAACGAAGGCATCGGGAGACGGGGGGGATCCCGTGGCTTCTTCGATCAGGTCTGCTGGCTTCAGAACGCTACCTCGTCCGTGCACATTCTCCCTCATCCAGTTCAGTAGAGGCCCGAACTCACCACTACGAATCTGGTCATCGTGATTCGGCAGATCCTTCCTTGCAGCCTCTAGAAGTTGTGCTGCGTACAGATTCCCCAGCGTGTATGTCGGGAAGTAACCTATTGCACCCATTGACCAGTGAATGTCCTGTAGAACACCTTGGGAGCGGTTGGGTGATTTTATTCCTAGGAACTCATGGTACATTTCGTCCCATGCGTCAGGCAGGTCGTCAACGTCCAAATCCCCAGAAATCAACCTCTTCTCGATCTCATATCTAATCATGATGTGCAAGTTGTACGTAGCTTCGTCCGCATCTACACGGATCAGCCCGGGCTCTACCAAGTTCACCGACTGCCATAGCTTCTCGCCATCAACCCCGTCCATGTTCTCTGGGAAGAACTCCTTCCATAGTGAAAGGGACCATTCGCAGAACTCCCTGGATCTTCCGACTTGGTTTTCCCATAGGCGACTCTGACTCTCGTGCATCCCAAGCCCGTTTGCCTTTCCCGCAGGTTGAAAGTCTAGGTTTCTGGGACGCCCCTGTTCATAGGTCCCGTGACCGGTTTCATGCATCGAACCAAACAGAGAACCAAAGGGCTCAGATTCGCTATAGCGCGTGGTCCATCTTACGTCATCTGGGTTAGGGCCCCCGCAAAACGGGTGAGTGGACAAGTCCCTCCTTCCCGATGAGAAGTTGAAGCCAATCGCTTCAGAGACACTCTGGCTCAGCTCTTCCTGTGCTTTCTGGCTCCAGCTATTGTCCTCTATCCATGACATGTCTGGTCTCTTACCTTCTTCGACGACGGCCTTGATTAGAGGAGCCACGTTCTCCCGGAGGCCGAAAAATAACGGATCCAACCTCTCAACAGTAAGACCACTCTCATACAGGTCTAGAAGGGCGTCGTATCTCAGATGTTCATATCCAAGGAAGTCCGCCTTCATTCTCGCGTGTTCTATGGCCAAGGAAAGGTCATCCCTGAAAATTGAGAAGTCGTCTTTCTCCCTAGCCTCGGTCCAAGAGATTAGGGATTTCGATCTGTGTTTTGCCATCTCCTCGACGAATTCTGTAGGCAACTTAGTCGCCCTGTCATACGACTCTCTAGCCAGTCTGATATTCGCTAACTGAACATCATCCAGTTCCGAGGAATGCTCAATCTCTCCTAGCAAATCCCCAATCTTGGGATCAGTCAACCTTTCGTGTGCCGTCTTGGAAATCCAGGCTAGTTGCTCAGCCCTCAATGGGGCTGCACTAGGGGGCATCATAACTTCTTGGTCCCAACCAAGGAGACTTCCGATTTGTCCGATTAGATCTATTTCCTTTAGTCTACCGAGCAGACTCTCGTAGGCAGACATGGCCCGCCGACTGCTGCCTCGTACAAATAGATATGAGGACCGAACTTACATTCAGACTTCTACTCCTAGAAACCCTCTCAGCAAGATGCCAATTCCATATGAAATTAGGCTCACGACCCCCAGGATGGCTGCCATCTCTAGGAAGCGGCTCTTGAACGAGACATCCTCAACAACTGAAACGTAGAAATTGAAGACTGCGATAATAATCAGGCCAATCGCAAATGTACATGCTAGGGCCTGAACAAATGGCTCAAAACCAAGTAATTCAGCTGAATCAGAATGGAACATAAGGTATGGAGATACCAGTAAAAGGACTGTGAGCAGGTATGATATCCATGTGAAGAAAGCAGCCTTCAATGGTGACTCACTTTTTTTCTCTGCGCGTGAAGATAGGTATTCGGAGGCCCCCATGCTGAAAGCAGCGGCAATACCAGTAACCAATCCTGCGAGAGCTACTAGCCTGAGGTTCTGGAGTGCAAACGTTAGCCCAGCTAAAGCTCCAGTCAATTCAACAAGAGCATCAGACATCCCCAAAACGACGCTTCCGGAATAACGCAACCTCTCCTCATCAAGCATCTCGATCATATTCTGCTCGTGCGCCTCTTCCTCATCTGCAATCTCATGAAGGCCTAGCTCTCGGTATTCGGCTGCAGCATCCTGCTCAGTTGCTTCCATCATTTTGACCGAGAAGGTGAAACCGAATACTCTAGCTAGGAAAACCTGTTTACGTACCTTCCTACTATCTGCACTAACTTTCTCCCCGGTCAATTTTTCTATTGCAGCCTCGTGTCTTTCCTCCTCTAGAGAAATCCCTTCGAGAATTGAACGATTCACTGGATCTGATTGCATTTTCGCTAGACGTTTGTATACTTCTGCTTCCGTCGCCTCCATACGCTGCATTTTCAACAGTCTAGCCCGTGTAGACTCGTCCACGACACCCCATCTGGGTCTCTTCTATTGAATCTGACCAATCCGCATCCAAGTGCTCCATTTTGCGAACTCTTGATTCGATATACCACCTCGTATACGACAGTGTCGATGGGGTTGTCTCGTGTCTCTATGGTCCTCGTAGTCTTCTTGATGCCCAGCATTTCAGGATGCTTGGGAGAGGTTGCAGAAAACAACTCCGAGCCCGAAGAGGATCACTGGCTCCCCCGAGTGGAGGATAGATCAGAACTGGCTTACCGTGATGATGACGTATTCAGTAGGGTTTCTACTAACGGCACTTACATGATTGACTCAGTTAGGTCGATATTCGTCCCAGTCCCGGATATTGATATCCAAGACGGGGGAGCTGGAGCTACTGGAAGCGCCGAGGTGCACCTCGGTCTTTGGCTCCCGGTCATTGAGGGATGTGACTTAGACGCCCCAGTGGTGCCGGAGAATTGCCGGGTCCCAATAATTACGGAAATCGGACCGTACTATGATGATGGGGATGTGGATGCTCTTACCCCGGCAGACCGACTGGGCCGTTTTCTGATAGAGAACTTCGTTCCACATGGATTTGGAGTTGCACAGGTAAGCGTATTCGGAACCGGAGAATCAAACCACTGCATGGACCTGATGGGCCTAGATGAACAAGTTGGGATCCATGCAGCAATAGAACATTTGGGAAAGGCCCCATTTTCAAACGGCAATGTAGGTGCAATAGGTAAGTCATACGATGGGTCCACACCCTGGGAGGCAGCAGCAATGGGTTCGGAACATCTCAGAACCATAGTGCCGATGTCGGGATTGATTGGTGTTCACGACTTGATGTGGAGAAACGGCAGTATGGAGGCCAGAGGCGCTATAATGCACAACGGTGTATACGGAAGCTTTGGACTAGATGGTGATTTAGAGGACACCCAGAATGCATGCGAGGGCTACATGGAGGGGTATTATGCTGGCGTGGGGGCATACCTAACTGGCGATAACCTAGCTTGGACCGGAAGCGACTATTGGGAGGAGCGCCACTTTTTGTCAAGGGCCATACAGAACTACAATGGATCAGTATACATCATCCATGGGTTGCAGGACTGGAACGTCGATCCACACATGGCTTTCCCGGTCCACGAAATTATGGTCGAGGCCGGGTTCGAAGTCAAGGGACTCTACGGGCAATGGGGCCACGACTACCCTGATCGCAGGTCTGGCCACGAAGGATTAGGATCTGGTAGGGGGGCAGAGGCATTCCCCTACACTCTGAGGTGGGACTGGGCTGACGATATGCTGGAGTGGTTCGACTACTACTTGATGGACAAGGGCCCTAAACCAAGACTAATTGCCGAAGTACAAGACAACATGGGTGGATGGAGGGTCGAGGACAATTATCCTCCTCCAGACACTTCTTGGATTAACTTGGATATGGACACTTGTTCGATAATTGGAGGTAGTGACACAATTTCGACAACGTCCAGTCTCATTGTGGAGTGCCCCGAGTTCGAAGAAGAGGTGAGGATTGTGGGTACTCCAACATTTCACGTGGAAGCCACCATTTCATTGCTAGCAACCAGTGGCCACTTGTTCGTCGAGATGGTCCAATCTAGCAGTGGCATGCATCTAGGACACGCCGTGATGGACCTGAGATTCTACAACGGAGGAGGAGAAGGTGAGGTACTTCTACCAGGCTCTACAGTGATTGCAAAGATGGAGTTCTTCGGCATGGACGTGGTCGTTCCGGAGGGTGACGGGATCCAACTCATCATATCTCAGACCGGGGAAGATTATGTTCCTAGCCCCGTTTCAGTCATGCCAGTCTCGGTTGGGATGGGGCCCAACAGCGTACTCGCCCTCTCTACAGTAATCAGGGAATGCGATAGCCTATTTTTGCCACCTATGCACCAAAAATACCCCCAATGCACCGATGAAAACCAGTGAATACTAGGTCCCGAACGCTTGATGCTAACCTCCGTCGCCGTGAATAACATGGCACGGAGCGAGTCAGGGCACAACGTTCCCGTCGCAGACAGAATTCTACTGCATCTTTGGGAACAGGATCATCAGGCCGATCACTACATCGTAACCCAGGATGTCACCAGATCAGGAATAGCAGAATCATGTGCACTGCATCCGCCAAACGTATCTAGGGCAATGAGGAATCTCACATCTCAGGGATTGATTTCTCAGCACAGCAGGACTGTCAGAGGAGAAAATAGGCGCCAAAAGACATGGCAGCTGACAGAAGATGGAAGAGATGCAGCTAGAGACAGAATTTCTGAGTTGAGATCTAAAATGGTCCTAATCAGGTCCAAAGAGGGAGAATTATTGGAAATTCGGGCGGATCGGGCAGCTCAGAGGCTTCGAGCCGGCCTCAGCCTCCTTCAAATCCTAATGCACTCTCAGCACGAGGGGGTCCTCAATTTCGGAGATATTCGATTTGGAGCACTAGTCAGCAAAGACGACCAGAACCCGCCACCGGGATCTCTGTCAATCCTAGCTGGGGCCCACTCCACCTACCATACTAGACCACCCGTTACACGAACCGTACATGGTAGAAAGGAAGAGAAGCGGGTTCTGGAGGATTGGTACAAATCTGGAAGACCCATGCTGGCGCTCTCCGGTATTGCTGGATGCGGAAAGACAACTTTAGTTTCTCACTGGATTTCTGAATTGATGGCCTCTGACTCCGAGCTGAATGCGATGTACTACCCTTGCCAGCCATGGGACTCACCGTTGGGGATAGCAACCAGCATTCTTCATAGGGTAGGGATTGTAGATGAATCTAATGACCCCTACAACGTTCTGAAAACGCTTCCATACAAACCCGCGGCTAGGCTGGAAATAGACTCGTTCAGAAGGAGGCTAATTGCTCACTTATTAGATGAGAACTCTCATCTGCATGCAGAAGATAAAAAATCTTCAGAAGTTGTGATAATTCTGGACGATGTCCACAATATCGGAAGCACCGGAGATCACTTCTTTGGGGCCCTTTTACAGATTGCAGAGTCCACTAATTTGAGACTAATTATGATCTCCAGGACTAATTTAGCATTCTATGATCGAAGAGATGTACATACTCGAAACCGGGTCAAGGAACTTGCTCTTTCTGGCCTCTCTCTAGAAGAAGTGTCAGCTTGGCTCGAGTTGATTGATATCTCAGAAGAAGCACCAGCGGAACAAATCCACCGGGTTACCGGAGGACATCCTCTCGCTGTGGAATTATTGGAGATGTACGGTCAGACATTGCATGAGGACTGGCTTCGCTTCTTGGACGAGGAGATCCTGAATGTTCTCCCCGAAGATCACAGGGAGATTTTGTCCATTCTTGCTGTCTCTGATAGGCCAGTTCCATGGGATTCTCTGGCTAGGGCAGCGGAGGTCGATGGAAACCCTCCGAAGGAGCTAATCGACAGAGGACTAATGCTTGAGCTAGATGGGGGGATGTGGCTCCACGAGGCACTCAGGTCTCGTCTACTGAGGGAGGTTGGAAGCCCACTGGAAGAGAGGTCTAGGAAGCTAGAAGCTGCCGATAACTAGGCCATGTGCCGGTCGAGCCATGAGTCCATTCCCTGCTTGGGCATAGCACCGGTCATCCTATCGATTATCTCCCCATCCTTGAACAAAATGAGAGCTGGAATTCCACGAATTCCGAATTTTCCAGAAGTCATAGGATTTACGTCAGTATTCACCTTGGCAATCGTGATTTCCCTTTCTTCTGCAATCTGGGATAAAACCGGCCCCACCATCCTGCAAGGACCGCACCAGGGGGCCCAGAAATCTACTAGAACCCACTCGTCACTCTTTGTAGCCACATCGAAGTCTGAATCACTTACGTCAACTACCTTGCCCAATGTAACACCTAACCAAGCGGTTGGTTTCCATCCTATCAACATGTGCTTTTGGAGGCCATTCACGTACGATGTATTGAGAACCAAAACCTCCTCACACGGGGTGAGGGGACAGCGTGGAAGTTACTCCCAGCATCCTAACTGCCGACTTCTGCAGAATAGGTGAAACCGTAGATGAAGCCATTGAAGCGGGAATTGGCTGGCTTCACATGGACGTGATGGACGGAAACTGGGTAGTAAACAGAACCATTACTTTCGGGCCTGCTCTTATTAGATCAATTAGGGATAGGGTTGGACCAGCAGTTTTCATCGATTGTCATCTAATGATCACAAATGCAGAGGAGACCTGGGACCAATACGTGGAAGCAGGAGTCGACTTGGTGATCGCTCACGTAGAGGCCGTAGAAAACTTTCCAGCTCTGGTTTCTAACCTACATGATTCCGGGGTATTAGCTGGCTGCGTTTTGAACCCGAGCACTCCTGTGGACGAGGTAATGCACCTCCTACCCAATCTTGACCTGGTACTGGTCATGTCAGTAGTCCCGGGAAAGGGCGGGCAGTCGTTTATGCCAGAGGTAGAGGAAAAGGTCAGATCTTTCCGAGAGGCAATCGACTCACAGATTGATCGAGGGGGTAGGGAAACGAAGCTCATGATCGACGGTGGGGTAAAGGATCACAATGCCTCAATGGTAGCCGACTGGGGGGTAGACATTGCAGTGGTCGGTTCAGGACTGATCAACAACCGTGGATCGATAGGGGAAAACCTCGAATCAATCGTTAAATCATTAGAAACGTAGTTTCAAATTGTTGGGTTAATCACGCGTTCCATGGTCAGTGTCGAGTGGATGGAGCAAGAGGTACTGAAGGTAGTCCCCGATGCGGTAGTCGAGGTCTCAGACTTGCACGGAACTGGCGACCACTTCCATGTGCGGATTATTTCTGATACCTATGAAGGATTGAGGCCACTTCAAAGGCAGAAACCAATATTGAAACACTTCAAGATTCACATTTCTTCCAACACCGTACACGCTCTAGACTTGAAGTGCATGACCCCCAAACAAGCCGACGAAATCGGAAATACAGCATTCGACCCACACGGTCAAGAGCACGACTTCTTTGGGGTGCATATTCGCAGGCCGAAAAAGGAGTGATTGTATGAGTTTTGATTGGTCGCCAGAAGAGCTGCAACAAGTCGTCGACGAAAACCAGATTGTGATTTTTATGAAGGGAACACCAGATCAGCCCCAGTGCGGATTCTCAGCCAGAGGCGCACAAGTAGTCAGTGTTGTAGCCAAGGAGCTCGGGATGGACACGTTCGCTTGCGTTAATGTCCTCTCTGATCCCCGAGCTAGGCCAGCTCTCAAGGAGTGGTCAGACTTTCCCACTATACCACAGATTTTCATCAATGGTGAGCTTATCGGCGGATCCGACATTGCATTGGAAATGTACGAATCAGGTGAGCTCCAAGAGATGATTTCTACCAACGACCCTTCAGAGTGAGGTGATTCGATGTCGGCTACAGCCGACGACCGACGAACCATGCTCATTGCTCTGGCCGGAGCTACTTTGATCTCTTTCGCCCCTCTTCTTTACATCCAATCAGAGTCTGCTCCCCTTACAGGGGCATTCTTCAGGATGCTATATGCGCTCCCTTTGCTGGCCCTTCTAGTTTGGTTCCTCAAGCGTGAAGATAACAGGGGCCCACGAGACAGGATGCTCGCTTTCTCTGCAGGCCTACTACTGGCTATCGATTTCATGGGCTACCATAGCGCAATAGATTACATCGGTAGCGGAATTGCCACAATGATAGGAAACTCACAAGTCATCATTGTAACACTTTCTAGCTGGCTTCTATTCGGGGAGCGCCCGAACCGATACATTCTCCTATCGTTGCCAATGGTAATGCTTGGACTCTTGCTAATCTCGGGAATATGGGACGAGAATCCATTCGGTTCAGATCCGGTGAAGGGTGTAATCGGGGGTATAGTAGCCGCCATCTTCTACTCATCATTCCTCATTGTGTATCGGTATTCGAACAGGGTGCGGGCTCCCTCGGTCAATCTACAGATGGATGCGACTGCAGGTGCAACTACTGGGCTTCTAATTGTTGGAATTATGCCACTGTCAAGTATTGGATTCGAAAAAATAGATTTCTCAATCAGTATGCCGGGCCATGCGTGGTTGATTGCTCTTGCTGTATCTTGTCAGGTAATAGGATGGATTGCGATAACCTACGCCCTTCCACGCTTGCCAGCCGCACACACATCGTTCGCAGTACTCCTTCAACCAGTGCTCACAATCCTGTGGGGTGTATTGCTTCTCGAAGAGGAACCTTCAGCCCAGCAGATTGCTGGAATGGCAATGATTTTCTCATCAATTATTGCCGTGACGCTGTTTGGTAGAGCAGATAGTTTGGAATCAAAACTACAATCTGTATAGACAAAACCGATTAGGCAATTTGCAGCAAGCCTGCCGGCCTATTCAGAAGGTGTACAGGAGAGAGATAATTGCGAGGGGATGGGATGCACTCAGCGAGAACCTTTCTTCCTGTACGGTCGACCCAGCGGGTCGACAATAGTTAATCGTTGTGAGAAATAGACGAAAATATTGGCAATTTTGAAACTTTTTTACCAATTATTCCACTGTGAGGACCTCTGGTCCGCCTTCTGAAATATATGCCGTATGCTCGAACTGGCCAACAAACCCTCTATCCACATCTCGGAGAGCGCTGTATACCTCTAGGAATCGAATGGACGTCAGTTTTTTTACCATAGCTTTCCATTTTCTCCTCAATGACTCTTCGTCCTCCTCTGGGAATGGTTTGCAGAGCAGGGGGTATGCCCACCTCTCAGCAAAGGGAAGTGTGCTGTACCTCTCTTCGATATATCTGGCCATAGTTGCCCCTAGAGGCTTGAGTTTTCCCTTGGACAGAGCCTTCCTAATTTTCACGTTCCCTGTTACTCTCAGAATGTTGGATGAGCCAGTAGGTGGAACATTTTCAATCAATCCAGTCTTTCCTGTTGTATTGAATGGCTCTACTGCATAAACTCCTCCAGCTTCCACCTCACCCTTGTAACTAGGATTGCCGGGTCCGCAGGAGTACATGGGTATAGAAACACCTGAGTGGAGATTCCACCTCTCCATCTTGTGCCCACTTAGATTTCTTATTGGCTCAAAACCAGCATCAACGGACGCTTGTTGGGCAGCCTCACCGACTACGTGCCAAGGTGTACCCGGATGCATCTTCTCTATGGCCGCGTCTCTAGCTTCTCTGGCCGCCTTGATCTGATCTGTGTGCTTACCACCATTACCAACCTCTACAGTCAGGGCATTGTCACCAAGGGCCCCTTTGATGTGAACCCCAATGTCCAGCTTGACCAGATCCCCCTTCTGGAAAACCATCTCACCTTCCATACCTTCTGGAGGGGACAACTCTGTGTTTGATGTATAGTGAGCAGCCATTTCGTTGACTGATATGGTAACTGGAAAGGCTGCTTGGCCACCATGCCTTTTGATGAATCTCTCGGCCGACTCAATTACATCTGCCCATGGCTTTCCCGTGACTATTTCACCCTTGATCCCCTCAAGAGTTCGTCTAGCAACGTGACCGGCGTCTCGCCATTGCTTCAGATCCTGCTCTTCCACCATGAGATAACAGCCTCCGAGCTTACTTTACCCTCTCTGATTACCTCTATGCCGAATGACTCAGGTGTGTTGCAGACCGTATGCCATGCTATCAAAGTACTGGGAGCCCCCCCCTGGCAAAGCCCCTCTATCGCCAAAACAGGTTTTTGAGAAGTGGAAACAGAATCTGCCGCCTCAACGCAATCCAACATTGGCTCATGGCCGCTAAGGTTGGCACTCGTAGCAGTTAGCGGTCCGGTTTCGAGAAGCAGAGCCCTAGCAATAGGGTGAGATACAACCCTTACAGCTACCTTATCGTTTCCTAGCCGGGGATCCATCTCTTTGTGTGGGCTAAGTACAATGGTTAGAGAGCCTTCTGGAAAGGCCATCAGGATGTCATTTACGTCTTCGGGAACCTGCACTATCTCTCTGGCTTGATTGAGATCAGCAACACCTAAGCTAACTGGAGATCCAAAGGATCTACCCTTAATCTCATACAATTCATCAAGGGCTTGAGACTTGGGGATACACCCTAGCGCCGGAAGAGTAGATGTTGGATAAACGATGCTTCTTCCCGAAAGAGCCCATTCTATGGCATCATCCAATTTTCCACCTACCTAATGTGACTTCTGCTGGCTGGAGGCAGGGAGTCCGCCAGGGCTACAATCGTCCCCACTCTGAGATCAAGATTAGACTGGTGGGTATGCCTCTGAGAAATCCTCGCCACTTCGTAGACCCCAATGTAGATGCCAACTATGGGGATTAGATAAAGCAGCTTTCTAGCAGAACGCAGGTCCCACATCTCGCTAGTGACCGGAGATCCATCCTCCATGACTATTGCAATCCCAAGCATTTTCTGACCCAGTGATCTGGAGAAAGCCAACCCCGTGATCCTCCAGTATAGCCACAGGCTTGCTAGAATTATTCCGGTAAAAGCAGCTGCGTAATGAAACTCTTTTGAAATCCATAGAGATAAGTTCCAGGCATTCCTAACCATCTCATCTGTAGCAACCATAAGAATAGAGTTCACGATGACCACATCTATCACGAATGCTGCAAATCTCTTAGTCCAAGAGGCTAGAATAGCACCGTCTGGAATCGACCAGTGGTCCTTTCCTTGAGACACTATCGCCTTCGCGAGAGTACCCCCTCCATGCACTGAGATCGGGGAGTCATGGTCACTCATTTTCAACCCTCATGCCATACCTAGAAGATGCCACGCCTCAAGTTTTCTTCTGCGTACATATTCAAGCCAGGACCTCCAGTTTTGGTCATGCCTCAAAGTCTCGGGGTTTCCAAGGACAACTAAGCCCCTTCTGGCTCTGGTAAGAGCTACGTTAAGCCTACGGCGGTCTGAAAGGAATCCAACATTTCCATCTTTGTTCGACCTAACGCAGGAGAAGATTATCAAATCCTTCTCACGACCCTGGTATCCATCCACTGTCCTTACCTCCACGCTCTGCATTGACTCTGGAATCATGTCTCTAATTGCTCTAACTTGACCGGCGTATGGAGTAACAATTCCAATATCCTGTATCTCTAGGCTCCCAGCTTCAACGAAATCGGATAAGATTTTCACCACCCATGCCGCCTCTGAGGGATTTTCCTTCGAGGCCCCATCTGGGGAAAGGACCTCGTCTCCATCCACTGGAAGGAACGACAGGGGGGCTTCCCAATCGGGCCAAAGTAAACCCGGAGGTGCCTCTCTTTCAGACGGGGATACTCCATCCTTTAGCAGCCCTTCGTAGAACTGATAGTTCGGGAATTCTGAGATTGATGGGTGCATTCTGTACTGGGTGTTGAGAAGATGAGGATCAATCCCCATGTCTACTAGTCGCTCGAACAGGGATCTTCCTAGCCCACCTTGCTCCGCCCTCCTAGAAATCACCGTGGGGGGTAGTTGTCTATGATCGCCAATCATTACCATCTGCCTGGCACCCCTTACTAGAGGAACCAGAGAAGCCGGCTCTGTCGCCTGAGTTGCTTCGTCGATTAGGACTCTGGGGAATTTTCTTCCATCTAAAAGCTCGTGTCCTGAACCAATGCAGGTACAGCATAGAACCTGTGCCCTGTCAAGTATGTCGTCCCTAATCTCTCCTTCAATCCTACGAACCTCCTTCCACCCTCTCTTCAAGTCTCGATGAGCAAGGCCCTTTTCCTTGCCACCCCTCATTCCTCTGATCTTCCTAGCCAATTTTTCATTTAGCTCGATGTTCTCTATCAGATCTTTTCTCAGAGGGTGCTTCTCCATCATCGCATCCACCGTGGCATCTCTGAGCCCCTCTCGAACCTTTACCGGCTGACCCAACCTAACCGCCCTGACGCTTCTTCCCAGCAGGCCTTCAAGCAGATTGTCAACTGCCACGTTCGAGTCGGCAACCGCCAATACTGTACCAATGTCCTGTTTTGTCCAACCTTCCAGAATTCTTACAGCAGTATGGGTTTTCCCAGTTCCAGGAGGTCCTTGGATTAGAGTTAGTCTGCTGGAAATGGCCGATTCAGCCGCGGACCTCTGGGCTCCGTTCATGTCATTGGGCATGGATACCCTAACTTGCCTGACACCCCCCATTTCGGGAACGAGTGATGCTGTTCCTTGAGGGTCGTGAACCAATCCAAGAATCAAGTCTCTGAGGGGGGCGCTACCGTCTTCTTCGAAAACCGAATTTAGAGCATCCCTCATCCTATCGAATGCGATTCTGTTTGCTCCCCTGTCCATCCTCCAGGTACCCTTCCTGAGACCCTTAGGAGCTTCAGGGAGAACAATACTGATCGAGCTCTTGCTTCGATTACTGACAATACCCTCTATCGGCTTCTCTGTTAGGGGGCTACTCCTGCTTAGCATCACAATATCCCCTTGCCTGAATCTATGACTACCTAGACCGCTACCAGAACTCTGGCGAAGCTTGACAATCCTTTGTCCGAACAACCAACCGTCTGTCTTTGCAATCAGTCCAAAAAGAGCGATTCCATTAGCCCGCAATCTCTTATCCGGCCAATTCTTCAACCTCTCTTCTGTCATTGCTTGTTCGTCGTCCAACTCCCACCTAATCAGGCGGAGATACGCCTCATGATGGTCCTGGCTGCGTTTGAATCTACTTGGAACCGCATTGTCCGGGCCGGCCACGTAGTGCCGTTAGGTCCGGCCTCTATCACGATTACTTGGCGAGGCCCAGAATCAAGAGCACAACTTGGGCCAGTGAGAGTTAAACGCACAGTTTCACCGAGAGTGCTGTCCGGGGGGGATGGGACTGGTATTTGACAGATTTAAATCATGGAAAAAAACCCTGCAAAAAGGCAACATCTGCCCATCTTGTCAGCATTTTAATCGAGATGGAACCAAGATCTGTACAAGGTGCTACTATCAGATAGACAGACCTTCCTTTGAGCAGAGCACCCCAATGGCCGAAGAGGAGTCTACAGATCTGTTAGACGAGCTAATGAGTGAAATTGAGGGAGAAGAGGGCGAAGAAGAATTCGTGCCCGCTTCATTCGCCATGGACGATTTGACCGTTGAAGTAGAGCAGTACGGAGAAGACGAGCAGATAACACTCAACAGTAATCCAGTCATTCACTCAATGGTAGCCCCAACCGAGGTTGAGGAGGAAGAATACGAACTATCTTCAGAAGATATACCGCTCTATGTAAAAAAGTTCGAGGTTCCGGATTCCGAAGAACAGGAGGAAGAGTTAGAGCAACGAATGATTGAGTTGGTCCAACCGAATGCAGAGACCCCAGATTTGATTCAACCCGTCCCGGCCAGTGAGGTCCCAGACACTAACGGTTGGGCGACCCAAAATTTGGAATCCAATGACCCTATTTCGGGAGATTTCGATGGAGACGGAAAGGTTGACGAGTTTGAAGCGGCATTTGCAGATGAAACAACATTACAGAGCCCCAATAAGACCATCCAAAACGTTCCTTCAGGGTCAATTCCCCGGATTAGAGCTGCCCCACTACGGGAAGAAAACGGAGCTCTGGAGATAGAGGATCCCGAAACCGAGCAGACCCCCCCGGATCCGGTGATGAGCATAGAAGAATCAGAGAAAACATTGACGCCGGATTTCCAAGAAGACGACACATTCTGGCCTTGGCATCAGCAGGAGGAGTGGCCTGCCACAGAAATCATCAAGCAACTTCAAGCAGCGATTAGATCAGCCAAGGAGCAGAATACAGCCCAGGCAACAGTACTCCTTGACGAAGTCGGACCCCACTTGGGAAACAGAACCTCCCTAGTATACTCAGTTGGGAGGCTTCTGATCTCAATAGGCAGGAATAGAGAGGCCCTAAGAATGGTCGAGAAAGCCTTCGAAAACCACCCTGATGACCCAGATGTAGCAAGAGCAAGAGAGAAACTCATTTCTTAACCATGGATTCTTGCGCAGGACTGATGCGTTGGAGCACTCCCCCTCGTTCTATGCACAGACGAGCAACATCCTCTATCAGGATTGACGAAGGGCTTGTCTTGAGACCTGTATCAATAACGCATATTCCAGACATTGTCGAGGCTTTCGAGGAGACATGGCCCGATGTAATCAGGGCAATGCCATGGATTAATCCTGACAAGGAAATCAACCCTCAAATCGAGGACTTCATCAAAGACACTGAGAGGAAAGGCCGATCGGGCCTTCTCCACCATTGGGTCATGATACGCCCATGGGATGGGTACGTACTCGGTCTGGTAGGATTTGACAGAGTTACCAGATCCAAAAGAGCAATATGGAACCTCGGATACTGGGTAAGGAGCTCAGAGCAACGACACGGTCATGCTAGAAAAAGCATCGATGCCTCACTAGATTGGCTTGGTCAAACCGGACAATTAATTGTAGAAATGAAGGTTGACCCAAACAACGTCCCAGGAACAAAGACAGTCCTTAGGACGGTAAAGAAGTGGGGTGGGGAGAGGTGTTTGGCAGGAGATTCAGCAATTACAGTAGCGGGCATCAGAACAATACACGAGTGCCATCTCATAGAAGTGGGACCCGCCACAGCTCCTCTCTAAGCAGAGGATACAGTCGACCCATTCAAAAAACACGCCTCAGCTGGCAATTCTGTCCTGCGGGGCAGATGTGTAGCCATGCCTCCCACAGAACCCCACCAGTCTCTCCCTGACTCAGACCCAGACGAGACGGACGAGTGGATGGAGGCCTTGCGATCCGTAGTATCTTCTCAGGGATCAGGAAGAGCACGCCTTCTTCTACAGGAGCTTATGTCAGAGGCAAAGAATCTCGAAATACCAATTAGGCCACCATCCAGGACCCCTTATCTAAACTCAATATCTATCGAACAGCAACCGCCTTATCCAGGAAATCTAAACCTAGAAAAAGAGATTCAGAATCATGTTCTCTGGAACGCTGCAGTAATGGTTTCAGACGCCAACAGAAGAATTGATGGAATCGGAGGCCACATTTCCACGTATGCTTCGAGCTCGACTCTATACGAGGTAGGCTTCAACCACGTTTTCAGGGGAAAGGAACACAACGGAATTGGGGATGCCATTTACGTACAGGGACATGCTAGTCCAGGAATCTATTCTAGGGCCTTCTTAGAAGGAAGAATTTCCAAGGAACAGGTGTCAAAATTCCGACAGGAGGCGTTCGAAGACGGCCTCTCTTCGTACCCACATCCAAGACTAATGCCAGATTTCTGGGAGTATCCCACCGTATCAATGGGGCTGGGCCCTCTTGGTGCGGTAATGCAGGCCAGATTCTGGAAGTACCTGCATCAGCGAGGACTAGCAGACACTTCGGAAAGCCGAGTTTTCGCATTCTTGGGAGATGGAGAGATGGACGAGCCCGAGGCACTTGCGTCAATTGCAGTTGCAGGTAGGGAGCAATTGGATAATCTCGTCGTGGTTGTGAATTGCAATCTGCAACGTCTGGATGGCCCTGTGAGAGGTAATTCAAGTATCATTCAGGAGCTCGAGGGACTCTATCGGGGTGCAGGTTGGAAAGTCTTCAAGGTAATCTGGGGTTCCGGTTGGGACAGGGTTCTGCATAGGGATTCTGAGGGACACCTTCTCAACAGGATTGAGGGCATAACCGATGGTGATTGGCAACGCCTTAGCACACTCCCTACAAATGAGTTCAGAAAGGAGTTCTTTTCCGGAAACCAGTCTTTGGAGGAAATCGGCGAATCCCTATCCGATCAAGAGATCGAAGGACTAACGAGAGGGGGTCACGATCCGATCAAGGTCTTTGCAGCCTACGATGCAGCTCTGAAATGCACAGCCCCCTCTGTCATTCTGGCTCACACAGTGAAGGGCTGGGGAATTGACTCCTTTGAGGGAAGGAACTCCACTCATCAGAAGAAGAAGATGGGCCTGGATGACTTAATTGCATACCGAGATGCCCTTGGCCTCTCAATAGACGACTCAAAACTCGAGGATGAACCATTCTTGTCCCTAGAACTTGAATCGGATGAAATTGAGTACATGTTAGATTGTAGGCGAATTCTAGGCGGCACTCTCCCATCAAGAAAACCCACCAAAGTTGACATCTCACTACCTTCAGAGGATACCTACTCAGCATTTGACCAAGGCACTCCAGAGGGGCAGCAGGTTTCGACTACTATGGCATTTGTCAGACTCCTCAGGAACCTGATGAAGTCCCAGATAGGGGACAAAGTAGTTCCAATTATTCCTGATGAGGGTAGGACCTTTGGTATGGATCCTCTATTCAGCGAGTTCGAGATTTATGCATCAAAGGGCCAGAAGTACACTCCAGTAGACTACAAAATGCTCCTCAACTACAAGGAGTCAGAGTCCGGGCAAATAATGCAGGAGGGCATTTCAGAGGCGGGGGCAATCGCCACGTGGATTGCCAGCGCGACATCTTACTCAAACGCTAGATCCCCTACCCTGCCATTCTATACATTCTACTCGATGTTTGGGTTCCAGCGAGTAGGCGATCAGATTTGGAGCGCTGCTGACGCGCGAGCTCGAGGCTTCCTGATGGGGGCAACGGCTGGAAGAACCACTCTGAATGGAGAGGGACTTCAGCACCAAGACGGCCACAGTCTATTGATGGCATCCACCGTCCCTCATTGTCGTGCATGGGATCCAGCTTACGCCTATGAGTTGTCCACGATAATTAGGCACGGAATCGATGAAATGTGGGGCAAGAACCTCGACGTGTTCCACTACGTTATGCTATACAATGAGAACCAGCAACAGATGCCAAAGCCAGATGGCTCTGACATTGGCATCATAAATGGGGCATACCTAATTGATGAAGTAGGAAGTGAGGGCCCCAAGGTAAGACTTCTGGGATCCGGGCCTATTCTGCAATATGTCCGAGAGGCTGCCCAGCTTCTATCTACGGACCATGGGGTTAGCTCCGAGGTCTGGTCCGTAACATCCTATGGTGAGTTGAGGCGTTTCGGATTGGATGCAGAAAGGAAGACCCGACTAGCTCCAAATGAAAAACATGTTCCGTACGTTTCTGAGTGCTTCGGAGACCAGACCCCCACAGTAGCAGTCTCAGATTTCATTGCTTCAGTTCCGGAGATGATCCATCGCTGGGTTGGTGGCACATTCGTCGTTCTAGGGACGGACGGTTTCGGGCGCTCAGACTCTAGGGAAGCGCTCCGATCATTCTTCGAGATAGACACTAGTAGCATAGTCATTGCAGCACTCTCTGCCCTAGAGCAGGACGGAGTATTGCCAACTGGTACGGTAAAGAAGGCGTCAAAGGACCTTGGAGTCACATCTGAGAAGGCAGACAAGACAGTGTGATCCTATGGGAAGAATCCGGAACTCCGCTAAGTTCCTAGTGAGGTGGATACCATGGGTGTTCACTGGAGCATCGGCAACCTTCCGGGGGCTTCCTGCTAGATCGCAGGATGAAATCAAGGAAGTAGCCAAGGAGCCTGGCAAATGGGGCGAGGCAATTGAGAAAGCATGGGATACCTCAAAGGTTGGAGCAGAGCATTTCAAACGTACTTCTGGTACATTAGCAAACATACTGATCGGCCGGAAGGTGAGCCGACTCGAGAGAAAACAGGCCCGGGAAGACTTGGCTGCAATGAGCCCGCTAATCCCTCCCCTGCGGGTTTTCATGATACCAGGAAGCCAAGTCCTACTCGGAATAATGGCACGGGTAACTCCATGGAGACTTGTACCAGATGACTGGATCCCAGTAAATGCCCTAAAGAAAGTCAGAGAAGAGCGTCCAGAATCATTGGAGAGGGAAAGCTCACTGGTCAAACGCCTTATTGGGAGATAGACTAGTCCACCATTGTGATGTTGGAAAGAAAGTAGTTGTGCGTCAATGACTCACCTACGCTAATCCAGTCAGGGGTAGTCCCACCGTAAGAGTCGTACCTGTGCCCTGGAATTAACCTCCAATCCGGATCCAGATTGCTTAGTATTTCCTTTGCTTTGATCAAGCTCCTCTGCTGGGCCCCGGGGTCTCCTCCAGGAAGGTCGACCCTACCCGCACTCCTTACGAATAGGAGGTCACCAGCATGGTAGACTCCGTGGCCGTGAATAGTGACATGGCCAGGGGCATGTCCAGGGGAGTGAGTAATAACCAGATTGACTCCACCTGCCGACCAATTTTGGGACTCTCCAGGGCTGCATTCCCATGTGTCCGTGAAGTCTACTTTCCTGAAAACGATGTTACCTAGAAGGTTTGGGACTTTAGCTTCCTCATGGCCCCATACCTGTAGTTGGGGGAACTTCTTCATCATCCCAGGATAACCAGCAGCATGGTCTCTGTGGGTGTGAGTGTATAGTAGGTGAGTTGGTTCCAAGCCCTCTTCCTCCATCTTTGCTGCCCATTGATCAGCATCATATGGGTCGATAATCGCAACAACGCCACTTGACCTGTCTACGAATGCAGTGTTCATGTTCATCAGTGGGCCCATCTGAGTAACCCAAACTTCTACCCCGTCCTCCCAGAGAGAGGTGTGGAACTCGCCGTCGGACAGCATGACTCGTCGAGAAGGACATTAACCAAAGTCGTAATGCATATACAAGCCCTGCTTAGCGGTAGGGAGTGAGTAAATGGCATACGACGCACGAGAGCTGGAGTCCCGTTGGCAGAGGGCATGGTCTGAGGCAGGGGCCTTCGAGGTCGAAATCGACGAATCAAAGCCGAAATTCTACTGCCTCGAGATGTTCCCATATCCATCAGGAAATATGCATATGGGACATGTTCGCAATTACTCCATTGGCGACGCAATGGCCCGATTCCAGAGGCTATTGGGGAAGAACGTACTTTACCCAATGGGATACGACTCATTCGGAATGCCCGCGGAGAACGCCGCAAAGAAGGAGGGTGGCCACCCTCACGATGTCACTCACAACAATATCTCCAGTATTCGCTCGGACCAGGAGAGGATGGGTTACTCCTACGACTGGCAGAGGTTCCTAGCAACTTCAGATGTGGAATACTACAAGTGGAATCAGGACATGTTCCTCACTCTGAACGAACAGGGCCTTGTTGAGAGGCGGGTCGCTCCTGTCAATTGGTGCGAAGACTGTGATACTGTTCTTGCAAACGAGCAAGTGAAGAACAACAGGTGCTGGAGGTGCGGCTTGGAGGTCGTACAGAGAGACATGGCTCAGTGGTTCCTCAGGATGACAGAGTACTCAGACGAATTACTCGGTGAACTAGAAAATATCTCCTTTCCAGAGAATGTCAAGACGATGCAGAGGAACTGGATAGGTCGTTCCGAGGGAGCCCACATAGATTTTCCAATTTCTGAATCAGACTCGGTGATAGGGGCCTTCACGACAAGGCCAGACACGATTTTCGGAGTGACTTTCCTCACACTATCTCCAGAACATCCGCTCTGCGAGGAGTTGTGTGTTGGAACTGCTTGGGAGGCCGGGTGGAGGGATTTGAAGGAGGAGTGCGCCAGGATGTCCGAATTTGAGAGGATTAACATGCTTAAGGAGAAGAAGGGAGTTTTCCTAGGACGATTTGCGATTAACCCCATGAACCAAGAAGAAGTCCCTATTTACGCAGGCAACTTCGTAGTTTCATCATATGGAACCGGTGCAGTGATGGCTGTTCCAGGACACGACCAGAGAGATTTCGATTTCGCAAAGGAGTACGAACTGGAGATCCGGAGAGTTCTTGTTGAGGGAGAGGGGGGCGATCCTTCGAAACCTCTCAAAAAAGCCTTCGAAGGATACGGCCCGATGGTAAACTCCACAGTCGAGGGATTCGATGGTTTGTCAGGGGCGGATGCAAAAGAAGCAGTTATCTCAGCACTTCAGGAGAAGGGCGCTGGATATGGCACCATCGAGTATCGTCTCAAGGACTGGCTTCTGAGCAGGCAGAGATTCTGGGGAACGCCCATACCAATGCTTCATTGTGACACTTGTGGAATCGTACCCGTTCCACGAGAGGAGCTTCCTGTAGAACTCCCTCTAGACGTTGTTTTTACTGAGGATCAGAGTGGAAATCCCCTGGAGTCTCACGTGTCCTTCGTCGAGACAGAATGCCCTTGTTGTGGGGGCAATGCAAAAAGAGAGACGGACACAATGGACACATTCTTTGACTCGTCTTGGTACTTCATGCGCTTCTGTGACGCAAACAACGACTCAAATCCCTTCGACCGGTCTGCCGTTGACTATTGGATGGGCAACGGGGTAGACCTGTACATCGGGGGAATCGAGCATGCAGTCATGCATTTGCTTTATGCCAGATTTTTCACCAAGTTCACCAGAGACGCAGGGATGAATACGGTTGGCGAGCCCTTTGGCAGACTTGTTTGTCAGGGGATGCTCAACGCCCCTGCACCATATTGTGCTGAATGTAACGCAGAGTATCACGTGGACAACTTCGGGTTAGCCTGCCCATCATGTAGCCAACCTCTTTCCAGTCGCTACGCAAAGATGAGCAAATCTCTCGGAAACACCGTCAGCCCAGAAGAGATGATTTCGAAGTTTGGAGCAGATACTGTCAGACTTTTCATTCTGTTCGGTGCTAATCCAGAGGCAGGAATGGATTGGTCAGACAGCGCTTTGGAGGCAAACTATCGACAGATGTTCTCAATAATAGAAGCCGTAGAATCGGCATTGGAGTTGTCAGACTCTCCTTCCGCGATTGACCAATGGCTCATGGCGAGGTTGCGAGAGAATCGTAAATCTTGGATTGAAGCCATGTCTGATGTAAGCCTTAGGGAGGGAGTAATGATTAGTCACTTCGAAATGCTGTCTGATTGGAACTGGTACCTTCGTAGGGGCGGGCAAGATCTATCCACTGCAATGGCATTTCTAGAGGGATGGATTCCAATGCTCGCCCCAGCGACTCCCCATATCGCAGAGGAGTTCTGGAAGAAGTTGGGACGAGATGGGCTTCTAGCTATGTTTGAAATCCCAGTTCTGGAAGATAAAAATGATGACTTGTTTGTTAAAGCAGTGGAGAACTACATCAAGGAAACCATATCCAGCGGGAGAAACCTCAGGAAGCTAGCGGAGCGCCATTCTGAGGAAGAAATCACCCACGCAGTAATCCAGACTTCTCCAGGTTGGAAGTCTGATTTGGCATTAGAGGCCGTTAGTCTACAGGCTCAAGGTTTCGATTTCAAATCAGAAGGGCAAGCTCATGTAAAGTCTCTAGAGATTTTCAAGAATCAGAAAATGAGGGGGGACGTGTTCCAGACATGGGCTGCAATAACTATGGGGAGCAAGAACAGAAGAGGGAGGGTCCACACATGGTCCGATGGCGAGAAAGAACTTTTATCTCGCAGAATTAATGAAACAGACGTAATCAATGAGAACTCTGGGTTCTTGGCTTCCGCTCTTGAAGTGGACTCCATAGAGGCCTACGAAGTCGGTGATGGAGAAGATGTAGGTGGCAAAGCTAGATTATCATTCCCTCTGGAACCAGGTATAGCTTTCGTATAGGTGAAAAATGACTCCTCCAGCAGTTCTATTCGATGATCAGTGTGGAAAGTGCAGCCGCTGGGCCAAATTCATAGAGAGAAGAGACTCACGATCCAAGGTAATTCTAGTCGGTCAGAACAGCCCAGAGGGAAGAAAAATATTGCACTCAAAACCAAGCAGACTAGAAGGGGTCGACTCGGTCTTCCTTATTTCTTCAGAGGGAAATTGGTATTCCAAGAGTTCAGCAATTTGGAGAATTTGTTGGTTTCTTAGATTCCCATGGCCATTTGCCTCGGTGATGTTCTTGGTCCCGAGACCAATCAGAGATGCTGCCTACGACGTTTATGCTAGAATGCGAAATTAACCCTATGACGCGGTGGGTTCATGGGGCGCCTTCTACTGCGAGGCTCATTGAGTGAAGACAAGAGTGCCAAGCGGCGCCGCGGGCGTCGAAGGCGCCGCCGAAGACCAAGGAAGGAGACCAAACCTCCTCTGGAAAACGGCGGCCGACCAAAATCAAAAGAGGTTGAGAGGGCTCTGGCTAGGTTCTCACAAAAACCCAGACCAATGGGAATTCCAGAAGTAATCGACCCCCCTCCAAAGAAGGTAAACATAAGGTGGAACACAAATGCAGTTCCCAAGGAAGTACAAACCGCAGCAGGAAAGATAGCATGCATTCCAGGAGAATTCGGTTTTCTTCCTGAGGAAAGGGTGCAAGAAATAGCTAAGCAATTGGATGGAATGCCGATTTCTCTGGAACAGGCACTCTCCCTGAGAGCAGCCCTGAATCAGGAGAAGAGTGTTTATTCCCACTCCAAGCTAATGCGTAGATCAAATGAAATTAGTAGACGATATGAATCCGGTGAGAGCATTATCGCACTTTCAAAGAGGTTCGATGCACCCCCAGTCAACACCTTCAGAGCAGTCCTTACCGGCAGAGGATGGACTAAGACGAGAATCAAGGAAACCCTGAACAAGAATCCTTCAAAATTGAGCAAGAGAGACAGAGAGCAGTTTGAACTTGCCGAGTCAGTAGATCGTGTAAGTTCTGTGAACCAAACAGAGACACAGAATGCGGCAGAAGTGTTCGAGGAAATCCTTTGCGACCACTTCGACTCCTTGGGGGTCCGATTCCGAAGACAAGAGGAACTACTGAACGAGCAGACCAGAAAAGAAGGAAGAGCAATCATCACTCCAGACTTGCTTCTGCTGGACGACGTAAGGATCAACGGTATCCCTTGTGCATGGATTGACGCCAAGCATTTCTTCGGTGCCGATCTAAAGTTCCCTAAGAAGAAAACTCAGAAGCAGGTAGACAGATACGTGGCAGAGTATGGTCAAGGTGCATTGGTGTATAGGCACGGATTCTGCGATGGACTTAGGCTCAGAGGTGCCACTAAGTTGGATTCCACTCAACTGGACCTCAAGCCATTGGAGGAATTCCACGAGAACTCAAAATGATGATTAGTTTCACATCAACTGTCCTATTCTACTTTGGAAAGATATGAGCCCAGATTGTTGCAGAACGTCTGACAATAATCCAATCCATTCCCCCTCACTATGCGGGTCTTTGGGGACTAAAACCACACTCTCTCCAAGCATGCAAAGAAGACCCTCGACTTTCTCATCAAATCCAGACTTGGAGATAGCCTCGTTTACCGTTTCGATCATTTCTAGTCGACTTGCGTCTTCCTCTAGGCCACTTTCAGTAGCGAACACTCTGGAGGATTCGATTAGTCCCTCCCACCTACTGATCCCCCATTCACCAGAACCGATTCTTTTCATTGACGCCATTCCAGCTTCACTAATTGCCTTCTTCCAAACAGGGTCATCGATATACCCAGAGGTCAGGGTGCCGGTCTTCTCCCTCCAGCATAGAAGAACTGGTGTCCCACAAGACCAACCCTCCGATTTCCCAGGGCCATGGTCAAGCAGCTCCCCTTTGTAGGGGGAGCCAGCAGACAATCTCCTCTCAACTCCGCCAGAAGATAGAGCAGTCGTGTCACCCAATCCGCTAGACCTGCTTCTTTCCACTAGATGTGCAATCTTGAATGATCTTCGAATACACTCCTCATGAGGGATTCCAATTGCCCTCTGGAACGATATTGCCGCAGCAATAGCACCAGATGCAGACATTCCGAAGCCCTGAGATGGAGGCAAAGCCATCCTGATGCTGAGTTCCCAATCCACATCACCTGCCTTGCCCACCTCATCAACCAGAGTCTTGAGCACCTCTTCATACATGCTTGGGTCATAATCACCACCAAGAAAGCGTACAATTAGCCTCCCCACTCCTTCTTCACCCTTAGCGATAGCCTCCACTCCATCTTCTAGGCAGAGTCCGGCTCCTCTGCTCCCTTGGGAAAGAGGTTCTACGACGTCATCCTCTATAGTGAAAATTAGTGAAAGGTGAGCTCCGCAGTGCCCCCTCCCCAGCATAGTAGGCATAACTACTCATCCAGAGCACTGGTAATGAAAGGTTGGAAAGTCATAGCGAACTAGCGAGGTCTTGTTCCAAAGAACCGAATTTACCTGCTAGCTCTTCCGATGCTTTCTCGAAGGCCACCTTTGGCGTCATTGAGCCATCTGTCTCAAACTCTAGAATGAACTCGCCTGGGATTTCCTCCAAGGATACAGCTTCTTTAAACTCTCTAGATTCCTCTGTACCTTCCCCGACGTGATTTAACTCCATGGATAGAATTTTGACCTTGTCTATGTCATCCATTTTCCCATCCTTACCGAAGTCCTTTGCTTTTATTTCTAGGTCCATATCCCAGAGAATCTTTGCCTTTGTCTTGTTATTCAGGACGCCCACTCTCCTAGGGTAAAATGATACTCCGCAAACCGGAGACCACTTCGTGTGCTCGCTGCCTCGTCCCATTACTGCAGTTGCATAGAACTCGATCATTTGGCCTTTGAGAAGCTTGGTAATCGGAATGCTCTTGTAATCTGCTGGAATCTCCAACGACTCTTCCCCTAGGTACTTCATATCGCCTGCTGTAACCCAGCGTCCACCTTCGGTGCCAAAGACGACGCAGGTGTAAATCATCTGGCATTCCAAGCATCCTCGATCTTCTTCCACCAGATCTTTGCAGTTGGGGCACTCATCTTGGAAATGGAACTTGTCATGCATAGTGGGAATAGGAATCATCGCTAGCCTTTGTGCGACCATTTCGTCTGGAATAGGGCCAGTCGTCTCCCATATCTCTTCATCTTGCTCCTTGGTTCCTAGCTGGAATCGGACGCTGTCAATTGCCATCTTAGGGGTATCTGAAATCAACGATCTCCTTAGAGCATTGGCGAAGCTCCTATCGGTTCCAGAGAGCAGTAGTTTCATGCTTTCCTCAGTCTCTTCTAAAATCTTGATTTTCACCATAGTTTCACCTCTTCACACTCTTCGTCCCCTTCGACCACCCTTGCTCTTAGTACCGTCAGTTGGCATCGGAGTCACATCTTCAATCCTTGTGATTCTAACCCCGGCCCTTGTCAATGCCCTAATGGCAGCTGTAGCACCCGGTGCACTGTTTGATCTGTTCCCACCTGCTCCTCTATACTTGACTATCACCTGGTCGAATTCCTTCTCAGACAGCATTTCAGCAATTTTCTCCGCTGCCCGAGTCGCTGCGAACTGCCCTCCAGAGTCGCTTCCACCTTTGGTCACCATCCCTCCTGAAACCTTGCAAACTGTCTCGGCTCCTGTAAGATCTGTGGCGGTAATCAGCACATTGTTGAACGTGCTGTAAATGTGCAGAATCGCCTTGTGACCCATCATTCTACCTCCTTGGGGTCCTCTTCATTCTCTGAATCACCTTCAGCGGGCGTATCTTCCAGATTATCTTCAGAAGACACTCTACGAGTCTCCAATTCTTTCCTGAACGAATGCTCCGGGTCAGCGAATGGAGAGTTTGAGGTGTACTGCAGTGAATCCTCCTCTTCCTTCAAGACATGGTATCCTGGAACCGTCATTCTCTGCTTACCGATGCAAATGTGCCCATGCACAATTAGATTCCTAGCAGCTCTCATGGATGGAGCTAGCCCCTTGTAGTAGACTACGGACTGCAATCTCCTGGAAAGCATATGCTCTACGTTTATCTCCAGCACGTCACCGATATCTGCTCCTGACTGAAGAAGCCCCTTCCTAGAGAGAGAGTCAAGCAATTGCTCCCTTTCCTTTGCATAGTGACCTTCCGATGAATCCACCCTTCCGATAAGCTTCATTGCTTGGTTTCGATGCCTTCTGAGAGCGGACTTCTCTCTCCAGATCTCCCTCATCCCTCCGATTTTCTTCAGACCGTACCTCTCCTTCAGGTCGTGTTCTTCGTCGATTCTGGCCTGCTTCCAAGGATGAGTTGGGGTCTGTGTTCGTGGTCTGGAAAACTTTGGCTCGCCCATGTTCTAACCTCACTTCTTCCTCTGAACGCCCAGTGCTGAGCCTCTACGGCCGTTCGCCCTCAGCCTCTGACCTCTTACCTTGTGGCCGCTTCTGTGCCTCATCCCTCGGTAAGTTTTGATTTCAGCCAATCTAGCGACATCATCGTCCTTGGTCATGCTAACTTCATTGGCAATAATATGGGCGTCTTCGTTAGTCTCTAGGTCCCTCTGTCGATTGACCATCCACCAAGGAACGTTGGTGGCGTATTCGTCTATGGCATTCCTAAGTTGATCCTGCTCCTCGGTCGTCAGGTGACCGCCCAGCCGACCTCCTTCTATCCCAGAAAGCCGGCATATCATCATAGACGTCCTAATTCCAATCCCCTTTACTGACGTAAGTCCATAGGTAATCGGTTTGAGACCATCGATATCGGTATCGGCAATCCTGACAATGTACGAGAAGTCATCTCCGAGCTCAGCTTCGTTCACTTTTGACATTACGGTTCCCCCGTGTTCACCTTTCGGTGGCCCTTTGGGCATCTCGGCGAACTACAGTCCCTATTTGAACCGATTGGAGGTATAGAAAGTACCCTGAAACCTACTCCTTACAAACAATATACAATTTCCGATCCCCGGAAGGCCTCTGCACGTCCATATCTACCATGAATCCATTTCCACCTTCCACCCCCTTCAATTCCTTCGTAATCCTTCTCTGAAGGGTTGGATGTATTTTGGGGTCTAGGCTGCATCGAAGTGTGATCTTTCCAATCCCCTTCCTAGCAACCGATGAAGCCACTTGGTCAATGGTGTGGAGTTCCGGAGGGGTGAGTCTATGCTGGACAATCTTCCCCGTTGCAACCACAAATCCTCTGACGTCTTCTTCTTCTGAGATTTTATCAGTGTGGATTAGTAAAGGCCTCCTTCCATCAGTTCTGACCCAAGAAGACCCCACTCCGCTTGGAATTGCTGACCCCAGCCATGAATCCTGCAGACCACTTTCGATCAGAGCAGGGTCCAAAACCGTAAGGTAAGCCCCTCGAGGAACTTCCATGGAACTATTGAATGAAGTTATGTTTGCTCCCGCTGGTTCACCCTCAATGCTTCCCATTACATTCTTTCTCCCAACTCTCACGCATCTTCGAGGGTTAGTCGAAGAAATCGAACCTACCCAAACAGAGAGCCTATCGATCCTCCCCCCTCCTCTGCTCAGCCACTCCCAAGTTCTGGAGATGCCCGGAAAAGTCGTTTCGAGAATGCCGTCAATCATTGCACGTTGGACTGAATCTAACCTAGGGGATAGGTCCAGCAATATTGCAGGCCCCCTAGGGCCCAATTGAAGGTGTTTGCTCCATGCTTTCAGAACCGCTTTGATATCTGGCTGCATCTCATCGATGCTGTGATTCTGAGTATCTGTAGGTCTTGCTGGGTCAATGTGAAGCATCGCTATAGGGGGGTGTGCTCTAGTCCCAGACTCCCTAAGACTGGACCAGTACGTGGAGATCGCAGAGTCTGCAGAGCACCCATCACCGACCAATACCCGATCTAGGGAGCGCTGAATCTCATCATCAGAATTTAGACTCATGTTGGCCGCGCAATACCTTGCTACCTGTTCATCTAGCTCTATCCCCAAGGCAGGCCTCTTGAGATACTTTGAGAAAGCAATTAGCTGTAATCCAGACCCAGCGGCTGCGTCCAGTATCACTCCAGCCGGGAGAGACATTGGATCGATTTGACTCGCTCTAATTGATGCGATCGACCACGGCGTAGAGAGCCTGCTCATCTTCTCAGTCATGAAGAACGGCGGCTCTCCCTTCCTCGGAGACTCGGGCTCCGCCTTCTTCTTCAAGCTGGAAACCATCTTTTTTGAGGGGATTATTGCGGTATGCTCTACCTCTGCCACGACCATCCCCGTTGGAACTCAGTCAAGTCACTTTCGCGAAAATTACTCAGAGATTGGGGCTCTCTCTAGCTTCAATTCAAACCTCAGCCAGGTATGCTCCAGCTCGTGACCCTCGCTATTTCCATATGCAATCGGGGGAGGGAGAAGTGTGGTGTGGGTGGTCCCTGTATCGATAAGAGGGAACCCTCCACCTCTATCGTTGTCAATGTCAAGACCTATGGCCGACCATCCAAAACCTTCGATTGAAAACCATGGATCACCGGCAGTCTCAATCCAAGTTCCATCATCTAGCTCTTCTCCTGTATCAGCGTCCCAAACAGTGTAGTGGACCTCCACAGAATCACCGTCTTGAATATGAACGTCCCTGTTTTCGGCTCCCTGGAAGATATTGACGTCTAGCCTAACTTGTGCTTGGAGGACAGTGATGTGCGTAGCAGTAATACTGATTTCGCGCTCAGTTACTGCCTCAATCAGATCAATTTCAAAGATCACACTGTCATTGGAGGCAAGGTCGTAGATTGGGTGATAGGGCTCGTTGCTCTCCTCGAACACAACTCCCCCACCGCTTATCTCCATCATCAGATTTAGAGTCTCATTTCCTCTATTGTAGACTACAACGCTCGCAGCATCCCCATCTCCTTGATGCTCCCAGTCACACCGCAACTCTCCTGGAAATAGAAAATCGTCGTCCTGGTCAGCTAGAGAATCAGGCCATACCCAGTCGTCCTCTCTTGAAGAGCAGGTGTCGAATAGCAACCCTACCTCCCAAGTCCATCTACCGTTCTCCTTTAGCATGTCCACATCGGTCGAACCGAAGGAGGCCTCTAGATCTTCTAGAAAACTCATGGCAGACAGGCCCACCCAGATGGTCGACACTATCAGACTGATTCCAGTGACTACAGATAGAACTAGAGCAGCCCTAGGTACGGCCATCTTGTTCAGGCCAAGAGGAATCGGCGGATGCTCAACCTCATCCGGAGTGTCTGATATCCAGGACCTTGTCACAAGACGTTAGAATTGCTCGACCGTCATCAACGTTGGCACTTCTGGTTTAGTCCTTGGATAGATCCTCCTGGTTTGCTAGACCTAGCCAGGCAACAATTCCTAGTTCTGCAGCCAATACGATCATTCCCAAGAACATCTTGTCAGGCTGCACGATTTCGCTCGAAGAGAAAACGATTGAGCAAAGCAAGGCTGCCACTAGATCCACAAGGCCCCAAATTCGGAGCGACTTCCTTAGTTGTAGAATCCCGACTACCCAAACCACTGTGGACATCAATACAAGAAGCATGGGTAGGTCTAGCCCCCCTGCCAAACCCAGGGTAAGCGCTCCTGCAATTGCAAAGATGTGCCCGTCTGTGGCCAACGTCACCGTCCACTTTTCCAGTCCTAGAGGGACTGTGAGTGCACAAGCAACAATTAGCAATACTCCGAGAAATAGCAATAGTTCTCCAACAATTTCCCACAAGTATGTGTTCCACGAGGCTAGTGCTAAGAAAGCCAATACCGCTCCTGGAAGAGCAATCCCCAGTCCAGTTGGCTGGGAAGTTCTGATGCTCCTGTAAATGGCGCTAGCAGCCGCCAGCAATCCAGCCGGTCCGAATGACAGCATCACTATAGCAATGGAACGAGTCCCTATACCGATACCATCTGGACCGTCGTCCTTGCCCAGCTCGTCTCTCTTCTTGTTAACCCAATGATGAACGAGTACGGAAAGAACCAGTAGCGACTCCAACAAGAGCCATGGAACCATCCATTCAACAAATTCCCCAGTGAATGGGTCAACCGTTAGTGGGAATGGAATTCCGCCTAATACCACTGCTGCAGCCAGACGAGCTGCTAGGATAGGGAAAACGAACCAATCTAATGCAATCTCGATCCTGTCAAGCAAGTTTTTCTGGTGGAGAAGAGAAATAATAGTAAGAACGAGAATAAGTACTGATGCAACGGCCATGTCGAGGAGCTCGTTAGGACTGCTATCCACTGGAATAATGTGTGCCGTAACAAGGGCGAGGCAGATCCCGGAAATCGTGAGTGCGATTGGCATTTCCATTCCCAACACATGTGGAAGGTCCAGTTCAAGTCCCCTGGTGCGATTTCTAATCTGAAGTACTATTATGCAGCTGAAGCTTCCTGAGACAATTAGCATCAGAACCGATGAACCCATCGCAGCAAATATCACAGATGCGGACATCACGATTCCTATTACTAACAAGCCGATTACTGGGGTATGGCTTAGGTCAGAAGTTAACAGCTCAGCCAGATCTTCAGTATCTGGTTTCTCTTTATCCTTCTTCCTTTTTTGTGCCATCTCTGCGATTTTTGGATTGTATGTTGATACTAGGGGGTCTTGTTGCGAATCTTTGCTAGAGTTACCTACTAAATTGCCATTCAAAGCCCCACTTACTAGTGTCGAACTAACAATCGCGTCTCTAAGTGCAACACTCCGCAGCTCAGATCTGATTTCAGCTCTGGAGATTAGCCAAATAGAGACTATTGCGAACATTGCAACTGAAGATGACTTTACAATCAGCGCATCTGAATCTAGTGCCATTACGTTGGTTACCACTAGTAGGAAAAATGCCGCGCCCGCGGACTTTAGCATACTTTCCATTTTTTCTGCTCTGGGAAGGTAAACTCCCAGAATTGTTGCCGTGCAGAGTATCGTGACAGTTTCTAGATCCGGTAAGGCTGACCTCCCCCCCCACTCTGCATACCAAGATGGAGTTTCAAGCAAGTAAGTAGGCTCTTTTCTTGCGATAGATATGATTATCGGCATCGACATTACGCCCAAACCAAGGCCGAATTCTTCTTCCTCACCGAAGTATAATATCGATGCGATTGATATGCACAGTAGGGTCATCATCGCTTCATCAAGACCATGCCTCCATTGAACAGCCAAGCTAGAGATAGCTAGGATTCCGATAATCCCATCGACCCCATTATTCCTATACCCCAAGACCTGGCCCAATACGTGAACCCCCGATAGGATAGCCAAAACTGCGACTATCGAAACTGTCGTGAAGCCATCGAATTGAGCCATGAAAAATATCGTCAACATGGGAAGCCAGAGTCCCATGCTCCAGAGGTTGAGTACTCCAGAATCTCTGATTGAAGATGAAAGCTCCGATATTCCAAGGAAACGTGAAGCTAGGTTTACGCCCCCTTCTCCCATCCTAATGTTGACTAGGAATAGGAGCATAGAGGAAAGCCCCAAATAAGCTGCTAGAGGGATTGGAGACAGATCGACAAACCCATTCCAGTCTGAAATGTCGTTGGCAAGCATTACTGTACGCAACGTCTCTTCAAGCAAACCCACAACCAGTAGCCAGGTCCACGGAAGAAGCGCCGTAACCCCTGATAGAGATGGTGAATCCCTCTTTATTGCAAGAGACGCTGTCCCCAGATGAAGTACAGACAAGGTCCCTAGCAAAACTACCCCCCCACCGTCTCTAGAAGGCCCAGCTGGGACTAGTAGGACCAGAATTGCCAGGATAACGACCGACCCGATCCACAGAACTCTATCTGTGACGCTCTCCTGATCCCTCAGAATTACCCAACCAGTCAAGGCCGCTCCTACCAAAGTGAAGATTTGATATGATGAGATTCCCAGTAGATTTTCTACTGTCTCAGAGGATAACAATACAACAGTCAGAATCGATGCAGATGATAGCAGAGGCCATGCAACTCTACGGGGCTCCACTCCCCTGACCACCAGGTATGAGCCTCCGAATGCACCTCCAAGAAAGGTCACTATTCCCAGTGCGTACCCTAGGTCTTCTCTGTGGGAAGCCACAACCATAAATGCACCAACCATACCCAGAGAAATCGAAACCCCCCAGAGTCCTGGCCTGCCCAAACCCAGTGTTTCAAATCCCTTGGAGAACCAGTTAGACTTCTTTGCAAACTTTGCCGCCATAATGGCATTTAGAGCGGAAACTGCCATCAGAAGAAGGAACAACAGCAAAGGCGTCTCGAGAGGCAAAACCCGCAATTGACCAATCTCAAACCCTGAAGTTGCAGCATGCATTCCAATCCACAAGTTCGAGGAAGCAATTCCAAGAGATGCAAGGTTGCCAGATTCTCTGTTAATGGCAATCCCATGGAGCAGGATTGTTGCAATAAGAATCATCAAAGCAACCCCGTTTTCTCCAAATTCGGTTCCAGCAGTGGAACCAATTGCAAGAAGTACTAGTGTAGATTGCGCTGCAATTGCATCATGGTCGTATCTGTATGCGACCAAGATATTGACTCCCACTAGAAACAGTAGTGCTAGCCCAAGATACAGGTCGTCCCCAATTATTTCCCAATGCCTTAGTTCCAACGCAAGACCGTATAGGACCTTCATCGAGATAATTATCCAAGTTACTCCTAGCAAAGACATTCTTTGTCTGGGAACCCAGATTTCTCCTAGCACGAACCCAATCATTGCCAATAGTACAAGAACAACTGTTCCAGGAAGTGGATCAAAAGTCCTTCCAACCTGGATGCTAATTGCACTGTAAAGAACGATCATTGATCCCATAATGACCCAGTTCACCTTTCTCTCACCGTCTACGGATAATTCGGTAACTAGATCACTTTCGTGAGGGTGCTCCACGGCCCCATCGCTCCCAACTGCCCCGGGAGCTTCAGCGACACTCGGTGAGAATGGGTCGAAGACGTCTCCCAGAGCCTCGTCGACCTCTTCAGTAACAGCTTCTTGCTTCTTCCGCTCATCCTCAAATTCTACAATATCGATGTCCAAAGATCGCTTGAACTTGCGTTCTCGGATAATCTTGTCATCCGGCTCATCAGCAGCCATCGACCCTCCAACAAGGCCAGTATTGCATAATCACATCCCCTACAGGACCTAATTGCGATAGGAATGGAATCTTGTCGTCAAGTGCCAAGCCGTAACGCTTGAAGGCGCCCCCCTCATCCCTGAAGTTGGGGGGAACGGGATGCAGAGATCCTCTCATGAAATGCTAGTTCAGCTTTCTGACCATGGCTTGAGTCCTTCTGGTAAGGTTCACTGGAACATAGATTGGGAGGAACTCCACTCAATTTCTGTAGAACTGGGGGAGTCGAGGTTGACGTCCCAAGGAGTTCTTCTAGCAATCACTGGGGAGCGCACAGGGCGCTCCCCTAATGACAGATTCATTGTTGATGAGGAAGGAATGGCTGAAGATGTCTGGTGGGGAGAGGTGAACAGACCTACTGCTCCGGCTGTATTCAAGCGGCTCCTGACCAAGACCCAAGAACACCTTAACCAGGCAGAGAATCTGTTCGTAAAGGATGCCTTCTGTGGCGCTGATACAAAATACAGAATGCCAGTCAGACTAGTCACCGAGAAAGCATGGCATGCTTCATTCATGCACAACATGTTCGTTCGCGCAACGGATGACGAATTGGCATCTCATGTCCCAGAGTTTACTATCCTACATGCACCAGAATTGAAGTCCAGCCTGAGTGACGGCGTCAATTCGGATGTTTTCGTAATACTTGCTCTTGATAGAGGACTTGTGATCATCGGAGGGACCCACTATGCAGGCGAAATCAAGAAGGCAATCTTCACAATCATGAATCACATTCTCCCTACAAAGGGTCTGCTTCCAATGCACTGCTCTGCGAACACAGATGGGGATAACGCTGCTCTTTTCTTTGGGCTTTCCGGAACAGGAAAGACCACTCTGTCTGCAGATCCAAATAGAGCACTGGTAGGAGATGACGAGCATGGTTGGTCTGATGACGGAATATTCAACTTCGAGGGAGGATGCTATGCGAAGTTGATTCGTCTTTCAGAAGAAGATGAGCCTGCTATTTTTGCTACGACTAAGATTCCTGGAACCATTCTAGAGAACGTAGTTCTGAACGCCGATGGGACTCCCGATTTCGACAACGACTCTCTAACTCAGAACACTAGAGGATCTTACCCCATTGAGTATATCGAGAATCGAACATCTGACTCTACGGCAGGAAACCCCAGCCACGTCGTATTCCTCACATGTGATGCATTCGGGGTTTTACCTCCACTTTCGAAGCTGAGCCCAGAGCAGGCCGCTTACCACTTCATGTCAGGCTACACCGCCAAGGTAGCGGGTACAGAGATGGGGGTGACGGAGCCACAAGCCACATTCTCCACATGCTTCGGGGCCCCTTTCATGCCTCGTCATCCTAGGGTGTATGCAGACTTGTTATCTGAAAAAATCAGAGAGAACGATGCGAAGTGCTGGCTGATTAACACTGGCTGGATTGCTGGAGGAGCTGACGCTAGCAGCCGTATCAAGATTAATTGGACCAGGAATCTGCTTAACGCCGCACTGAACGGCGATCTAGAAAACGTCGTTTTCGTTAAAGACGAAAGGTTCGGATTCGAAGTACCAACCACTTGTGACGGGGTACCTGAGGAAATCCTACAGCCTCGAGAGACTTGGGACGACAAGAAGAAGTACGACAACGTAGCCAATCTGCTAGCCCAGATGTTCATCGAGAATTTTGAACAGTACTCTTCGGGCTGCTCCGAGGAAGTCCGGAATTCAGGGCCCAACCAGATTCTAGTTGGTTAGCCTCTGCTTCGACGCCCTCTGGGCATCAACGGCGCAAATAGCTGCCATGTGAACGACATCCCTTACACTGTCTCTACGTTGGAGAACATGGGCAGGTCTGGATAGGCCCTCGAGAATGGGGCCGGTCATCTCCGCGCCTGCAACCCTCTGGAGCAACTTGTACGCAATGTTTGCCGATGCAAGGTTTGGACAAACCAGTACGTTCGCGGGGCCACTGAATGACATGAACGGGTAGTCCTGTTGAATATCGGGAACAAGAGCAGTATCTGCTTGCATAGGTCCATCAATCACAAGATCGGGTTCAATCTCCCTGACTATTTCGATGGCCTCTTCAATTCTGTCCGTTCTCATCTCAGCAGATGTTCCGAAATTTGAGAATGAGAGCATCGCTACCTTGGGCTTGACTCCGAATCTTTTGGCAACTTTAGCTGTCTGGATGGCTATCTCAGCAAGTGTTCTCGCATCAGGGTAAATGTTGATCGTTGCGTCTCCTATGAACATCAACTGTCCGTTCACGGTCATCATGTACATGCCAACTATCCTATGCGAATCCGGATCCGGCCCTATCACCTGCAAGCAGGGCTTTACGATGTCAGGATATTGGTGAGAAACCCCTCCCAAATATCCGTCCGCGTCCCCTTTCCTAACCATCATAGGGGCAAAATAAGTAGCTGAATTTAGTTGCCTAACCGCGTCTTCCTTTGTGAGACCTCTCCTACCTCTGAGACGGTGCATCTCCTCTGCATATTCTCCACGCCTTCTGGGATCGTATCTCACGTCAATCGTTTCACAATCGAAATCTAGCCCCAACTCTTCCTTAACAGCGGCGATTCTTTTCTCCTGACCTAGGAGTATTGGGCTGCAGATTCCCTCTGATATGCATTGAGATGCAGCCTTGATAATCGTCGGGTCCTCTCCTTCACAAAACACGATTCTCTTGCGATTCCTCTTTGCTTGGTTGATGACCCTCCTCATGATCGATCTGGTTAGGCCGAGTCTCGCCTCAAGCTCCTCTCTGTAGGTATTCAAATCGAACTCGTCAGAAGAGACCCTGGAAACGCCTTCGTTCACAGCCGCTTCCGCCACTGCGCTCGCTTCCCAAATTAGCACTCGAGCATCGAATGGTTTGGGAATCAGGTAATCGGCACCAAACGACATCTGCTCTCCCTCGTATGCGGAAATAACATCGTCCGGCACGGGTTCCTTAGCCAGTTCCGCTATCGCACGGGTAGCCGCCATCTTCATTCCCTCAGTAATTTCAGTCGCTCTAACGTCTAGAGCCCCCCTGAATATGTAGGGAAATCCTAGAACATTGTTGATTTGGTTGGGGTAGTCAGACCTGCCTGTAGCAACTATTGCATCCTCACGAACGCTTGCTACCTGCTCTGGAGTTATCTCCGGGTCAGGATTTGCCAGAGCGAAAATTAGTGGTCTATCGGACATCCCCTCGATCATTTCCGGTGTTACTAAGCCGCCCTTTGAGAGTCCTAGGAAAACGTCCGCATCCTCCAGAGCATCGGCAATCCCCCCCTCCTTCACGTCTCTGGCAAACTGCGCCTTGTACTCGTTCAGCTCGCCATTTTGACTACGCTTAGTGGTGATGATCCCCTTCGAATCGACCATAACGAGGTTATCTTCCGATACACCAAGTCTCAGGTAGTGCTTGGCACACGAAATCGCGGAAGCCCCAGCCCCCAGAATCGCAACGCGAACATCACCAATCCTCTTTTCTACCACTTCTAGACCGTTCAGAAGTGCTGCTCCTGAGATAATTGCCGTACCGTGCTGGTCATCATGCATCACGGGAATATCCAACTCTTCTACCAACCTTCGTTCTATCTCGAAGCACTCTGGAGCCCCGATGTCTTCGAGATTTATTCCTCCGAAAGTAGGCGCAATTGCCTTTACGGCCTCTACAAATTGGTCAACGTCTGTGCGATCCACTTCTATGTCGAAAACATCGATATCCGCGAACGCCTTGAAGAGAAGCCCCTTGCCCTCCATTACTGGTTTACTAGCTAGCGCCCCTATGTCTCCCAGGCCTAGTACCGCCGTACCGTTGCTGATTACAGCTACAAGATTGCCCTTTGAGGTGTAATTGTAAACTTCATCCTCGTTCTCTCTTATTTCTTCGCAGGGGTAAGCCACTCCTGGTGAATAGGCTAGAGAAAGCTCTCTTTGGGTGCCATGAGGCTTTGTAGGAACTACTGTTATCTTACCAGGAGGGTCAGAGGAGTGGTAGTTTAGCGCGTCTTCGCGCAGTTGCTTGCTGCCCACAGGACCACCTCGGATGCTGCCGGACGAACCATCTCCTATGATGCTATCCTATTGCTAATCGTTTGATTATCGGCCAATATGGCCGTGATTCCTATTTTTCCTCTGTGGAAAATCTATACCCATACGAGCAAGTCGCAGTCGGTTACCCATACCCTTCATAAATCGCACATCGAGGGACTCGGTTCGTCCACATGTACCCCGCTCGCGAGATGACTGGAAGGAAGGGAAGAGCAATCGGACTAGTTTTGCTCGTAATCCTTCTTCCGTGGGGGGGAATTTCTTCCACACTGACGAGCACCGAGTCGTTATCTGATAACAATAGAAACAGGGTCGATGTTTCCAGCAAGTCTTGGGGAGTCAACGGGAGTAACGATACGGGATGGTTTGTTTTGGAGGCCACAGGAGCCGACACGGAGAACGGGACCCCAGCATTGGGCGACCTAATCATGGAATTCGCCCCTGGAGCCGTTATCAACAACCTGACCCTGGAAATTTCTGTAAACGGGAGCGATGGCATATGGGTCAACCAACCTCAAATTGCCATAATGGACACCCAGACTAGCGTTCTAGACTGGAGTGGACTTGGCGACCTTGGGCGTCAGAACAGCTTCGCTGAGAATCCACCAACGTTGGTTGGAGGAATCTTGGACTCCTCACTCAAGCCAAATACCATCAGCGATGCGTCATGGCACCTCCCAACAGGGGTAGAGATTACTGACCTAGTGATAGAGGCACTCCGGCCCGTCGATCCAAAGCTTTCCCTAAGCCCCCTCGAAGTTTCAGTACACGGAAGCGCATACAATCACATCGACGGAAGGCTATACCTGCTAGTCGACGACGATCTCTTGCAACTTGATGACAATGCCAACAAGAGGATAATCGACATCGTTCCGAACATCGCTGGGCGGTCCATTGTTGCAGATGGAAATAGAGACATGCTCTACGTGGGAGACGAATATGGTAATGTCACAGCCATGAGACTATCAGATTCAAGTTCAATTGACGATTTCCCCGCAGATGCTAACTCTTCAGAATCCGAACCAATCCTGTCATTGGCCGTAGATATCTTCGGCGTTCTCTGGGCTGGTACTGATTGCAAGCTACACTACCTTATGCCATCAAAGGGGGCAACTTGGAAATCAGCAGAATTCTGCTCCGGTTCGGAGACCGAGACTCCAGTGGATATCATAGTGGTAGGTAGAGAGCTATTCGTAGCCACAGCGAATCACGGCGTCCATGTGATCGAGTACAATGTCTCGTCAAGCGACTCCACAGTCATCGAAATCGAAAGAAACGTAGTATGGGACTCCACGACTGTCTTATCTGGGGACTCAATTTCTGATTTAGCCATAGCCAACGACTGCCTGTACATTGCCACAACAGACTCAGGAATAGATCGGATCGACTTATCCTCACTATCTTGGTTACCATCGTGGTCATCTTCTAACTGGCTCTCTACTGATGACGTGGAAGGTCTTGCTGTGACTCCCGGGTGGCTTCACATTCTTGGAGACCAGCAAGTTCAGCCATACGACACTGACGTCTTACTCTTCGGATCGGATATCGATCTTGAGGACTTGGGCCTGACTGAGTCCGGGTCAAGCATCACCCCTTGGCCAGGAGGGCTGAATAGAGCACCAAATGCCTCCCTTATCCTGATTGGAGACTCGACAGGAACTATGGGTAGGGTCTTGGAGGACACCCCCGACGGGTCATTTGCACTTGTTAGCAGTCCCTCGATTGACGATGCTCAGGTTACAGCAATAATCGATGACGGGGAAGCAGGAGAGTTCTGGATAGCTTCTGGTAGCCTAATTGATATTTTGGACAAGAGGGACAACCTGTGGAAACCTCCAATCGACCTTCAGGATAGCGTGAACGATCCCGGGGAAATTACCTCCATAGTGCAGGATGAAAACGGCTGGGTGTGGGTTGGTACTACGGGCAGCGGAGCTCACAGGCTAAGTAATGTGGATGGATCTTACTTCGAGTCCGTACAGGCGGGACCTAGTACACAGGGCCTAAACTCAAACTTCGTCACTAGCATGGCATTCGACTCCACCACAGACACCCTGGTGATAGGCCATCAGGACTCGGGGGTATCTCTGTACTCCACTCTTTCAAACACCGTCACCGAGACTTACTCAGTGGCAGAAGGTCTGGACTCAGATAGTATCAGGGACATCGCAACTAGGTTTGGGATTGCGTACATTGCCACAGAGGAGGCAGGGGTGATGCGGCTAGATCTCAGCGCTCCGTCCATAATCGGCTCTTGGCAGTCTCTGGGAGTTGACAACCTGGACTCCACCCCCATTGCCGTAGACGGTGACACCATCTATCTCGGCTTGAATGGTCTTGGAATACTGATCATAGACAGGCTCACCCGCGACATCATCAATCTCTGGACTCCCGACGACCCCAACGGAATACCTGACGATGACGTAAACACACTCTCGATTGACTTCTACGGTGGATTGCTGGTTGGGTCAGAGGTTCAGAACTCCGGGGCAAACAGCAATGGAGGACTAGCCAGATGGGATGGCAACAGTTGGGACCTCCTTCCAACCAGCATACCAGGCTGGAACAACGACCCGTTCGAGTTCTACGACGTTTCCAGCGATGCAAACGGCGTCTATGCGGGGACCAATCGTGGGGCTTGCATGTGGAACTGGCCAACAGGCTCCCAGTCCCAGTTTACTCTGGAGGACTGCTGGACTTCAGGCGGAGGCGGCGGAGGCGGCGGAGGACAGGGAGACGGCATGCCGTCCCGATTCGTGATATCCGTAGACCCAATCGGATCCGATCTGCTTTACGCAGGTACTACCGAAGGAGCAGCGGTGATCAACACCTCCAATGGGACCGTAGTGGAAGTCTGGTCAGCAGGAGATGACACTGACAGGGCGAGGGTCGTGAAATTTGCCGATGTGCTTTACCTTGGATTCGAGAACTTGGGGATAGCTCGATACAATCTCAGCTCAGGAGAATGGATGGTGCCTTGGGACGGCTCTCAGGGCATACTGGACGATGACGACGTAACCGCTCTTATTGAGGGCAGGCAGCAGGGGACAATGTGGGCTGGCGGAGACTTTGGACTGACGTTGATTGACCTATACAACGGTTCTGTTATCACTCAGTGGGGCCGAGGGTCGAACCAAGACGGCCCCACACTACCGAACTACTCTCCAGCAGAGATACTGATAGTTGAAGATGTGATGTACTACTCGCCACAGAGGGCAAACTCCTGGAACTCCAGAGACGAGGTTTACAGAATAAACCTGAACAACAACACTTCACTCTCCGAAATCGACGCCGGAGACCGCTTGGGATTCCAGGGAGTTATTCACGGGATGAACACCATCGGTGACGAGGTTTGGATTAGCGTAGTTGGTACCTCTGGTTGGGGTGGATCCGGAGACCCAGGCACAATTGTCAGGTGGAACACAACCTCGAACGACTGGGAGGACGACCTACAGACTATAGGAGACGTAGGAAGGGTGAATGCGCAGTACCTAGGGGACTGCTACCCCCTCAATGGCTCTTGTGAGCTATGGGTTGCCTATGGGGATAACATCCTCCGGCGGTTCTCCGCGGGGAACATGACACTGTTGAACCAGTGGAACGATGTTGATGGTAGAATCAGGGGTATGGTGGAGTACCAGGGAGAGTACCTTTTCGCCAGCATGAACGGCATATTGCGATGGAACCCGGCCAACGAGTCTTGGCTCCCCTCGTGGCTCCCAGGAGATGGCCTTCCATCTGAGTCAGAGCTAGATTTCTACTCCATGAAAGTAGTAGGGGACGATCTTTGGGCGGCTTCAGGATACGGGAACGACGGGCATCTGATGCGCCTCTCCGGGAACAACAGCAACTGGTCCACGTGGGAGGTAGACTCCAATGAGATACCAGACGGCTACGGGGCCGACATAGTATTGTGCCATGACATCGTCAACATTGCGATAGGATTCACCGCTTGGCAGTGGTGGGCAACGGGCGGGGGAATCGCAAGGTTTGACCTAGCCGATCATGATGGCGATGGAGTCACAGAGGAGTGGATTTCCCCGATAACTACAGACAACTCAAACCTAGAAGACAGGGACGTCAGGGCACTGGCCTGTGACGAAGAAAACGCCATCATGTACATCGGCTTCGATACTGATGACGCAGGAATAGACCGCTTCGACTACTCCTCCAACAACTTCCTTGGGACTCTGACCACAGATATGGGGGTTTCAGGGAACCCAGTCTTCCCGGGTGGGATGCTGTACGACGAAAATCTGCTTCTTGTGTCCCATTACGACGGAAGCGGTGGCATCACTCGGGTAATAACATCGGGATCCACAGCCTCCCAAGGCCTGGTTATCGGGCTGGGCATGGACGCCTGCTCTATCGTAAGGGCACCAACTGAGAATAATAGGGAGTACGCTATTGGGAGGTCTGGAGCATTGTCAGGAATAAACAGAGTGGACAGACTAGACAGCACCGGCCTGATCGAGGGTGGATTCGACGAGCTGGTCGGACTCCCATCAGGGGTAGTAAATGAGATGATTTCGAACGAAACCCACGTGTGGGTTAGTCTTGGCTCTTCAGATGACTCTTACCTAGGCTCAACAGTGCTCCAGGGAGAAATTCTGGACAACGGCTCCGTCAACTGGCAGTACGGTTTCGACGCTCTCTTCGAGAGCATTAATGAGATCATGCTCTTAGACGAGGAGATCTGGGCATCTACCGTAGGAGGGGGACTATTCTCCTTCAATCTGAGTCAGAGGACACTGCACCCGACTTCACCCGCCCTACACAACCAGATGGATGGGCTGCTAATGGACGGGGGGCAGATGTATGTCGGTTTGATGGGCTGGGACGGAAGCTCTGCAGGCTTCCAATCCTTCGATCCCAACAACAGGACATGGGGTCGGGGAAGCCTGATTGCCGGACTTCCAAGCAACATTGTTACCGACTTCGTCCAATACGAGGATCACATTCTGGTGGCGACCCACGGTGGCATAGGTCTATGGAACCTAACCAGGGGCGACTGGGACGATCCAATCACGACTGTGGACGGCCTACCCACGCCAATTTCCAATCACCTATTCGTACCCCCTTCGACTGTAATCGGAAATGGTACCGTGCTTATCGGGGGGCCGACGGGGATAATCGCTCTGGACCAGAACCTATCAGTCGCGGGGTCCATTGGAAGGGCACAGGGCCTCCTGGGCGACTTCGTATCAGGGATAGTTTACGCCGAGCCAGTTTCTAGGGTCGTTAACGACACTTCAACGGGCTCTACGATCACTATCTTTCACGATGCCTCTTTGTTCATCTCACACAACGGACAGGGCCTGACGAGACCGGGGGCCACGGCATGGGACCTTTCCACGGACAGCGCCAACGGGACTTACAACATCGACATGATTCCAAGCAACGATGTCAGGGCAGTGGCCACTGACCAATGGGGAGTTCACATTGCTACTTCCAGCCAGCCCTTAGTCCACTGGAACGGGTCTTCTATGTCAATGGAGGCAGGGCCAGGGGCTCTGGACCTACAGGCCTGGCCAATCTTGGATTTGACCTCAGATGGAACAAACATTGCCGTGATCTCGCCAAGCAAGATTAGCGTTGTAAGGTCGGCGGGGAATCACGAGGTCCTGGCTATTGGCGACCTTATAGGAGCAATTTCTGGGGATGCGGACTCCTGGATGGGATTGGCTGCTATCGGTGAGGACGGACTCCACATCTACAGGCCGATGGAGTCACTGAACGAAGTCGATAGGGAAGCCCAGAGGAGGGCCACACCCCTCACGGCAATCTTCGTGGACAGGACTGTGGACATAACTGAAAGCACCCTCCCTGGGATGTCCACAGTCCTGGTAAACCACGAGTCCACAATTTCAATACCCATCGACGCAAATCAGGCTAACTCCTCGGAATTACTCCTTTACCCCGGCTCGATAACATTCTCCTCGCCCCAGAAGGGATCTTGGGTCTGGGTAAAATCCACCATCCTGAACTACTCCGGCTCATGGGATTTAGCAGCCCTGGACCCCGGTATCGAAGAATCGTTCCAGACCGCGATTTTCAACACTCCTCCAGGTTCCTCCTCCTCCTCGGTACACCTCCAACTGCAGTCACCAACCGAGGGGAAGATCAAGCTAAGGATCACATATGACTGGGAACGGCTCGAGGCCCCTACGCTGATGACCAGCCTTTACGATAGGCCAAACGACGGTGGAGGAGTTCTGCATGCTTCCTGGCTCCCAGCCCAAGACTCCGCATGGACAGCTTACAGAATCTACCTTTGGGACTCAACCGACAATCCTGATTGGAATCCCACTAAGGACGACCTACAAGGAATGCCTTCTTACCAGAGGATACCCTTCTGGTCCCAGACTACTACTATTTTCACAACTGGCAACAGCAATGGATCGGAGACACCACTCTCTGACCAACGCCAGTACAGGGCAGCAATCACGATCGAGTACCCCGACGGAACCCTCGGGGAGCCCATATCATGGGAGGGGAACGCCACACCCACCGATGAGGTGCCTATCCCACCGGATTGGTTTATTGTTGAGCCCGTGACAGGAGGAATTCCTGGCACAGTCGCCGCAGAATGGTCAGCTTGTCAGGAACTGGACCCTCAGATGTCCAGGATATGGGCGGTACAGCAGGAGATAACCAACGCGCTGGCTCTTTCTGACCCGATCGACTTCGCTTTCGCGGCTGGGAACTCCACAGTTCTAGAACTCGAGGGCAACGTACCATATTGGTTCGCTATTTCCTGCGTCGACGAGTCCGGCCAGTTCGATCCAGCAAATGCAACTGTGGTAGGGCCAGTGGTAACCGCCGGCGGTCTAAATGACGGGATTGCCCCCGCGCCAATAACGGGGACTTCGGCCAGTGACTCTCCAAATGACGAAGGGGGGAGGATCAACGTCACTTGGGATCCGAACCAGGAGGATGACTGCTCCTACCACGTTATCTACATCCTGCCCGCTTCGGGATGGACGGCACCTACCTCGGTCGACGGATGGCCAGTGGCGGCCTTCGTTCCCGATTGTACGACAGAATCATTCACAATCGACTCAATCGGCAACTCCTCTTTGGAGAACGGACTAGTATATTGGGTTGGAGTAGTAGCCGTCGACGATTGGGGCAATCAGAACCTCGACGATGTCCTAGTAGTGGAGACAACGAGTTACTCGGAATTTGACTCAGACGAAGGCTTCCCTCCAGACCCGGCATTCGGCCTCCAGGCCTGGGACCACCCAGAAGACGACGGGACGGCGATCGACGTTAGCTGGGACAGGAGCATGTCCGAGGACTTCAGCCACTACACCGTCTGGGTATCCGACTTCCCTCTCGACGACCTTACCGCGATCTCATCCACATGCGAATCTAGCGGCCAGTGCGGGCTAATCACGATAGACCAGCGCCAGATCGGCAACTCACCAAGACTGGAGATAACCATCACCAGCGCTTTGTACGGCACAGATGCTAGCTCGCTATCGCTTTCTGGGATATCCCCAGACCTGCCTCTGTATGTCGTAGTCACAGTACACGACATAGCCGGCAACGTCGTTCTAACTGGTTTGGGTGATTATCTCGCACTGGTTACCCCTATAGATAACAGGGGGGACCTATTCCCCCCAGAGAGGGTCCCACCCCCAACACTAGAAGACCGCTCTCCCGACTCCGGAGACGGCATCTATGTGTCCTTCTCCGCAAGCACTGCCCCCGACATAGGCGAGTATTGGATTTACGCGGTCGCGGGAGTGCCGTTCGACAGCGCCGATGGGCTGGAGCCTGCACTGGTCTTGGATAGGACCGAATGGGGAGGCCAGACCCTGCTGGAGACGGTTTCAGGAGGTGAGGCGATCCAGCCAGACGTCCCCATGTGGGTTGCAGTGGTCTCCGTGGACTCCTCAGGAAACTCTTGGATGGACAATCTCAAGACATCAATGATCAGCCCAGTGGACGAGAAATCCCAGGATCCGGGAATCCACCTCCCAATAGTCACAGAGGTGATGGTTTACTGGGACGAAACAGAGTCTTCCATTGAGGTTCTCTGGAAGAGCTCAGATGACCCTCAGGTTATTTCCTACTCGATCTATGCAAGCAACATGGAGTTCTCTGACACTAGGGACGCCATCCTAGTCGCCTCGTCGATTACCTCCCCTAACGCCTCGTTCGACTCGATCGGCCCCACTCCGGTGAGCCCATCCTCTCCCTACTGGCTAGCAGTAGTTGCCTTCGATGGCGTGGTCCACAGGCTGGCAGTTGACCCTATCCGTGTCTACCCCCTCACCGAATTCTCACCAGGTGGAATGGTGACCGACCGGTCCCCCGGAGACTCGTCCTGGTTCGACCAGCTAGTAGATGGCGACCTTAACATGTTCATCGCCCTCATTTCTGCCATGATGGTACTCCTCGGTGCGGTTCTCATAATCAGGCCAAAGGATCGGGCTGCCCCTCAACCGTGGGAGATGGGGACTCTCGAGGTGGAAATGGAGGAGGAGCTCGCCAGAGAAGCCAGGGGGATTTCCGAGGAGGAGGAGATGGATTCCACCCTCCGTCCCCAGAAAGAAGATGAAGACCAGATTTCACAAGAATCCACGGAGACCCCAGATGCGGGTCTAGATGAGGACTGGTGGGATCCCGATGCTTCCGTTGGCGACCTGCTAGAATCGGACACCGAGGAGATAGGGCTACAGGACCTCAACGTCCTCGCTGACGACCTCGATGACGAAGAGGACGATTCAGACAATATCGACACGTCATTCATTGACGAGGCCCTTGAGGATTGAACCGTAGCCTTGAAGGAGCGGAAGCAGGTGGTTCTACCTGAGCTATATGCCGGCATGCAGGATATGCAAGCAGAACTACCCGCAGACCCAGTTCATCAGCGGAAACGGGCCTCGCTACCAGGTTTGCTCCCGATGCGGGATAGAGGAAGGTCTGGTGGATCCCGAGAATACTCCTCAGTACTACTCTGACGAGATACTCAATGCCAGACTGTCCCTCTACACCAGGAGGCACCTCCCTTGGGCCGTCGTCTTGGTGGGATGGATCCTTTTCCTCTCTATTGGTACCGGAATAGAGCTTTGGTCGGGCCTGTTTTTCGGGGTATTGGCCATTTCTTCACTAGTTGTTCCCGTCCTTCACTTCATGGGGTCGGCTAAATTCCGCGCAGAGTTGTCAAGAATCACCCCGTGAAACTATCACGGGAACCCGTTAAATACGCACTACTCCTCTCCGTAGCCAGAGGGAACAGTGGGTTCCCTGAGAAAGCCCGTGAGATTGGATGATGAAAAAAGGAGGAGCCAGGACAGAAATTAACGAGTTCGAGAACACCATAAATGACGCGCAGTACCGCGTATTGGCTGTTGACGAACAAGAGTCTGGGCTCGCTCCAAGCAAACATCCCTCCTCCCGGAAATTATTTTAATTTGGAAGTGACAATATGATGATGTATAATTCGAAGAAAGCTAGTGTGATTACAGCCCTACTCTTGGTGCTCATGGCCGGATCTACCGGTGTCGGCGCCGATGGATCCGACCCCCTAGACCCGTCAGATGGCGGAGCCGACTGGGACGGAGACGGCCTTACCAACGCAGAAGAGCAGCAGGCTGGCACGGACATGAATAACCCTGATACCGACAACGACGGAATGCCTGACGGCTGGGAGGTCAACTACGGACTCAACCCCAACTCGGCTGCCGACGGTAACGCGGACCCAGATGGAGACGGCCTCTCTAACCTAGAGGAGTACGAGACTGGAACCAACCCCAACTCGGCTGATACCGACGGCGACGGGACAAACGACGCTAATGATCCATACCCGAACGACCCCAACGACGGGGCCGCTTCCGACTCTGACGGAGATGGCATACCCGACGCGTATGACCCTGACTTCCAGGGAGACGGGACCGGAGACGGAGGCACCGAGGGCGGTGGCGAAGGTGAGGACGGACAGGGCCAAGGACAGGGCCAAGGACAGGGCCAAGGACA
>CAYFID010000001.1:0-86477 GCA_964343205.1 uncultured Candidatus Poseidoniales archaeon | reverse complement strand
CTTTATGATGTGACGGAGGGGCAATCGAGCGATGGTTCTGGGTGACGATGAGTTGCAAGAGGCCATTGAGGTCCAACCAATTGCTGACTCAGAAGCCCCTCATGACCCCGAGACATTATTTATCCTAGACTCGATAGTTCAGAGACTAAAGCCACGCGATGCCCATCATGTCAGAGATATGATTACCCAACGTGCCAGGACATCGGGCGCTCTATTCATTTCTAGCGCGCTTTGGTGGTGGATTGCTGTTAGCAAGGGATCTGAAGCGGTGCAGGACTCAGAAATTCCCGATTCAATCCTCGGCTCTTTTGATTTCGGAACTGTAAGCTTCATCGTACCTCTCCTAGTGATAACTGCCACTCTGTTCACTGGAATCGGCAGGGAAAGAGGAAACGCAACATTGTCTCAGATAGGAGGGGGGTTGGCCGTTCTAGCCATTTTCTACATCGTCGAACCGGTTCTGATGAACTATGATGTATTGCAGGGTGACGCTCTCTTCGCCACAGGCCGGGTTCTGGTTCTGGCCGCTATGGTCGGTTTCGCTTCTCATATGATGTTCGACGCCCTTCTTCTCCAATGGGTGAGGGCGAGCATGCTGAACATGGGAGTCGAGGTTTTCCCCTCTAGGGGGAGTGATCCTCTCGAGGGTCAGGCTGATGAGGCACCCCCGTACACGTGAACCATGGATCGCAGCCATCCCCCGAGGTTGTCTGTCCTAAGACTAGGCCACAGGAGAGAGAGGGACAAGAGAATCACCTCACACCTAGGCCTCACTGCAAGAGCTTTCGGAGCAGACGAAGTAATCCTCTCAGGAGATGAGGACCCCTCTGCTCTTGACACATGGGAGTCTGTTACAGAGAGATTCGGAGGAGATTTCGAGAGCAGGTACGAGTCAAATCCAATGTCATTCCTCAGGAATGCTTCTAAGTCTGGCGAGGCAACAATTGTCCATCTAACCATGTACGGGGAGCCCTGGAGGGAAGTGACTGATTCTATTCCCGTCGACAAGCCTGCTATCATTGTGGTGGGCGGGACAAAGGTTCCAGCAGAGGCTTACCACATTTCCCACCACAATGTTTCAGTTGGGAACCAACCACACTCCGAGGTAGCCGCCCTGGCGGTCTTCCTAGACTCGTGGCTGGGGCCAGTGGACGAGTCATCCAAGTTCGAAGGAGCACAGATGAAAGTCCTCCCATCAGCTAGGAATAAGGTCGTAATCAGTGATGATGATGAGTGACCAAGAGACAAAATTAAACCACCTCTCCACTGAATGATTAAGAGTCGTACTAGGGCAGCGTTGCTGATGTCGGGGACTCCAGTAGCAGGGGGCTTCTGCCCCGGCGCTGGCGTAAATGGAGTGCAGTCGCCACCGTCGTTCCCCGATGCGGCTGACATTTTGGTAAATTCGGTGGGTTCTGAGCAACCTAGCGGTTCTAGTGGGACGCTCCTACTAGCAGACGGAACTCGTTTCGAGGGCAGACTATTCGGAGCCGAGGCGATAGCAGAGGGGGAGTTGGTCTTTACCACGGGAATGTGTGGATACCAAGAGAGCCTAACAGACCCATCATTCGCGGGCCAGGTCCTCACATTCACCTATCCCTTGTTAGGCAACTACGGAATCATTCCGGCAATTTCGGAGTCCTCTTCGGTACATCCCAGGGGCGTGGTATGCAGACAGCACATGCCTTTCCCGGACCACAGAGACTCGGTGGGGAGCGTACACGATCTTCTTGTCGCACATAATGTTCCCGGGATAGAAGGAATCGACACCAGAGCGCTCACTAGAAGGGTCAGAGAACACGGGACATTGCTCTGTGTGTTCGGCCCCTCTGAGAGGCTGGATGAGATGAGGGCTATCCTCGGTGCGATGACTCCTCCTGATGCTGAGGACCTGGTCGCCCAAGTCACATGCGACCAACCCGTTCTACTAAACCCCGGAGCAAAAGATGCCAATGGGGAAAGGCTACCAAGGCTCGCAGCAATTGACTGTGGGGTCAAGCACAACATCCTCAGGGAGCTTTGCAATAGGTTCGAGGTGGTCTGGTGCCCAGCAACACTTACTTTCGAGCAGATTTCTCGAGACTGGTCCCCAGATGCCTTATTCGCTTCGAACGGGCCCGGTGACCCAGCTCACGTGGGTTCGGCAACCGATGCCCGCATGACTCTGGCCTCCGCAGTTAGGAAGGACATCCCAGTGATGGGGATTTGCTTGGGCCACCAGCTAATGGGTCTTGCAGCAGGACTCAGGACATACAAGCTCCGCTACGGGCACAGGGGGTCTAACCAACCGGTAATGGACCTAGAGACTGGTAGAGTGCACATCACTAGCCAGAACCATGGATTCGCTGTCGAGGATCCAGTGAAAGGTATGCTGGCGCCCCACCCGAGTGGAGCATGCTCAGAATCAACCGAGAACGTTCTAGGCGCCGACTTCAGAGTCAGGCATGTGAACTCGAACGATGGAACTGTTGAGGGTCTAGACCTTCTGGACAAACCCGCCTTCACCATTCAGTTCCACCCAGAGGCGTGTCCTGGTCCTCATGACGCATCCCCACTTTTCGACAGGTTCCAGCAGATGGTTGCTGAACATTTGGGCAAAGCCAAAGCAGAGTTGGTAACAAGTGGAGGTCCCTGATGCCTCGCCGAGACGATCTGGAGAGGATCCTAATCCTGGGAAGCGGACCAATCCGCATAGGTCAGGCCGCCGAATTCGACTTCTCGGGATCCCAGGCATGCAGAGCATTACGCTCCGATGGGTATGAGGTTATTCTTGTGAACTCTAATCCGGCAACTATCCAAAACGATCCTGAGATGGCAGATAGGATATACATCGAGCCTCTACTCCCCGAGGTCGTAAAGAGGATCATGGAGTCTGAGAAGCCAGACGCATTACTGGCAGGGATGGGGGGGCAAACCGCGTTGAACATCGCCTCCGCACTTGCAAAGGATGGTACCTTAGATGAGATTGGTGTGGAACTTATCGGCTGCAATCTCGCCGCGATAGATGAGGCTGAGGATAGGGATTTATTCAAGAAGGTGTGCGAGGAGATTGACCTCCCTGTCTGCAAGGCTCTGGCATGCGATTCGATTGATACGGTCATCTCTGCAGCAGAGGAGCTGGGCTCGTTCCCCCTTCTGGTCAGGCCAGCATTCACTCTCGGTGGTTTGGGAGGGGGGACTGCATTCAACATGGGGGAGCTAGTTGAGATTGCAAGCCAGGGAATCCTGCATTCGGCAATAGGGCAGGTCCTCATCGAAGAGAGTATTCTGGGATGGCAGGAGCATGAGTACGAAGTGATGAGAGACGGTTCAGACAACGCCATCATTGTCTGTACCATGGAGAATATCGATCCGATGGGCATCCACACCGGGGAATCCATAGTCGTGGCACCTCAACAGACACTTTCCGATAGGGACCACCAGATTCTGAGGGATGCAGCTCTCAAGCTGATACGGAGACTCAATATCAAAGGAGGGTGCAACGTACAGTTTGCAGTAGATCAGTCAAATGGTGACTTCCGAGTAATTGAGGTCAACCCTCGCGTTTCCCGCTCTTCCGCCTTGGCTTCCAAGGCAACAGGATACCCCATTGCAAGAATGGCCGCTCTGATTGCTGTAGGTTATACTCTGGACGAGCTCCCCAACCCCATCACAGGTGAGGGAACAACCGCAGCCTTCGAACCCACTCTGGACTACTGTGTGGTCAAGATTCCTCGGTGGCCTTTCGACAAGTTTCGGACTGCTGACAGGACCCTCGGCACCTCGATGAAGTCAACAGGTGAGGTGATGGCTATAGGGCGGTCCTTCGAGGAGGCCTGCCTGAAAGCATGGGCGAGCTTGGAGTACGGCAAACCACATCCAAGACCCCTTTCAATGTCGGATGCATCCGACGGTGAGACAATGGACGAGAGGGCCGCTGAGAACCTACCTACGGCGCTTCTAGAGGATTGGCTGAGAGTAGCTACCGACAGGAGACTCGGAGCAGTCATTGAGGCGTTCAGGAGGGGGTACTCGATAGAGGACGTAAGAGATCTTACTGGAGGCATGACTAGGTGGTTCCTACGCAGGTTCGAAAGGATAGCTGCCATAGAGACCGAGATTAGGGCAGCAGGTGAAATTGGAATGAGTCCCGCGGGCATTCCCGAGCCAGAGATGAGGTCTTGGAAGGGTTCAGGATTCACAGACTTGCACATTGCAGACGCTCTCGCAGGTTTTCCAGAGAGTGGTTTCAAATCATTACAAACAGGTGAGGATGAGATAGCCGTCAGGCTACGTAGGCATGAGATGGGTGTACATCCGAGGTATAGGATGGTGGATTCATGCGCAGCTGAGTTCGCAGCAGTTACCCCTTATTACTACTCGACGTACGAGGGAGGTTCAGCAGAATCTGGAGTGGATTATGTTCCAGGACTGGCCTCATCTGTAAAACAGCGAATTGCCGTAGTCGGTTCGGGACCCATACGAATCGGCCAGGGAATTGAGTTCGACTATGGGTGTGTTCATGCGGCAGGAGCCATCCAGGATCTTGGACACGAGGCCATCATTATCAATAACAACCCTGAAACAGTATCCACCGACTTCGACACTAGCGATAGGCTGTACTTCGATCCACTCACCTTGGAATCAGTTTCCGAGATGCTGCTAAGGGAGGATGCCACAGGAATCCTTCTTCAGTTCGGTGGGCAGACTGCAATCAACCTTGCACTCCCACTATCCGATGAGATTCCGCATCTCTCCAGTATGGGGCTGGACCTCGTGATGGAGGGGACCTCTCCCGAGTCAGTAGATGAGGCTAGCGACAGAGAGAGGTTCGAGGATTTCGCCCTCAGGTGCGGGCTCAGGATGCCAGATGGAGCAACTGCGACTACACCAGATGGAGTGAGACATGCCGCCAACGAGATAGGCTACCCCGTCCTAATACGCCCATCTTACGTTCTCGGAGGCAGGGGGATGGAGATACTTTCCAACTACAAGCAGCTTGAGTCCTACATGAGGGACGCATACCTTTCCTCTGATCGACCTCTGCTGATAGACAAATACCTGGGCAACGCCATGGAACTCGATGTAGATGCTGTTTGCGATGGCGAGGAAGTACTGATCGGCGCTATTATGGAGCATTTAGAAGAGGCAGGGATCCACTCTGGAGACTCTACATGTTTCATCCCCCCTCAAAACGTCTCTAATTCCCTGTTAGAACAGGTGGAGGAGTGGACTAGGATAATCGGCCTCGAGCTCGGAATCAGGGGCTGCTACAACATCCAGTTTGCCATCCATGATGATCTGCTATACGTCCTGGAGGTCAACCCCAGAGGCTCCCGGACGTTCCCATTCGTAGCTAAGTCCACTGGAGTACCTCTAGCCAGAATTGCCGCTAGGGTGGCTCTTGGTGAGAGGCTTTCGGATTTGGAAATTCCTGAGCCTCAGACCGACGCAGTCTGCGTAAAAGCACCTGTGTTTCCATTCATCAAGCTTCGAGGACTCGATCCGGCTCCAGGGCCTGAAATGAAGTCAACCGGAGAGGTCATGGGCTCCCATGTCAGAGCCTCTGCAGCATACCTGAAGGCCAGACTGGCCACAGAGCTACCTGTGCCCACAGAGGGAGGGGTTTACATCACTGTGAAGGATGAGGACAAGCACGCTATCATTCCACTAGCCGAGAGACTGAAGGCTATGGGATTCACGATTTACGCTACTAGGGGCACTTCTCGGGTTCTTCGCGGGGTAGGGGGTCTTGATGTGCAGACCTGCTACAGGATCGCCGAGGGAAGGTCTCCCGACGCATTGGACATGATGAGGCAGGGAAAGATTCAGCTGGTAATCAACACGCCCCGCTCCAGTGGTGGTGCTGTGCTCGATGGCAACATGATGCGAAGGCTGGCCGTAGAACTCAATATACCGTTTGTCACCACTCTTGCCGGTGCCAAGATGGAGGTCGAGGCCGTAAAGGAGGCCAGCAACGGAATACCTGAGCCTAGGCTACTTCAGATCAAGTCGCTCTAGGATAGTAGTGTGGCTCCAGTCTCCGTCCTGATGATCTTGCCATCCTTCTTGCTATGGACTGCCATTACGGCCTCACTTGAACCGTCAGGGAAGTCCATAACAGAGTGCTCAACCAAGATGTCATCATTCTCGTAAATGCACCTTGAATCTTTGATTACTACGTCGGTGTTAGACATCATCATTGTCAGCATCTCGCTAACTTGCTCCTTATCCATCGTAGTTCCAGACTGGTGCCGCACGAATTCGTAATCTTCGTGCAGAGCCCCAATGTAGTGCTTCGCGTCCCTCTTCTCCATCGACATCATCAGTAGTTCGTAAACTCCCATGTTTCTCTCCGGGAAACTGACAATTTGAGTTTTTTCCAACTCTATTGTCTAGGTAACTTGGCTCATTTAGCACTTTCTAGAAGGCTCAGAACATCATCCCTCTCCATCTCGGAGAGTAAGGAAGATGCCTTTGGCCCATTGCTCTTGCCGATCAAGGACCAGTACAACGCCGAAAAACACTCCTTTCTTGAAACACCTGAGGAATCTGCGGCCTCTGATATCGCCGTGGCAATCTCCCTCTCCCTCCACTGGCATTCGGAAAGGAGGGATGAAAGGCCGGACAGGAAGTTCATAGCCCGCTCATCGAGATTGGCCCTCGCTTCATCGCTAACTTGACTCCTAATTTGCAATCTCGCGTGTTGAGGGAAGTGAGGTCCCTCAATCCAATTCCTCATCCTTGCAAGCCTATCTTCCAATGACTCCCCTGGGTCTCCCTCTATGTGACCAGATCTCCTCAACGATTTCCACACGTCATCATCCGAGGACTTGATCTGTGCTAGCATCGAGAGGTGCCTGAAGGAGACTCCACCAACTGAATCTCTGGGATCCGAACCCGCCTTTACTTGACTCAATCTGAGAGCTCCCTTCTGTGTCTCTAGCGCTACCAACTGGCGCTTAGTCATGCTATCCTCCTCAATCATCGGGTTGGAGACCAGCCGCTCGTACTCGTCTGCAGTCTGGAATAGCCCCACTCCCGTGTCGAACTCGATGTGCCGGTTGATCTTGCTTCGGGCTACAACGTAGCGCAGTATCTCCGGTGGGACAAGTGATAGGGCCTCCATTGGCCCTATCGTAAGTCCCGACGAGCTAGACATTGGCCCCATGCCCTTGAGCTGTATCCATTCGTAAACGATCTTGTCGGGCGGGTCGCCTCCTAGTAGCTCGCAAATGGGGATCCCCGTATCAAAGCTGCCTCCAGCAGCACCGTGATCCTTACCAGCAGGCTCGCAGGTAATTCCATGGATGATCCACCTTGCCGCCCAATCAACCCTCCAGGGCATCTTTCCCTCTGCTCTTCTGATGTCGGATTTTCCCTCCACTCCTAACGCGTCCACCCAGTGTACGAATGGCTTTTCGTAGCCAGTGACAGTCACACCGTCAAGGCTTCCGTTTGAGCCCACTGGGTTGTATGGAAACCAATCTGAAGGCAGCTCCCGTCCGGAAATACTCTCTATTATCCCTCTTATCTCGTCCTTCTTCGATATCGCCGCGTCTATTCCTTCAGAGAATTTTCCCGATTCGTACGTCTCGTGATTCATCACCACTTCGGGACTAACCCCTATTTGCCCGAGAGAACCCAGAAACGGAGCTAGGAAGTGGTCTGCATAACTGGTGCCCCCGTCTCCAGGCTCACCGCCCGCATCCGGTGCAGGAACGTATGCAAGAGGGTGTCCAATGTATCTCTCGTACGAGGGGGAAAGGAAGTCGTATACCCTCCTTAGGGGGTCCATGGAGTCGACTATGAATATGTACTTGGACTCCATTCCTGCATCCAAACAAGCCCGATGGATCATCTCAGCTGACAGTATCTCGCGTAAATGGCCGATATGGAATTCTCCCGAGGGGGTGATTCCCGAGGCAGAGACCTGAGCTCCACCTCGATTGCTGAGGCTTTGTGCGGTATAATCCGCCCAGTGCATGATTCACCTCAGACCGTAGCGGCCCTAACCAGGGCCCTAAGTGGAATCCCGTCTACTTCGTCGTCCCACGATTTATTTACAAACACCATGCAAAGCTTGACGTCTGCACCAGCAGCAATGAGATCTGCAGAGGTCTTCCTCATCGTGGTTCCAGTTGAATACACGTCATCGATAATCGCCACCTTCTTCCCCTCAACGTTGGCGTAGACCTGTGAGAGGTGGCCGCTGACGTCCTCGCTTATACTTCTGACCACGGATAACTCCAACCCCATCATTGAAGAAATCGACTGTGCGAAGGCGATTCCGTTAATACTCAGCCCCACTATCGTTTCCACTTCATCTCCAGTCATTTCTTCGATGATATCGCAGAAAACGTAGGAAATCGCCTCGATTCTTTCTCCCTTTACGGCTATCGACCTCCATCCCACCTTCACGTCTAGTGGCTTGTCATCTACTTCGAAATCGCTGGCAGAAAGCCACTGCACCGTTGTCTGTGACAGTGACAGCTCGTCAGCTATTTGTTGGGTAGTGAGCCCACTAGTCCTGAACTCCTCAACCTTGGCCCTTAGTTCATCTACGCTGAGGTGCATCACTCCATGCCAGCGTTTCCGTGCTATGAATCCACCGGGGGTAAACTATTGGCTTCCCTTGAATTCTTAGCATTCAGAATCTTCCGGTGCTACCGAATCCCCCTTCCCCTCTTTCAGTAGCCCCTAGCGCTTCGATGTCAACTTCAGAGAAACCAATCTTGGGGATGGGTGCGATAACTAGCTGCGCTATCCGCTCTCCGGATTTTACCAGGTAAGATTCTCCCTCCCCGATCCAGGTCATTAGAACAAAAACCTCTCCTCTGTAGTCGGAGTCTATCGTCCCTATGCTGTGAGGTAGAATCAGTCCTTTCGAGCCCAGAGAAGACCGAGCTCTTACCTGCCCTTCGAATCCCAATGGTATGGCTATGTGTAGTCCCGTCCTCAACTTCACACTGGATCGAAATGGAACCACAGTGTCCTCCAACGAGTAGAGATCCCAACCTGCAGCATGTTCGCTACCCTTTGTTGGCATTCTTGCACCTGGATCCGTCCTTGCGATCTTTACAACCACGCCATTCTCCACGAACCAACGAAGAAGACCAAGTCCTTGACCGTTCGCCACACTCTCCCGGTGAGGTGAAAAGGAGTACTATTGTCGCAAGTCTGTGAGCAACCCAGATTACCAGTCCCTTCTGGACAAGGCTAGGGAGGGAATTCCTAAGGACATTAGCGAGCGTTCTAGGTGGACAATGCCACAGCCCGACATAATGATAGAGGGAAGCCAGACTATCCTTCGAAACTTCTCAGAGATTGTCGATGCTATGGATAGGGACGCCAACCATGTATTCCAGTACCTGCTTAACGAACTGGGAACTTCTGGCAGCAGGGAGCAGGTCCGAATCATGCTGAAGGGTAAGGTACCGCCCAAGAGGATCAAGGAGAAGATCGTATCGTACGTCAAGACCTTCATTCTCTGTGGGGAATGCAAGGCTCCAGACACCAGATTTGTCAGGGAGGACAGGACTACTCTGCTAAAGTGCCAGGCCTGTGGTGCTACTCGTCCAGTAAGACTGTGATAACTCCCTACAAATCGAGTTGAAATCGTATTTTTCGTAGTATATTGAAATCACGTCGTAATCGTTATACGGAATTTTGGAATTGACATTCCATGCCCATAGCAAGATATTGGGTCGTAAAGACCGGCGGAATCGACATCCCCGAAGACATCGAGTTCGTCTGCAATGGTGATGTTCTCGCAATGATGGTTCCTGGCGGAATGTAGTCACGAGAAGTCCAGTAGAATCTTGCCACGATTCTTACGGTCATGCATGTGCTTCTGAGCCTCAGCGACCTTCTCGAAGCGCCACACTGAGTCAATGACGGGGTCAATTTGGCCTTTGAGGAGCATGCCCGAGAGGTCTTCGAGATGACCCTTGAAGATGGATTCGTCATCCAGTAGCCCCATGTGGACTCCGAACACCGCCTTATTCGAGCGCATCATCTTGAGCGGGTCGAACTTGGGCGTCGACGCCCACATGCCAATGGCTGTTGCCAGCGAGCGCTTATCGCCCTTGACAGCAGAAGAGGCGCCGAAGCAGTACAATCTACCTCCGCGGCGTAGAGCTTTGTACGAGCGCATCAGATGCTTTCCACCTACAGGGTCAATGGCATGATGCACGCCTCTGCCTTCGGTCAGTGTCCTGCAAATCGAGACGAAGTCCTCAGATTTGCTATCCACGAAGTGCACTCCCAGCGATTCTACGAAATCCCTCTTTGGAGCCGATGCAGTACCAATCACCTTTGACACTCCGTAAGCCTCGCAGATCTGTGCGACTGCAGTGCCCACCCCTCCCGCAGCATGGTGGACAAGGACAGAATCTCCTTCCGATAGATTACCCAGATGAACCAGCATATGGTAAGCTGTGCCGTAGGTCACAGGAAGTGCAGCTGCTTGATCATAAGATATCGAATACGGTAGTGTAACCACTCTAGAAGCGTCTAAGCACACCATCTCTGAATAGCCTCCGAACCCCGTCATCGCCAGTACGCGCTGCCCCTTGGTAATCCCCTCAACTCCATCTCCCAGCGAGATTACTTCTCCCGCAGCCTCGTATCCCGGAGTGAAAGGATAGTCGGGGTTTGAGCCGTACAGCCCCTGCCTCATCATCAGGTCTGCGAAGTTTATGCCTGCACGATGAATCCTCACGCAAACCTCGCCTTCGCCAGGAATCGGGTCATCCTCCTCTACGATTTGAATCGAATCGACTCCACCTACCTTTGGGTAAACTACCTTCCTCATTCATTCACCCATGAGGTGTTCTTGTGAGGGACTATTCCCCTTAATGTGGCGTAGAATATGACTCAGTCCCTCTTCATCTTCGGGTAATGAGTACCACGTTCCTTCGGGGTAAACGACGCAAGATGGCCCCTTCTCACACTTGTCAAGGCAACCGGACTTGTTTACTCGAACGTCTTCCAATCCAGCATTCCTCGCTGCTCTCTTTAGCCTAGTCATTATCTCCAAGGATCCCTTCGCACCACAACTGCCTCTGGCGTGGCCTTGAAACCGTTCATTCGTGCAAACGAAAAGATGCATCCGGAACCCATCCGTCAAGATATCACCTAAACTTCATCGAATTTGGATGCCAGAACAAAGTCAGATTCCGTCAAGCCGTCTATTTTGTGAGTGTAGATCACGGCAACAACCCTGCCCCATCCAAGCTCAAAGTCGGCATGGTGCCCCTGCTCCTCGCATATCTCCCCAAGGGAGTTTGTGAATCCCATTGCTGATGCGAAGTCAGGGAACTCCCACGACCGAGTAAGGTGGTGGTTTCCAACCACACTCCAATCTTCGTTAATTTGTGACAAGAAGGCGGCTGTTTCCTCTTCGCTCAGAGGGGGAGTCCCCCCTTCGCAAGGGACGCAATCATTAGCTGACAGTTTTCCCACATTGTCACCCCCACAGGTTACTCCCGTGGTCCTCGCTGGTCTTTTCGGCCATCTCGTGTACCTCCGATCTCCGCTTCATATCGTCCTTTTCGAATTTCAGTAGTTCCTTGTCCTCTATGTATGTACTCCTAAGGTGGGAAACAAGCCTAACTTCCACGATTACGTCCCTAGATATTGATCTGAACTCCCCGTTCTCGTCGAGTATGTCTATAGAAGTGCTCCTACCTCCAATCATCATCCCCCTAACAAAGGGGTCCTTGTCCTCTGGTAGCATCCTACGATCTAGCAGTACTTCCACGAGGTCATCCTTTCTGAGGCCATATTTCCTGTCCATCAGGGGGCCGTGGAAAACATCGCTTAGATCATCAAGGTTCGGGGAGCCATATTCCTCGTGGAACCTGACTGCCCAGTCCGGCAGATCGCGGATTTTCATGCCATTGCTACTCCCCGACACACACCTTCGTTCAGGTAGTCATAGAAAAAATAAGCGGGTCGATTTAGCTCAAAATGATAATCCCGTCTCGGCTAATGCTTGAAGTGCGATGCCGTGGCGGCGGTGAAGGAGGTAGAGGCATGGCGTCAGTAGAGTGGAGGTCGATTCCGACCGTTCTTTATCCTCAGGAGATACTGGACAAGGCATTTGGTAGGGCAAGCAGCCAGGCAGATTTAGTAGAAGATCCCGATAAGTATCACAGGGTCAGGAAGCAAATGAATAGGATGGTGCAGTCAGCATGTGACGTAGCAGCCAAGACTCTGAACTCTTATGTTGACAGGTGGCCCAGTTTGAATGCCCTAACTGATTTCGATAGGGCTTTGGTGGACGCTGCTGTTGGTTGTGACGATTACAAGAGGAATCTAGGCGCTCTCCAATGGGCAGCAGAAAGAGCACAGAGAATCTCAGGAGAGGCCCAGTCAAAGATCCTCAGACTAAGGGACATCGACGGTTTCCACAAGGCAAGGAGGCATGCCTATGGGAGGCTATCTTCAGTTATTGACCAGATCTCTCCGCAGATATTGTGGCTCGGAGATGCAAGGAACACCCTTCGCACGCTCCCCTCGATCGATCCCCTAGAACCGTGCATCGTTGTAGCTGGCTCTCCAAATGTGGGAAAATCCGCACTAATCGAGGCTATGTCTAGTGGGGAGCCACAGGTGGCCTCCTATCCGTTCACCACAAAGCAGCTCCACCTTGGTCACTTTACTCACAGAAGGAGGGTGTACCAGATGGTGGATACGCCAGGGCTTCTGGACCGCCCAATGGACGAGAGGAATCAGATTGAGATGCAGGCCATTGCAGCATTGGAACATCTTGGAGACGTGCTGTTGTTCTTGCTTGATAGATCAGAAGAATCAACAACACCTATCTCCGAGCAGGAGAGCCTACTCGAGGAAGTAAGAGGTTTAATGTCGGACAGAAGAGTATTGGTCGTGGGAACCAAATCTGACATTTCTGAACAAACCTCTAATGATGACGATCACACCATCAGTTCCCATACTGGCACTGGTCTCGAAGAGCTACAAGGTAATCTGATTGAGATTATAGCCGCGGATGAGATAGTGGACCCCCTATCACTTCCAGAACACTGGCCAAGGGAAGACTGAAACCAGACTAAAGCCGTCATCTAGAATTCATACGTGCCATGTGTGCCCACAAACTACGCAGTAGAAGTTGTAGCCCCCGTATGACGAGTTTAGTCCAGAGACATCTATCTCTGAACCGCAGTTTGGGCATTTGGCTACTTGCACGTCTAACTCCACAAAGCCCCGGTTATTCAACGATGCTGACACTCATGCTCAAGAGTCCCTGAAGCGTTTCAGTAAGTTCCTAACTGGGAACGCCATTTCACCTGCTCCCACAAGTAGGAGAGCAGATGTCATTGCTAGAACTATCTCTACGTAGTTACTTAGGTGCACGCTAGTCTTCATTACCGCCTCTTGGGAGTCTAGGCCAGAACCCTCGTGACCTCCTGCAACAAACCTGTAAGCTCCAGGATCCACTTGGAAGTTCATCGATCCGGTAGATTGGGGCCCACCGGCTACTAGGAAAACTTCGATATCTTCTGCTTTGCATTGAGTTAGCCCATTGGAGTCGGGAGGGCAATCATCAGCCGCAGAAGCATCAACGACCCCTATCCACCCTCTATCTGGCTCATTCCAATCCACTTCCATATCTATGTCCAGTAGGATAAATGCAAGAGGGACCACCATGTCATCTCCTGTCATTCCCACGTTACACCCAAAATCATCATCTGTGCACGGGACTACCGGAATCACTGAGCCAGACTCGTCGGGTTGGTAGCCAATTAGGCTGAGAATAACGATAACAGCGCAAAGGACTCCGATAAAACCAGGCAGAACCGATAGGAGCCTGACCATCATGCCATTATCTCCAAGATTTTGGTATCATTCAATTTGTTGCCCCCATTAATATGCTATTAACTGAAATACCAGCAAACCAACGAAAATCGCCATTCCCAAGTACATCAAGAATGTCCATCTTCGCCTAGACTTTTCCCTACGAGAATGCATTCTCTCACAATCCTCTCCCTCGCATATACTTGGATCACTTTCTAGAGGAATGGGTTTCCAGCAAACCACGCAATGCCTGTGTGAGTTGGAATTCACCCTACCTCTTGGGGGTGATATCCTCTTTGATGCCGCGGCATGAGCCTGCTGCGCCGTCCTAGTTGCGGCCTTCATTATCGTGTCCTTCCGACTGGCCATCAACCCCTCACCTTCGTTCCATCGAAATCCTTCCCTTCCAATGATCGCCTAATCTTGTCCGTGTCTCTTCCATCCAGGATGTCCAGAGCAAGTCCATTTGTCAAGGCCTCCCCAACCCCCACTGGGTCTACAACTTGAGACCCACCAGCTACTGAATGCTCTGGAGGGCCAACGATTCCCTGTAGCTGCTCTAGGGTGAGGCTGTCGAATGCTTCTGATTCCGGATCCAGTCTGGGATCGTTAGCATAGACCTTGGAGACGTTCGTAGCAATTACGCACTTCTCCGCACCACTCCTAATCGCTAGTTTGACTGCGACTGCATCTGTCGTGTGCCCTGGGACTGTCCCCCCCATTACTACGACACCCCATTCCTCCAACTCTAACACTGCGTCATCGACGGTCTTGGGTATCTTTCCAGATACGGGAATGCCTCCGTCCGACAGTGCCTCTCTAACTATTGTCGCATTCAGTCTCGTAGCTGCAATTCCTATTCTGTCCAGATGATCTGTGTCGTCTATGATTGGCTTAGCCAGCTCTATTCCTTCTCGGGCGGGGGCCCCTCCCCCTACGACTAGCCCTACTCTATCCCCGGAATCCACTCTTTTCCTGAGGATTACTACCAGATCTAACAACCACTTGTGCCTATGATCTACCTCGGGCCTTAGGAGACTACCGCCAAGCGCTACTACGACCGTCGCCATGTCCCTAGGTCGGCACTCTGCCTTTCAATGCGTATGCTATACTAGCGCTGAAGGGTTGAAATGCCGCCTGTGGTGGCAATTCACGGGGGAACGACATGCCCGACGATCTCGAACAACAGCAGCGGAGGCTCCGTCTTAAGAAGGCGATCAAGGAACTTTCCGAAATGAAAGGTATGGGGACGGAGTTAGTCACTGTGATTATCCCCCCGGATCGCATGATTAGCGATGTTAGGCACCACCTTATCCATGAGTCCGGGCAGGCCGCTAATATCAAGTCAAAATCAACTAAAAAGCACGTTACAGATGCCATTGAATCTGCCGTTTCATCATTGAACCGCTACAAAACTCCGGGCGAAGGGGGAATTGCAATTTTCGTAGGTCATGTGATTGTTGGCAATAACAAGACCAGATTGATCTCCACGGTAGTGGACGACCCCCCGGAGCCATTTCCTTCATTCAGGTACAGGTGTGACTCCACCTTCGAAATTAGTCAGTTGGAAGAGATGCTCATCGACCGAACATCTTACGGCCTATTCGTGATTGACAGATCAGAAGCAGCATATGGATTAGCATCGGGTAAGAGGCTTCACTGCCAGGAACACATCACCTCACTGGTTCCATCCAAGCATGGACGAGGAGGACAATCCGCTCAGAGGTTCGAGAGACTGATCGAGGAGGCCGCGCACAAGTTCTTCAAGAAGGCAACAGAGAGAGCTTCGAGTTATTGGCTACCAATGGTGCAGAACCTCAGAGGCATCATTATTGGGGGGCCCGGAGCGACAAAGGACTTCGTAGTTAAGCAAGACTACTTCCATCATGAAATAAAGAAACTAATAGCAGAGCCATATTTTGACGTCGGCTATTCTAATGAGAGCGGCCTGAGGGAGTTGATACAACGAGCCGGATCAACGATGGACCAGATAGAACTGGATATAGAGAGGACACTAGTCGACGAGTTTCTTAAAGAGGTAATGAAGGCAAATCCGAAGGCGACCTACGGAGAAGTCATGATTCGTTCAGCTCTAGATCAGGGGGCCGTCTCCACACTACTTCTTTCTGAAGGGCTCACTAAGAGTAGAGTATCTTGGATTTGCAAGGGGTGCAAGCATGAATGGCAGTCAACTCAAGACAAGAGATCATCACAGCCTAATTGTCCTGAGTGCCATTCAGGGATGGTTAGGGAGGATTCAGAGAGGACCATGGAGCTAATTGACGAGTTCACTGTACTAGCAGGCCATACCTCTGCCAAGGTCAGACTAATCTCGCTGGATACGGAAGAAGGAGCCACACTAAACTCCGCCTTCGGCGGTATCGCAGCATTGTTGAGGTACCAGATTTCTTGAGGTGGTTTTGATTAGGAATCTCGTCACGGAGTCATTGCCAGTATTTTCAAAGGCCATGACCTCTCTAGGGATTAAAGAATCGAAATGGATGCCCCTAATCGGGAAGGCTACTGTCCAGGACCATGGAGATGTGGCTCTTCCCTGCCACTCACTTTCCAGTATTCTGAATAGGCCGCCCAAAGAGATCGCCGAGGAAATATGCGTTCTAGTCAAAGGTGGGCTTGATGAAATCGCAGACGTTTCCTCTATCAGCGGATTCGTGAATATTAAGGCAAAACCAACTTGGCTATCCACGCAATTGTCCAAACTATTCTCCGACCCCAGAATAGGGGTCGTAACAGAAAGCAGCCAAACCATCGCAGTTGACTACTCCGCACCAAACGTCGCCAAAGAGATGCATGTCGGACACCTCAGGTCTACTGTAATTGGCGACACAATTGTCAGGATGCTTGAATTCAAGGGACACAATGTAATTCGTGAGAATCATGTTGGTGACTGGGGTACTCCATTTGGCATGCTAATCGAGCACCTGCTGGATTTAGGCGAGGACCAAGCAGCCAATGATCTTGGGGTGGGGGACCTGGACTCTTTCTACAAACAAGCTAGAGCCAAGTTCGTTTCCGACGCAGCCTTCGCAGAGAGATCTAGGAATCGAGTGGTCCAACTGCAAGGGGGTGACTTCGAGACTCTGAGACTCTGGAGGATTCTGGTCGACGAATCAATGAGGTATTTCAACGAAGTCTACTCAATTCTAGACGTACTACTCACCGACGATGATATAATGGGAGAATCAAGCTACCAAGAACTTCTACCGGTAGTTGTAGAAAGGCTATCTAATGCGGGAATTCTAGAAAATAGCGAAGGCGCAGATGTCGTCTTCCCGGGAGGTTGGGTTAACAGGGAAGGGGAACCACTTCCTATGATTATTAGGAAGGGGGATGGCGGGTATAATTACAGCACATCTGACTTAGCCTGTATTATCGACAGGGTGGAGAGGCTCGGGTGCGATGGATTCCTATACGTGGTCGGAACTCCCCAGAAGCAACATTTCGAGATGGTTTTCCAAGTTGCTCGGCAAGCTGGATTCATGTCCGATTCCCATAGAGCAATTCACGTAAATTTCGGTTCGGTACTAGATACGGATGGAAAGGTACTGAAGAGCAGAGAGGGGGAGGTGGTCAAACTACATGATCTACTTCAAGAGGCAGTCAAAAGAGCAGAGAATGCCGTCAAAGAGAAGAATCCAGATTTGGTTGCTGAAGAGAGGGCAGAAGTTGCAAGGGCCGTAGGGATTGGAGCTGTGAAATACGCCGACTTGTCCACCGAGAGGACCAAGGACTACATCTTTGACTGGGAGGGGATGCTTTCATTTGATGGAAACACAGCCCCGTATCTTCAGTACGCCCATGCAAGAATATGCAGCATTTTCAGAAGGTGGGGCGGGGATCGACGAGAGCTTTCCGGATCCAGATTCAATGTCGCTCATTCTGATGAACTCGCTCTCTCTAGGAGCCTGGTCGAATTCCCGTCTGCCGTGGAAGACTCAATTTCATCATTCAACCCTCACAAGCTATGCACTCATTTGCACTCCATAGCTTCTTCATTTGCTTCATTTTACGAGAATTGCCCAGTCCTTAATTCTGAAGATTCCGAGATCTTACTGGGAAGACTAGCTCTTTGCGACTTGACTGCCAGGGAACTAAGAATGGGCTTGAATCTACTGGGAATTGGAACTCCTGAGAGGATGTGAGACTAGGTCATCTTGAAAATCAGAAACCTCTCGGCGCATCATGGTTTCCGTAGGAGATGCTGCTCCCGACTTCACGCTGATGGCTGCCCAAGATAGGTCGATGGTTACTCTCAGCGAAATAGGCAAGAGAGTCGTTCTTGCATTCTACCCAGCAGCATTCACTGGAGTCTGCTCCACTGAGCTTTGCAACTTTACTGACTCGTTAGGGGTGCTTAACGAAGCAGACGCGATGATTCTAGGCATATCTGCTGACAACGTATTCGCCAACAAGGAGTTCGCAGATGCCAAGGGCATCGGATTCCCTCTTCTGTGCGACGTCCAGAGATCTGCGATAGAGGCCTATGGTCTTTCAATTCACGACTTTGGGGCTCCAGGATATACGGCCTCGCAGAGAGCAGTTTTCATAGTCGAGCCAGATGGGGCAATAGGTTATTCGTGGGTAGCGGAAAACCCCGGGATGGAACCGGATTATGATGCAGTAGTATCGTTCTGTTCCACTTAGTCCCATGCAAGGTGACGCACTAGTGAACCGTAGATAATTCCTGAAACCATCAGGCTCTCTTCGTTGAACCTATCCATCGTGTCCAGGTAAGTATGGTACTCCGAAGAACCGGATCCATAGCATAACATTGCCTTGCCGAATTCCCCTTCATCCTCACTACCTTCGTATAGGTTGTAAACGAACGGAGCGTGGTCCGAGTTGTATGGCATTTCTTCAGAATCTAACTGCCTTATGCTGATTGGGTACTTGTTTGCCAAATCGGGGTGCTCCTTCGAGAATTTACTGACAATTCCTTCGATGTGCCTCACATCATCCGGGCTGTTTCCTTGTAGGGTGAGGCCTGAGTTCCTCTGGGCATCTACATGGTTCATGTCTAGATTGATGTAAAGTCTGAGATTCTCTTGAAGGTCAGACTGATACTTTTGAACCCATTCACTAGAGCCCCATAGCCCCTCTTCCTCTCCTCCCCATGTGCAGAAGTAGATCGTCAGCTTAGGCTCGCCAAGCTCCGTCTTAACAAGGGCCATCTGCCGAGCCATCTCTTGGACCGTGGCAGTTCCTGCTGTGTTGTCGACAGCGCCTTGTCCGTTGTACACAGTGTCATGATGTGCCCCGATGATGATTTTCTCGTCGGTTTCACCCTCGATGATTCCACATGGGACGTGTATGTAGCCATCTTGCTGGTTCTCTACGTCTACTTGGAATTGGAGCATCCCATCCCCGTTTACTACTTGGTCGACTATGGTCTCACCAACACTTTTCGACACCATGACAAAACCGATGTCGTAGGGTTTCTCATCAAACTGCGTGATATCCAATGACTTCGAGTAAGGCACGCAGTCGTCTTGCACTAGGTCATCACAGTTCTGCCTCGCGTTGATAGTGATAAGCCCTCTAAGGCTGTTATCCTGGGCCCTTCCCATCAGTATTGTATTGCTTTCTGTTCCAGGCTGACCTTCCTGCCCATCCATAATCCAAACCAGACCGATTCCATTTCCCGCGGAACCCCACTCTTCTGACTCGTTGCCCATTCCAAGATCAACCACCTGGACGTTACTGCTTGCAGGTATATTCACACTTCCACTATATCCCTGGACGACATAGTCGACCCTGTGTGCGTATTCCGTCTCATCTCTATTCAAGTCGGCAATTGAGCATGGGGTAGGGCCACCAATTATTCCCCCGAGGTTTCCCGGCTGGCAAATCATGAGGTCGAACTGATTCCCCATATAGTACAGAGGCACCTCAAACTCGTCGAGAATCGAGGGCAATCCGCTGTTCGAGAAGTTGGTCTTTATGGACTGGGCCGTGTTCTCTTCCTCCACTGTGCCAGATAGCCTTCCTTCCCACTCCGGATGCCCCAAGTCCACAAGACCCTGTGCGAACGATCTAGTCTGGTTGGAGTCGAACTCAATTAATTCGTAATCCGGAGATCCTCTAATCCATCTTGCTATGTCGTCCCCGAACAATAACCCCCCTCCAGACGTTCCAATAATGATGATGGCAGCCACAACTATCGTGTTTATCCGAGACCTTCCTGCATTCCTCATCCCGAATGTCCTAGCCCTAGCCAGCACACCAGAAACCCCCTCGTAGGGTGGCTCTTCTACGATTTCTGCATCTATAGCTATGCTAGCTTCCTCACTCTCTTGGAGCCTTTCAACCAAATCGGCCTTTTTTCCCGATCCTGACAGGCCCATGGAGCGCAACTCGTCCCTGAGTTCCTGAACTGTTTTCGAAGACCACTCGGTCATGCTATCGGCAATTCAGCTCTTTCCGCTACTATTGAACCCATTCCAGTCATAGTCATCTTTCGCATCAGTCTTTGGACTGGACTTCGTCACCCGTCCATCTTTTCCCGAGTGTGTGATCTATGCCTAGTTGGTCGAGAATCCTTGCCACGACGAAGTCAATCATGTCCCCTATGGTTTCAGGTGAATGGTAGAAGCCAGGACTAGCTGGGAGTATGACTACCCCCCATTCTGAGAGATTAGCCATCGCCTTTAGATGGGGCGTGGAGTAAGGGGCCTCTCTGGGGATTAGGATCAGTTTCCTCCTCTCCTTCATTGCGACTAGGGCACTCCTAGTTGCAAGATTGTCACTTATGCCAGCAGCAATCTTTCCTATGGTGGTCCCACTGGCCGGACAAATCACGTAGGCGTCGAATCTTGCCGACCCTGATGCGGCTCTGGCAGCGAGATTATTGTTGTCCTCTAGGACTACTCCTTCTTTGGCCGCCAGCTCCTCTGGGGTGATGCTGCATTCCAAGTCCAAGTTAATCGCTCCACTGCTCGTTACGATAAGATTGACAGACCACCCATGATCAATTAGAGAGTCAATTAGCCTCACGGCGTAGCTCGATCCGGATGCCCCGGTTAGAGCTACCACTGCCTCTGGCATGGCTATAGGGCCACATGTCCACTCCTTGAAGGGTTGCTTTTTTTCACAGGGTTTCTTTCAGTGCGTCAGCGAGGAAAACATACTCATCTAAGTGGTTGTAGAGTTGTGCCGAGACTCTGATGTATCTGGTACCATGGTGCATCCAAGGGAAGACAGGGACTTGGATACCATAATCATCGAGTAGGGAGTTGTGGAAAGGATCTCCCTCGAAGCTCATCGGCCCCACCTCGCCGTCCTCGGGCATCTCCACAGCAGCAATAGAAGAGACCATGGATTCCGGGACGGGGGGGTCGGTTCCCAATACTTCACAAATTGCTCTTCTTCCCTCGAGTGCCAAATTTCTGTTACTCTTCATTATTGAGGGCCACCCACCATCGACTAGTCCTCCAATGTACTCTAGGGCCTTAGGGATGCAAAGCCATGGTGTCGGATCTTGGGTTCCCGGCCAACCAAACTCATATTCGAACTTCTCTTGATCGCTTCCCTGAAAACTGGCCCCATGGCCAATGCTGAGCGGGCGAATACGACTCTTCCTGTCGTGCCTGATGTGTAGGAATGCTGATCCCTTAGGGGTGCATATCCACTTGTGGCAGTTGCCAGTGCAGTATGCGACTCCTAAATCACCCAGGTCTAGTGGTACTATCCCTGGCCCGTGAGCCGCATCTAGTAGGACGTCTACTCCCGACTTCTGCAACTTACCTACTAGCTCCTCGAATGGCATCCTCAATCCTGTGGGGCTGGTCACAGTGTCAACTAGCGCAAGTACGGTTTTCTCAGTCACCGCCCCCATAATCAGGTCAACAATCTCGGACTCACTCTGAACCCTGAATGGGATGTCCACCACTACTGTCTTGGCCCCAGATCTCTGCGTTACGAAGTCAACTGCATTCCAGCATGCCTGGTAGCTGTGATCGGGCACAATGATTTCGTCTCCCTCCCCTAGACTTAGGCTACGAAGAATTGTGTTGACTCCCTCTGTGGCATTCTTGACGAAGACCAATCCATCCGGATCAGCATTCAGAAAGTCTGCTAGGGCCTCCCTAGAAGAGGCCATTAATCCTAGGAAATCTCTCTCGAAGAATCGTACTGGGTCCCTTTCCATCTGTGAGCGAATCTTCGATTGTTCTTCCATTACTGCAATTGGTGTGGCTCCGAAAGATCCGTGATTTAGGAAAGTGATGTTCGGGTCTAGTGACCAGTGAACGGCTAGGCTTCCCCTCTGGGGCCTGTTCATGCTGTCATCTCCGGCGTCCAGTCAACTTCCATCTCAGGCTTTCTTCCGAGGTGCTTCTCGCATGAATAAATCAGGCTCTTCTTGACCCTATCTAGGTCTATGATGGTCCCATTCGAATCATACGAGTATCCTAGCTTTGCCAGACTGGAGTGAGTTCCGGCAGTGATCCCACAGCCCTCCAAATCCTCCACCCTTGTTCCGGGTGTGTCGATGTTGATCGACATCCCGTGCCGACTCACCCAGTGCAGGAACGAAAGGCCGATTGAGCAGACCTTGTGACCGTCAACCCAAGCACCCTGCATTTTGGGGTCCTTGTAGGCATTAACTCCGCAATCAGACAATGCCTCAATTGACCAGTCTTCTAGTCTTTCGATAACCCCTCTTACGCTCTGCTCCCCCACATTCCATTTTACGATGGGGTACACAACTAGCTGGCCCGGACCGTGCCAGGTTATGCCACCACCTCTGTCGGTCAACGAAGTCGGGTATCCATCTACAACCACCCCTTCTCTTTCTGCCTTGGGGCCGATAGTTACTATTTCGGGATGCTCGACGAAGATTAGAGTGTCCGGGATCTGGTCTTTGATTCTCTGTTGCTGAAGTGTCTTCATCCTATCAGACATTTCTCCATGTTCAACGACTCCGCACCCGATGACTCTGATTCGACCCATCCAACCACCTCAGCTTATGTGAATCGCATGCCCGAGGGTCTTGAGAACTCCCTCGTGGAATGACTCTGCCATGGTCGGGTGAGCGTGTACAGTACCAGCCACGTCTTCAAGAAGGGCCCCCATTTCAAGGGCCAGTACGAATTCCGCATGTAGCTCTGCGACGTGGCTCCCCACAGCCTGAACTCCCAGAATAACGTGGTCAGACTCCCTAGCAGTTACTCGGATGAATCCACCAGTCTTCTCTGCCTCTATGCTAAGTGCTCGACCATTGGCAGCCAGAGGGAACTTTCCAACGATTACTTCCTCGCCTCTTTCCTGGGCTTCCTCCGGAGTAAGCCCAACAGACACTATTTCTGGCTCTGTGAATACAATTGCTGGAATGGCAACCTTGTCAAATTCGCGCTTGTGGCCCGCAATTATCTCCGCAACCATCTCTCCCTCGGCACTAGCCTTGTGGGCCAGCATCGGTTCTCCCGCTACATCCCCTATGGCATAGACTCCGGGCACAGAGGTTCTGCACTGCCTGTCCGTCCTGATGAAGCGACCAGAGGTGTCCATCCTTACTCCTGTATTTTCCAACCCCCACCCCCTAGTGTTGGGCTTCCTTCCCACTGTTACTAGTACCTTGTCGACTTTCACTTTGTGTTCAGATCCGTCCTTCTCGAATGTTAACTCTACCTTCCTGGATGCGCCTTTTCCTTTGACCTCGGCCCCCCTGGCTAGCGCTTCTGTGTGGACCTTGACCCCATGCTTCTTCAGCCAGAGCTCCAGTGGTCTCCTGATTTCCTTGTCCATTATGCCTAGGATGCTCTCCAAACCCTCCACAACTGTCACTTCTGTGCCGAGTTTGGCCAATGCGCAGCCTAGCTCAAGGCCTATGTAGCCCCCTCCTACAATAGCCGCACTCTTGGGCAGCTTGTCCAAGTCCAAGGCTCCTGTCGACGAGAGTACGAATTCTTCGTCGCAGGGCATGAATGGCAGGTCTATGTGACTGGATCCTGTGGCCAGAATGATATTCTCCGGCTCTATATTCACCTTGCCGTCTGCTGTGTCAACAGTGCACTTCTTTGGCCCTTCGAAACTGGCCCATCCACTGATTAGCTCTGCACCTGCGGCCTTTAGGAGCCCCTCCACTCCCTTGTTCAGCCTATCTACTATCGAGTCCTTCCAGGAAACTAGCGCGGCCATGTCAACTTCTGGAACTCCGTCCACGGATAGGCCCATATGTCCGCCCTCCGCAGAGTGCTGTCGAAGTGACTCGAACCTTTCCGCGGCGTGAATAATTGCCTTGCTGGGTATGCAACCTCTGATTAGGCAGGTCCCTCCGGCCTTATCGCCCTCGATGACGATTGTCTCGAGACCTAGCTGTGCGGCCCTTATTCCTGCAACATAGCCTCCTGGCCCTGCTCCAATTACCAGAACTTGGCACTTTCGTGACTCACCCATATCAGGTCCCTCACATGAAGATTAGCGCTGGATTCTCCAGCATCCTCCTTAGGTGCTGAATTAGTGAAGCACCGTCCGCGCCGTCCACAACCCTATGGTCGAATGCGCTCGAAAGGTTCATGATTCTGCGGACTACTATCTGCCCGTCCCTAACCACGGGCATTTCCCTAGCCTTGTGTACTCCTAGGATGGCTACTTCAGGGTGGTTAATGATTGGAGTTGCACCAAGCCCTCCCTCTCTGCCAAGGCTAGTGATGGTTAGAGTCGATCCCGTCAGCTCGTCCAAGCTCGCAGTACCGTCCCTTGCTGCTGTTGAGATCCTCTGCATTTCCGAAGCAGCCCTCCATATGTCCATTGCCTCAACGTGCTTCACTACTGGGACATACAACCCTCTTTCGGTTTGAGTGGCAATTCCTAGGTTCACCGCTGCATGTCTGTTTACAACTCCCCCATCGTCATCGAAATGAGCATTGCATTCGGGATGGTCCGGCAAAATCTTGGAAAGTGCCAGCATGATGAATGGAAGGTAAGTTAACTTTGGCTGGGAGTCGTCCTTAGTGGAGTTCAATAATCCCCTAAGTGATTCTAGCTCGGTGACATCAACCTCTTCGAAGTATGAGAAATGCGGAATCCTGCTCTTGCTGAGGGACATCTGCTCTGAGATCCTTCTTCTTAGTCCTACTACCTTCACCTGGGTAACATCGGTTCTCTTAGTAGAATATGCCGCAGGAGGTGCACCTGAAACGGTACCGTCAGCCGCCATGTATGCGTCCAGATCCGCGTGCCTAATCCTGCTTGCAGGGCCCGAACCCCTTACCATGCTCAGGTCCACGCCTCCTTCTCTGGCACGCTTCCTAACCGCAGGACTAGCCAGAACTCTTCCGGAAGTCTTCTGTGTGGTGTCCTTAACACGTTGAGTAGCTTCCTTCATTGGTTGTGGGTCTGGAGTAGGTGCAGTGGGCTCCTCCCCCGCCCCTTCCTCTGGAACCTCTTCTTCCTCGGGAACCGCCTCTTCTACTCTTTCTTCCTCTGCAGAAGGGCCTACATCGGAGTCAATTTCCAATAATGTTGAACCTACTGCAATCATATCCCCGACCCCTCCGCTCAAGGAGCTCACGACTCCGCTCACTGGGGATGGAATTGTCACGGTTGCCTTGTCCGTCATTACATCCACAATTGGATCGTCCTCAGACACAGAATCTCCAACAGAAACATGCCATTGAACCACCTCTCCCTCTACCACTCCCTCGCCTATGTCCGGGAGCTTGAAAACGAAATTTCCCATCTTAGTCCTCCTGTGTACGATGTATCGCCGCGGCAATCCTAGATGGCCCGGGCATGTAATCCCATTCAGTAGTATGGGGGAAAGGCGTGTCCCAGCCAGTGACCCTCTCTATCGGGCATTCAAGGTGGTAGAAGCATCTCTCCTGTATCGAAGCTGCCATCTCGGCCCCGAATCCACTGGTCTTGGGGGCCTCGTGGACTATCACGCATCTACCAGTCTTTTCTACAGACTGGACAATTGCATCCTTATCCCAGGGCAATAGCGTTTGTAGGTCGATCAAATCGCAAGAAACGTCGCTATCCCTTATGGTCTGCTCACAAACGTGGACCATTGCTCCCCAGGCAATGACTGTACAATCATTCCCCTCCATGGCCAGTCTTGCCTGCCCAAGCGGGATGCTGAAGTGATTCTCTGGGACCTCCGCCTCGGGGTGATCCGCCCATGTTGGAACTTTATGCGGATCCCCATAGAAAGGTCCCCTGTAGCACCTCTTGGGCTCGAAGAATACTACTGGGTCATTGCTTTCAATTGAGCTAATCAACAAACCCTTTGCATTGTATGGTGTAGAGCAGTAAACCACCTTAAGACCTGGGGTATGGGTAAACTGAGACTCGGGAGATTGGGAGTGATGATGGCCACCCCTTATTCCGCCTCCTGCAGGTGTTCTGAGAGTCACAGGAGACCAGTATTCTCCCCCGGAGCGATGCCGGACCTTTGCCATCTCGTTTACTATCTGGTCGTATGCCGGGAAAATGTAGTCGGCGAACTGAATCTCCACGACTGGTCTAAGTCCATTCAATCCCATCCCGAATGCTGTTGCGGCTATTCCCCCTTCGGAAAGGGGGGAGTCGAATACTCGATGGTCTCCGTGCTTTTCCTGTAACCCGTCAGTTGTTCTGAAGACTCCGCCGAAGTATCCTACATCCTCTCCGAAGACTATCACATTAGGGTCCTTTTCGAGCATATTGTCTAGTGCACTGTTCAGGGACTGTATCATGTTCATGTTTGCCATATTCAGCCCCCCATTACCTCATCGTGCTGTTCCCTAAGGTGCCACGGCATTTCTTCATAGACCTCGGTGAAGATGGTGTCTGCCGAGGGATAAGGTCCATTGGCCAGATCTCCAAATTTGACGGCCTCCTTGTATGCGTCAACAACCTCTGAGTCAATCCTCTCCTCAAGTTCCGAATGCTGTTCTTCGCTCCACTCACCACATTTGATTAGATGTTCCTTCAACCTAGTTATTGGGTCTCCTCCTGGCCACTTTGTATGCTCGTCACCGGGCCGATATCTGCTAGGGTCGTCACTGCTGCTGTGTGCCCCGGCCCTGTAAGTTAGAACTTCGATATGGGTAGCACCTGCTCCTGCCGAGGCTCTCTCCCTTGCCCACCTGGTAACTGAGTAGAGGGCTAGGAAGTCGTTCCCATCAACCCTGATTGAGGCTAACCCGTATGGGAGTCCCCTTGTTGCGAAATTCCCTTTTCCAGTGGCGAAGTTGGCATGCGTTGAAATTGCCCACTGGTTGTTTACCAGGTTTAGGATCACAGGGGCGTTGAAAACGCTGGCGAAGTTGAGGGCATAGTGGTAGTCACCTTCCGCGCTTGCTCCATCCCCTATCCAAGTTATGGTGACTTCGTCTAGTCCTTTGTGCTTGGAGGCTAGGGCAACCCCAACGGCTTGACTGAACTGAGTCCCTACAGGGCTGGAAACTGAGATGAAGCGTCCTTCTCGATAGGAGTAATGGACTGGCATTTGCCTCCCCTTGATATTGTCCTCTTCGTTTCCTATACAATGGCAAATCATGCTTACCATGCTTCTCCCCCTTACGAACTGCGCACCAGGCTGCCTGTATGTGGGGAATATCCAGTCAACTTCTTCCAGGGCCATGGTTTGAGCAATTGCCACTGCCTCTTCTCCGAATGACCTCATGTAGAAGGATAGGAGCCCGGTCCTCTGCATTTTCATCATCCTGTCATCGAAAATCCTCAGTCTAACCATGTGTTCTAGCCCAGATCGCAGCTCTTCAGCCTTCAGCTTCGGGTCCCATTCGCCAGAAGCAACCCCTGTATCGTCCAAAACCCGCACTAGTCCGTTAGCCAGATCATCTGTGTCTTGGAACTTGCAAGTTTTTGGGTCTGGCATTGCTAAGTCTCCTGGGTTCCATGGCCAGTTCTCGAAACTTGCCTTATCGCCCGGCCTGAATGGTGCGTCAGGGACTTGGATTTTCGAATCGCTGTCCTTCATCCCCATAACCCCTACACCTCAACCCCGCTCATGACGTTTGGCCTCTTACTGATACGGGCTGATCTTTCGAAATCAGGTAGCTAACTGCAGACCCAGTGGAATCTCGAGTAACTACGGGCTCTCCTCCGAGGGCCTCTTCCCATAGCAAACCTGCTCGATAGCTAGACCTTACCAGGGGCCCGCTAGCTACAGCACTGAAGCCTATCTCCCTTGCCATTTGGTCCCAATCTGCAAATCTCTCAGGTTCAGGGAACCTATCAACTGGAATGTGTTTGTAGCTCGGCTGAAGGTACTGCCCCAGAGTAACCATGTCAACACCTGATTCTCTGATCAACGCCAAGGCATGTGAGATCTCTTCGTCACTTTCCCCCAGGCCCACCATTAGGCTGGTTTTCGTGAGCAGATCGGGACGAATCTTCTTTGCCATCTTGAGGATCTCCAATGACTGCCCGAAAGAAGCCCTAGGATCCCTAACAAACTCGTCAAGCCTAGGGACGCACTCTACGTTGTGGGCGAAAACTCTCAGTGGCAGATTTTCCAGTAATGATTCGAGGGCGCCAAGGTTTCCGTCCAAATCAGAACACAGCAGTTCCACCCCTGTGTCGGGGTTTCTTCTTGCAACCTCAATCACACAATTCCGATAGTGAGTTGCCCCTCCATCTACTAGGTCATCTCTGTTTACGACAGTTATCACCACATAGCTAAGACCCATTTTTGACACTGCATCTGCTAGCTCTGCGGGCTCATTAGTATTCAATTCCGGCGGGGCCTTCACAGTTCCCACTGCGCAGAACCTGCACCCCCTTGTGCATACTTCTCCTGCAACCATGAATGTGGCAGTGCCCCTCCCCCAGCAGTCATGGACGTTGGGGCACCTTGCCTCCTCGCACACCGTATTCAGGCCATGTTGGTTTACGTTTGATTTTGTACCGTTGTATCTTTCCTGGGACTTCCCGGTTGGGAGGGACGTCCTAAACCAAGGTGGAAGCCTCTTCCTAATGGATTTCCTCTTGGCCGAGGGATCAATTCTCGAAGTACCCCCGCAACCTCCGGGGGGACCTCCCGCTTCTTCTATGGTCGGCAAACGCCTCTCCATCAAAACACTGGGGTGAAGGCTCGACATTAACCGTTTTCTCGTGTTGGTCCCATCGACCAACCCGACCAATCGGTAAAATGCATGCCTCCCATCCGGCAACCATGGGCAGAACCGTGCTTGTTACCGGGGGGTCCAAGAGGATTGGTAGGGAAATCTGCCTAAGGCTTGCTAGGGATGGCTTTGATGTGGCAGTCCACCATAGAAATTCAGAACCCGAATCTCTTGAGGTAGTGGAGCAGATTGTCTCCATGGGCTCTAAAGCGGTTTCTGTTAGGTGTGATCTCTCTGAAATTGGAGCGGCATCTGGTTTAATTGGCCAGTGTCGCTATGAATTAGGCCCAATTACTGATTTGGTTAACAACGCGTCATTGTTCGAATATGACGATATATTCTCGGTTAGTGAGGCCTCATGGGATTCACATATGGCTGTAAACGCAAGAGCACAGACGTTGTTGATCGGGGCACTGGCAGAAGGAATTCCAGATGGTGCATATGGATCAGTTGTCAACATCATAGATCAGAAAATTGCTTCCCCGAACTCCGATTATCTATCTTACACGGCATCGAGATTCGCTATGCTGGGGATGACCGAAACCCTCGCCAGAGGACTCGCCCCAAAGGTACGAGTCAACGCCGTAGCACCAGGGCACACACTTGCCAGTCCCGAACAAACAGATTCTGGATTCTCAAAGGCCCAGCAATCGTCCCCACTAGGATACGGACCAAAACCTAGCGATGTAGCAGAATCCGTCTCTTTCCTTCTGAATGCCAAGGCACTGACGGGCCAGGTTCTTTTCGTCGATTGTGGTGAGAGGTTCATGAACAGGGGTAGGGACGTAGTATTCGAAACGGAGGAGTAGAAGTGGCTGATCTGGGGGACACTCTTTCTAGCCTAGTTTCTAAGACCAACGGGGAAGCCACAGTGGTTTTCCTAGAAAACGCTGCCAGAGAAATAGAGGTAGGAATTCACGATTTTGAGTTTGGATCAAGTCAACGAGTCATCTTCGATATTTATGCTGCCCATATTTCAGAGGGGGATGCAAAATTATTGGGAATCGAGGATGTAATGGACTACGAATACCTAATCGAAGCTCTGGATCATGTAATTGGAAGTGGGAGGTTTGAGTTACTCGAGCAAATTGCGAACGAATTACTCGATATCATCTTGTCCCCAGTCCAGGTAATTGCAGGGATTGTCAAAATTACTAAGTCTGAAATTCCAGGGGTCCAGGGAGCCCTTGGTTGCTGCATTACTAGGATCAAGGAGTAAATTGGTGCAGGGGATGGGATTCGAACCCATGAAGCACTAAGCACCGGAGCTTAAGTCCGGCCCCTTTGACCAGCTCGGGTACCCCTGCAGGCCTCCGAGTCCCGACCTTCGATTTCAACCGAGCGGACGAGAACGTGCGATAACCGATGCATCACTCGCTCTAACCTCCCGAACTCTTTAACATCCCGGATGCGGCGCACAATCGTGCGAAAACACAGTTATGGCCGGACTACCCGCAAAACGACCCTCGTAACGTTTGTCGTTGCCTTGCTTCTTCTAGTGCCCTACGGCTTTGGAATAAATACCAACGATTTGCAAGCTTCTGGAAAATCATATGCCTCCGAAAGTCCTCCTGACGCTAATTTGTACAAACTATACTTTGCCGAGCCAGGACAAAACCAGACCTCTGGAATGGACGGACTCATTACAACACAGCCCCCCTCGGCCGATGAAGAGCAATTGGTCTCCAGTGCCCTGGACGACGATGTTCAGTTCATGTCTATTTCATTGATGTCTTCAATGGAACTTTTCGGTAGACAATTTCATTCTAACGATTCCTATTACATCCCGGTAGAACTTTTCCTCAAGGCAGAGGGGCCCCAAAACTCAAACGTTGACTGGACTGTTTCTATACTGACCACGTCAGGATCCGTTGGGAGTACTACCTACGGGGGGTCAGTATGCACTTCTTCATGGGGAAGTACTTGTGACTTCGACCACGAGATTATCGAGGTAGGAATTGGGGGTTCTGAGTCCTTCGAGGTCAAGAATAACGAGCGGTTGATTATCAAAGTCAGAGCTAGCATGTCTGGATGCGACAGCAGCGATAGTCCATTTGGCGGGTCAGATTGCACTGCCGAGGTCGCATTCAATAAGATAGAAAACGAAGCCAATAAGTTCTCCAAAGTGGAAGTAAATGGTAATGCCCTGATGAATAGCATAATCGTAGTACAGAGAGAGGGGGCAAACATCGCCGAGGGCCCCGAACTGGACTGGTTCCCCAATGACATTATTGAGGACAGGGAGATGCAGTTCTCAATTGATGCAATCAGTGCTTTCGGAAGGAGTGACATCTCCAGGGTTCACATCCTATTGCGGGGCCCGGGCGGGAATTACGAGGTAGATGAAAGGATTACGGGAGATTTAGAAGACATCGAAGACTCTAGCACTGGAATCTTTGGGAAATACTTGCACACCTACAAGAGCGGCCTACCTTCCGGGGAGTACACAGCGATTCTCAAAGTTAGGGACGTAGGCGGGAACGAGATTGAAATCGAGCACGAACCAATAGAGATGCACCAGTTCGGAGTCTCTCTGAAGCACAGGTTCGATCGTGGAGTGGAATATTTTGCACCCGGAAAGGTTACTCCAATACCCATGGTTCTGGTGCATAGGGGGGACTCTACAAAATCAATGAATGTTCAACTCGAGGTCCTAACTGAGTTGGGGAGCTCTTGGTTAGTTGAGTTCGATTCTCCAGCAGGATACGAAATGAGCTCAGGTGGGACAATATTGAACCCAACCGTTACTCTGACTGCTCCAAACGATCTTACCGGCATGCCGAAGAAGATCGAAATCAGAGCCGTCGCCGAGGCAGATGTTGAAGGGGTAATTTCTGTCGTACATCAAGACACACTCACCCTCAGTGTGGAGAAGATAGATGTTTATCAACCTCCAGTAGTCTCAATTTGGTCAGAAGATCATAAGGTGCCAATAGCCAACTCTTCGAGGGGGGATGCTCTGGATTCCACTGTCCCTAGGTTCGCTGAATACGGGGAATTTAACCCATTTATTTTGGAGATTTTCAATACAGGTTTCGATGCAGACACGTTCCGAATCGACATTGTGAAGAGGTCAAAGGCAATTTTTCAGTTGCATGATAACAATACCGGACAGAGAATCGATCAGGACGAAGGTGACGGAACGTTTCACACATCACTCTTGGAGAGGCACAATACCCAGGTCCTAATTCTTGGTATTAAGCCAAGCGTAGACAGAGATGACAATGACATAGGTGAGATCGAGATAGAGGTAATTAGCGGTGGAAACGCCTCTACCGCTACAACGGTCTCCTTCACAATTCAGAGAACATTTGGAATAAGGGGTGAGATTTCACAGGATTGTGACGGAACTCCTTTGGGGCACATGAAGGTCTCGTTATGCGCACCAGGTCAGGATAGGCCATATATGGAGTTCAGGGCAAGGATAACCAACAGCGAAACAGAGCTTGACGCAGCATCGTGGTGGCTTCTTCAGAACCCCTCCTCGCTGAAGGAGAACACGGATCGAAACCAGGCTTATGGGCAGTGGGATTTTCAGATTACCGATTCTGAAGGTGAAGCCGTACCCCGAATATCATTAGGTCCGGGTGATTTCACAGAGGTATTCGTGAGTGTTACAATGACAAACCAGGTAGAAGTAGGTAATCACACTGTTTTCCTTAGAATCGTCGAAGACATTGAAGAGGAACAACCTAGGTATTTCGACCTTCCAATGACGTTCGAGGTTGACGCAGACCTACCTATGTTGGAGATAGTTCAAGTATCACAGAACACGAAACTGGCTCCCGGTGAGGACTATTCCATCCAGATGAAGGTAAAGAACGAAGGAAATAGCCCCATGACAGTTCTACTTGAGGCAGACGTGGACCAAAGCGGCTGGGGTGTGGGGATTGGGGGTCTCTCCGGTTCTCCACTTATCGAGATTGAAGCTTTCGATGAGGCTACTTTCACGGTGGAAATCTCCGTTTCTTCTTCGGCAAATAACGGTGATTCTGTACCCATTACCGTTACAGCAACTCCTCTTGACACTGAGCAGAGTTTCTCGGAGTCAGAGACCGCAAAGTTCACGCTAAATGCTATTGTGGAAATTGGCTCTTTCACGGACATAATTCTCAATGAGATCTCCCACCCAAGACCAATATCCTTGGTCCTTGTTGTTGTGGGCGTTATCCTTCTTTTCGCCGGTGTTCAGAGCAGAATTAACAGAAGAAGATGGATGGCCCAGATGGACATGATAGAGTCACTATCTGAACCAGAAACTGCGGAGTCCGACGAACTCTCAGAAATACCCGCTCCAGTTACTGCTCAGGAAGAACCCATAGGGGTGGAAAAGTACGACGACGAAGATGTCGAACTGATATGACCTGCCCACTTGTCCGAACTACGCTCCATTCTTCTTAAGACCCGTAGTTTGCGCCAATAAATTAGGGGTCGAAAACTATGCAGTTCGTAATGAGTAATTACGAAGGGTCGGAAATTACCAAAAAGAAAGGTTCAGCGATAGTATTCTCATTCTTCCTACTTTCCTCTGGAATCGCTGGCATGCAAGTGGGAATCTTCGAGGCTTCTGCTACTACCAACGACCAAGATGCAGACGGATTGCCATATGGTATTGAATTCCTAATCAACACTCAACCTCAGGATTGGGATTCCGACAACGATGGCCTTCCAGATGGGTGGGAATGGCAATATGGGTTAGACCCCCTATCATCCTCCGGAAATAACGGCTCAACTGGAGACCCCGACTCTGATGGTCTTACTAACTTGAACGAGTATCTATTTGGAATTCCGGTTGGTTGGGATGAACCATCCACAGCCAACGTCCTCGATAATGGTGTTTGGTGGAACGGAACAGTACCAGTATCTGATTGGGACGAAGAGAGTGCAATGCAAGTCATCCAAGGGTCTGGCTCTGATGGGGCAGATGAGGACCCGATGGGGAACATTTGCTCCGATTCATTTGACAATGACCACGATGGGATGGTGGACTCGGATGACGGTGACTTCGACGGAGATGCAGACTGCAGCTCCAATGATGACGATGGAGATGGGATAGAAGACGAGGACCCCAATGGATGGGACACCGATGGAGACGGGATGCCTGATGGATGGGAGGCCGCAAACGGTTTGGACCCAACTTCGAACTCTAATCAGGATGGCACCTTCGGAGACCCAGACTCTGACGGTCTAGCCAACATATACGAGTATGTTAACCCAGCATGGGGGACAAGGAACGGTTCCACCTTCCCCCCCACTCAGTACTTTCGACCCGGCCCAATTAATATGACAATCACAGAGTCACCCTGCAACCCTGTATTGTCCCTTGGACCCGGTGGTTGCCTGATTTTCACTGCAGAAGTTGATGGTATTACCCAGACCGATCCTCAAAATAATGACACAGACGGAGACGGGCTCAATGACTCATTTGAAGCACTAGTACTTCTTACCGACCCGACCTCATCAGACACCGACTCCGACGGAATCCCCGATGGAATAGAGTTCAATGGAACCTATGGGGACCCTCCTCAGGGGTCTGACCCAAGGAGCAACAATACTGACGGCGATCATTTGGACGACGGAGAAGAGGATTTGAACGGAAACGGGGTCATAGATCCCGGAGAGACCGATCCAACCAGAATTAACGACGAAGGGGACTTTGACGGAGACGGTTTGCAGAACTGGCAGGAGAATAATTCTTGCACACTTTGGAATGTTTCAGATTCAGACGGAGGTGGCGTCGGTGACGGGGACGAGGGATTCCCGGGCCAGACCGATCCTTGCACATCAATCTTCGAGCTGACATTCCTCATTTTAGAATGGGATGCTAGTAGGGACACCCTCACACTCAACTCTACAACTGGAATCGACCCAGACCCAGTTGACTGGAGGGGAAACACCCCGCATGCCTACTACATATCTCCTAATGGGACTAGAACTCCATTCAATTACACTTCATTGGAATCTGTGTTCATGGAGGGGGTAGACACACCCCCACCTACTAATTCAAACACTATCGTTTTCATCAATGGTTCCTGGTGCTGGAACGCAACATCCGGGGCTATTAACGACCCTTGGTGCGACGACGACTACAAGGATACCGACGGAGACGGCCTTGCAGACTGGGAAGAACAGATGGCAACCTGGGGATTCCTCTCAGATCCTAGTCTGGCCGATACCGACGGAGACGGGATGGACGATCTCTCCGAAGTTCTCAATTTGACAGATCCCAGGGAGCCGTGCCACAACCTATTGGATACTGATGGAGATGGGCTTAACAACTACTTCGAGAACACCACAGGATGTGAAATGATTTTCGGAATATTGGGTGGGGACGGTGGAAATTTTACAATTGACGTTTGGTTCACATTGTGGAACGTAGCTGACACCGATAACGGAGGCGTAGAAGATGGGCAGGAATACATCGATGGAACAAATCCCCAAGACAATCCTGATGATGACATAAATCCCCTGGATACAGACGGTGACGGTATCCCAGACACCATAGAAGAGGAGCTAGGAACCGATTGGAGGGACCCAGATACAGACGGAGGTGGTGTCCCAGATGGGGAAGAGTGCCCCCCTGATTTCTGGATTCTCGAATGCGTAGGCTCTCCTGGGGACCCCTTTGACCCACTAGACGACATCATGGAAAACTCACTTATGTTTACAGCCACAAACACTTCAGAGGGGTTAGATCCTTCCATAGTTCACTACTGGAGATGGCATACCTACGATTATTACACAGGAGTCTCATGGGGGGTAAACAGTAGTCTATTCGGCAATTCGCAGATTATCCCCGATTTCTCTGCAGACGAGGACGTGGCAGATCAGTCGTTTTGGAACCACTCCGGGCCACTTTCATGGGAGATAACATTTGACGAGGCAGGTTACATTGGGCCAGGACAAGAATTGATTCAACCCCACAACGTTGTAAACTATACGACTTGGATTGACCTTTCCGCGGGTCTAAACTTCTCCAATTTTACGAGAGATGTAATTGTGGACAATGCTGTCATTGAGGCTCTCTACGTGAATGCCCCAGAAGTAATTCTTGGAACAGAGATTAGGGATAATAGCACATCCTTCTCTGGATCAGAATATGGACTTGACCTTCCCCAGGACTTCCTCGACAATAGTGAATTTGTTTCTAATCTAACACAAAGTGTATTGGACCAGTCTGGAGCAATTTCGGCATGGGACAAGGTCATTGCAATCCAGGACTTTCTGATTAATGGTAATGAAACCATTACTTTCCTAAGGAACCACGATGGCTCTGGTAGAGCAGACGGGCATTGGAACACAAGCGACGTGACCCACTGGATCTTGAATTCGTCCCATCAGGGAAGTTGCGACGAATTCACCACTGTATTCGTCACAATGCTTAGGGTTGCCGGGATCCCTGCTAGGAAGGTAACAGGATTTTCCGGGGGAACTTGGGACGGCAAGGGAATCCAGGTCTACGGAAAGGATTTCACTAGATGGGCAGAAGTACATTTGCAGACAAATCAGAACCAAGGGGAACTTGATTTGGGGTGGCTCCCATTCGAAGCCTGCCCTCCAGCTTCCCAGGTATCCGTGACCCTGGATTCCTGGGGGCCAGATTCAGTAGAGAGGAATACCACCATCTCCGACCATATTTGGATAAATGGGACCCTAGTCTTCTTGGACAACCTCTCTGCTGCCAACAATATCTCCGTAACCCTGTATTTAGTCGATCCAGAGTTATCTGAAGAGATACCCGGGAGAGCTGCGGTTCAGGAGCACATCGTGGCCACGGCGGTAACTGATTCCAACGGCTCCTTCAATCTTACCGGCCTTCCAGAACAGGTAATTCAGCCCGGACTAGGATCTCTCGTAATACTTACCTCAGAAAAGGGCTATGTCGGGACACAAGGAATTACTGGCTACTTGGATTTCTCAACCTTTTCTTCATTGCCATGGGTGCTTAATGTGTCGGACGATGTATCAATTTCAATTAATGAGCCATCTCCAATCACCGAACCAATGCTGGGGATTGGAGTAAACACCACCGTCTCAGGACAGTTGTCATGGTCTAGCTCCCCAAATCTAGACCCCTCAATCGTAGACAATCTTCAGGTTGTCCTCAATTTTTCATCTTCAGTAGATGGGGAGGTAACTCTTGTTTCTGATGTATCCGGCGGAGGGTTCTACGAATTCTCTGTTCCAATCGATGAGTCCGAACCACTAGGCCTAATTGGCGCAGCTATCTCATTCCTTGGCTGGCACTCGAGTGACCAAAATAATGCGACTCCCCCTGAATACCATGCTAGGCCCGGATCCTTCCCCTTCCAGTTCAACATCACACTATCTCCTAATCTATCCGTAGTTCTTGAGGCAGAGGGCACAAATAACTCGATCCTAGAGATCGATAGTAACATATTCCTAAACGGTACAGTGCTAAGTCGCGGCCCATCTCCAACGCCCCTAAATGGCACTCTATTTCTGGAGATGAGAAGATCAGATATTTCCGGACCCTTCGAACAGCTTTCTTCATGGTATCTGAATAGTTCTTCATGGGGGTCATCACCAGGGGAATTCTCGATTTCTTGGCTATTTGGATCCTCGGATGTTCCTCTACCAGCAGGACCCGTAGAAGTTCGGTTCCAGTTCGATGCAGATGATCTTAATGCTAACGACCAAGAACAGTTTAGTGACATATTCGGAATTCGCAGCTTTGTGGTTTTCGATTATACACTACCTCCGGCCATTAGGGGAAGAGAGCACAATACCGACGTTTTCCTCACCGACCACACCGGGTCATCATTCGCTTCCTTCGAGGGTGATTTCAACCTAGACTTCGCTGGCGATTCTGTTTGGAACCAAACCGACCCCGATTCTGGGAGGATTACTACAAGCTTCACTCCAGAGTTGGACATGGACCCCGGGGACTATGCATGGGAGCTAAGTTACGGTGGCTCCACATGGCTAAGTCCGAACTCGACCTCGGAGATAGTGCGAGTCAAAGGCCTTGCTAACGCCTCAGCTACGTTAGGTGAGGAGTGGACGGCACGCGGGTCGACGAATTGGGTTTCTGGATTTGCAATGGACATGGTTCTGATAACCCAAGTGATTGGCAACAACTCCTCCGTTACGGCTCTGCTTAATGTTCCGTCCGAACTCCCCAATACCCCCGGGGGCTTCCCAGCCTCGCCAACTGTATACACTCTTGCATCGGGATGGTTAGACACTTCAAACGGTGCCTACAACCTTTCCTTCGAAATCCCCTCTGGGATTTCCTCTGGTGTCTATGACCTAGAAATCAGGCTAGATTTCTCTGTAAATCCTCCTCAAGGAGACTCATACTACAATGCAGGTGATTCGTCAGTTATCCAGATTGGCATACAGACTGAATTCGTTGTCGAGTCAACCCCTCAGTCAATCATCCTAGTTGCCGGAGAGCAGCTAATTGTGGAATCCACAGTGACTGACATTGAAGACGCCACAGAAACCATCTCTGGCGTATCGCTGGATCTATATTTCGATTGGGGGGGGCCTCTGCAGCAGCTACTGCAGAGTGGGACCACCGACTCTGCAGGGCGATTTTCCTTCAATCCAGTAGTCCCCGCCTCCACCCCTCCTGGTTTCTACGATGTAAGGGTCCACGCCCCAGACGACCTCACTGATAACCTAACCACTGCCGGAGCAGGAAGGTGGATTGGAAATGAGAGCATCGTCAATCTTACTGTGCAAGTAGACAGTTCTGTAGATATCACCTCAATACCTTCGCAGGTCACCGCTCTTCAGCCATTTATCATCGAAGGGACAGTTCTTGACTCCGTGGATTCGAACAGATCGATCGAGGGCCCTGTCGGAATCAACGTATTCTTCCTCGACGAGCCCGGCGAGTTGTTGATTGAAAATTACACGACAAATGCTACTGGATCCTTCAACGTAACAGTCCCCACAGACACCCTAGGAAATGGCGTTCTAAGAGGTGACAGGACCGTAATCGTAAGCGTAGTTAACGACTCGACTCCATTCTACCTCACCGGTACGGGAGACGCCTCGATCCTAGTAATGGGTGTCTCACAATTCGTAGATTCAAACCCATTCATCAACACAATAGTCAACAGAGGAGAAACAGCCACAATTACGACCCGACTAGTTGAGTTCAGTAATAATGAAGCACCATTGTCGGGGCTGACTATCCATGCCAGATTCCACCAAACCTGGTTAGATCCCGATGTAACCGCTGCCGACGGCAGCGTCGCTTTCGAGTTCGATATTCCCCATAACCACCCACTTGGCTTGGTTAATATCACATTCGTATTCAACGGGTCAGAAGACCTGAACCCAGCAGTACAGGTCCTCAACACCATCACAGTACGATCATCCACTAGCATGGCCATTGACCAAATTACTGCTAACCCCCTCCCGGGCGAGTTCTTCAATGTCTCAGGCTCACTCACATCTAGCAACGGAAGCGGGCTTACGGACAGAACAGGAAACGCACTTAACCCAACTCTGACATTTACGATAGATGGCGAAACAGACACATTCACCGTCCCTCAAGTCTCATTCCAATCTGATGGGACCTGGATAGCCCAAATCAGACTGGAACTTTCTTTCCCCAGAGGCCCTCATTCTATCGAAGTAGACTTCACCCCTCAGGTAACTTACTTCACCTCTGCCTCAGGATTTTCTACATTCGACAGCAGAGGATACTCATTCTTAACAATCGAGAGCCCCGACGATTTAGACTCGGACAGCAGAACGTTAAGAGGGGAATCTTTTGACATAAATCTCTCAATAATTGACAACTCAGGAACCCCTCTCCAATCCGCTACCCTAATCGTCAAGATTGACAACGTCACTGTATGGGGGGGCATCACGGATTCTGATGGGCTCGCATCTGCCTCCATCGTAGTTAGGGATGACCGGGATCCCGGTCCAATGGTGGTCAACGCCACATTCTCTGGGATAAATGGATCAATTGGACTCCTTGGTGACGAGACATGGACTCGCGTAATCGTTTTGGCCCCCACCGTCTTGACATTGAAGGAGGCGTCCTCTCCGTCAATTGCCGGGGATTCAGTAACACTCATTGGCTCGCTAATGGACGAGAGAGGACAGCCACTGAAGGATGACGGGAACCCACTCGGGGGGCTTATCCACCTGTATATTGACGGTATAGATGTTGGTCCTTCATACACGACTGTCTCCAACGCAACCACTGGCCAGTGGTCGATAACATTCCAGATTCCCGCGGACATGGAATTCGGTTTGCACACTGCTAGAGTCGAGTTCCTAGGGGGTTTCTCATGGGTCGACCCAATGGGCCAAGGGGACTCAATCAACCCAGAGTACTACATTGGCTCATCTGATTCCGTGGGATTCAATGTCACCCAGACTTCACAAATAGTGATTTCCACCCCTCCAGGTGAGATAGACAGATCAGAGGTTGCCCTCATCGAGGGTATGCTAACAGATGGGGTCGGTAGAGCCCTACCCAACAGGGAGCTAGTGCTGACAATTAACGGAGAGGAACTAACATCCTTGTCAGTAGCTGGTAACGGCTCCTTCACTGCCTTTGTACCGATCTCTCCAGACATGCACCTAGGCCCTCTACTTATTGAGGTGTCATACGAAGGAGAGCAATTCGTTCTTCCTTCAAACTCCTCAGTAGTATTTACCGTATTTTCCCCGGTTTTCGTTACAATTGAAGAACCCCACCCAGTAGCAGTTGGCGATACTCTTACGATCTCGGGCAGGGTAAAGGACAATCTAGAGGATGGCTGGCTAGGCAGCCATACAATCGAGGTTTTCGTGGACGGGCTGCTTGTGGGAATGGCCAGCTCTGTAGACAATGGAACTTGGTCATTAAACTGGACCTTGCCCGAGTCCATGGAAATCGGTAATCACTCAGTTTCTGCAGTCTCTCCAGCCCAGGGTTTCTACAGACAGGGTAGCACTGAATCATCATTCACCGTATCATACCACACGTCTATTTCTTTACAAGTCGAGGAAGTGTACGCCACCAGAGGGGGGGAGTGGAACTTCACCGGACGCTTGTTCGAATCGGACACCGGATTCGAACAGGGCTTGGACGGCAGGGAGGTCTTGGTGCTGTTAGATGGCTCAATTGTGGAAACTGTAATCACTGAGGCCGGGGGACTGTTTTCTTATTCCCAACGAGTCCAGTACTCCCTCAGTCGCGGGTCCCACAATGTCACCTTCCAATATGGCGGCGAGTTCCTCTACTTGCCAACAGACTCTGTGCTCACGGTCTTTGCCCTTTCTGACATAGTAATCGAGATTCAGCCAATAACCAACACGATCGTAAGAGGAGATCCCTCACCTTCGAGTTCGATAATGCTTCAGGGTCTGATACGGGAAGTCGGGGGCGACTCTGCAATATTTGGAAATCTGACTATGACGCTGTGGTGGGGTGACTCAGCTCTTCCAACTACTTTGGGGCCATGGGACAACCCGAACACGATGAACTTCCAAATCAGGGCAAAGGCCCAAGAATACATGCACCCGGGAGAAAACACGATTACAATAGCGGTGGAATCCGATCAGGACAGATTCCTCAACGGGGCATCGAAGGACGTAGATGTCATGATTCTGGTCGAGGTTGAATTCGTCCTATCGGATCTAGAACTATCAATAGGACAGAGGGTGATTAGGGGGACTGTAAACGTAACTGCAAAGGACACAGGGGAGCCCATGGAGGGCTTGTCCATGACGGCGATTCTTCTGAATGGAAGCACCTCACACTTCTCAATGTCCAAGCTAACGAGCTCAGAGGGGGTGTTCGATTACGAGTTCAAGTCTCTAGCACCCATGCCCCCACTATCAGACCTGTCTTCATGGGGCAGGCTCAGCGTGATGATTGGGTCCGACTCTGAATACATCGACCCTGGAAGCCTAGCCGTGTTGCCAACTGGAGGGGTACAGATAGATTACGAGGAGCAAGATTCGGGATCTCTCTTCGGATCCGCTACGGTTGCAATTGGAGCTCTACTGGCTGCTGCTGCGGCTTTGTCCATCGGCGCCATGCTGGTGAATACAAGGAGGAAATCCGCTATTAAGGAACTTGCCAGCGTATTCAGTCAGACCGCCGAGATGCTGGCCTCCGGAGATGAGTACAGGAAGGCGATTTTCCTGTGCTACCAGAATCTTTGTTCGGTGTTGATGAGAAGGAGCTTCTTGCGCCGCAATTTCGAAACGGTCAGAGAGTTCGAATCCGCAATCAGGCAAGCACTCCCTATCAGCGAGGCTTCTCTGATTTCCTTAGACAGAATATTCGAAGAGGCCCGATACTCTAGTCACGTCCTTGGGGACTCACACAGGGACAACGCACAGCTGGCCCTCTCTTCAGTAATTCAGGAGATAGAAGCAATTCAGGAAATGCCTACTAGAGGCCCCTTGCAACTCGAGTCAGACGAGTGATTAACCTATCTTGATGGAGAGAATCTCCCCTTCCCAGGACGCCCCCAGGATATTCCTGCCCTCAGGCAGATGGAAGGACCTGAACATGCCCCCAAACCTCTCTGGAGAAATAATTCGAACCACTTGACTCCCATGATATTCCTTGGCATCCACTACAACGTCTGCCCTCATTTCCACTTGTAATGGAATCCTGATTTCTGACTCGCTCCATTCTCCTCCGAATTCTGAGAGGAAGTCGCCCAATGACGAGACTGTTGTACTTAGTGCCCGCGACTCTATATCTGACACCACGCCACTGTGTCTTTCTTGGACTTCTGAAAGGTGGGGCAAGCCCTTGAGAAATGACTCGTGCATTGACTCAGCATTAGTGTCAAGCCCTATTTTCAGATCTTCAAAATCAAGGGTACCTTCAACGGAATCGTCGTCCGATTGAACGTTAACCCTGGTCCACTCCATGGGAACACCCCAACTCCCCGACTCGCATGAACCCATTGCTCACGAAATCTCGAAGAATGCCTTCACTCGCTCCCCCGTTCTTGAAGGGTTTGAGGTCTGCATCTTATGCATCTTCGGCATGCAATCGCTTTCTCTTCGCCCTAGCATCCTCTTCTCGAGGAGAATTATAATCGCCCTATCTTCCTTCTTCCTTATTGGCCTACCAAGGGCTTGCAAAACGCTGTTTACTGCAGGTTGTAGACTAGCATACTTCCATGCTCTGCTCCTGTTGAATTTTTTCGTATAGTACTCAAACAAAGCATCCTGCCTTGCGCTAGGAGGTGGCATTGGGAGTCCGACGCAGACCAGGGCATTGAGGACATTGTCTGAGTAGTCAACCCCCTCGGATAACTTCCCACTTAGGACACCGAAGAGTGCTGCCCCCCCCATGTCCTTTTGCTCATGGAGCCTCTCCACTAAACCCTGGACTCCCCTTTTATTCATTCCTTGCTCCTCCTTTAGGATAGTTTTCGGAATCCAACTATCATCGAAGTGGTCATGAATCCTGTCGAGCATCGAATAACTTGGAGCAAAGATTGCCACATTCCCCTTTGTATTGTCTATCACAGATTTGATATGGGCAAATATCGACTCCATACTTTTCTCTCGTTCTGTATACTTGGTGGTAACATCACTTGCAATCAGCACTGGTCTATTGCTCAGAGGGAAACCCGATGAGTACTCCTTACATTTGGCTCGAACGCTTGGAACCCCTAGAACATTAGAGAACATCTCAGGCGGGAAGAGAGTTCCTGACATCAGAATCGATCCAAGACTCTGTTCAAAGATTGACTCGCCCACTACGCTCGGGTCCAGTAGATGACTCGTCACTCTCGGCTCACTCATTTTTTCATCAAAAACTAGAGCCAATGCCGGACTGTTTCGATATCTAATGCATATCTCCAGAATCTCTGCCAGTCTAGTGCAGTCATTTTGCTCTTCATCATCAGAATCTTCCTCTTCTTCGATTATCACGGCCAATAAACGTGTGATCATCATCTTGATTCTGGAAATTCCATCATTGGCATCTTCATCTAGAACCCCTTCAATTGCATTTGACACGACATCAATGAACTCTTGAGTTGTTACTCTTACATCGTCACCTTTGCTTCGCTCGTTTTCAGACTTCTTTTCCTCAAACCAATTTTTTATCCCCGAATCTTCTCGAAGAGCACCGATTTGCTTCTCTAGGGATTTTGCTTCTCTAAGCTTATTCGACTCGGGGATATCTAGGTCATCCTCTCTTTTTTGCATGTGACCTTTGTATTCTTCAATATCATCTAGAGCCCTTCTAAAGACTTGGTCCGTAATCCTCCTTTCTAGACCCCCCCTGATTCTATCTGGGAGGTTGTGAGCCTCGTCAACGATAATTATCGAATTACCCAAATCTACTCCCATAGCCGGTAGAGACGCATCCCTAACTCCCTCTACGAAAACATGATTGTAGTCGCAGACAATCACATCTGTTAATCTCGCTGCTTCTCTTGCAGTTGCCCATGCACAAACATCTTGCTTCTCCACTCTTTTCAGTACTTGGTCAACATGCATAGGTTCTGAATGAATATATGCCCCCAAGTCGGATCTAAGGAACCTTCTCTCGGATTCTGTGACTCCTTCCTCACATTGGCATTTCCCAACTGCATCAACATTCTTGCACATGCTCTTCCGACCAATAATATCAACCAATTTTAACTTGGAGAATCCCGGGGGAAGTCTCTTGTTTATTTCCCGAATTGTGTCAACGACAATTCTGTGCTGGGATTGTCTGCCCGTCAGGAATAGAATCTTTGGTGTCTCGGGACTAGTTGAATACAATTTTGCTACTGCTATAGATGATGCTAGTGCAGCAGCCGTCTTCCCAATCCCGGTAGGGGCCGCTGCAAGAAGGAAACCACCGCACTTCAATGCCTCAATTCCATCCGATATCATCTCTCTTTGTGATTCTCTGGGGGAATCATGTGCGAAGAAAAGATCCGCGTTGACCTCCCCTTCGTGCGACATGGGGTACTACGTGAAAATAGAACGACCAAGAAGATTGGCCTCATCTAACTACGATTGCCTCCGAGTCCCGGCTGTCCAGAACAACCTTGAGAGGGCCGTCCAAGGAAATATGCCTCATCCCCTTCTTGTCGACTTTGGGGTCATGAGAGTCCAACCATCTCCAGTCTACCAGGTCACCTTTAATTATGGTTAGATAACCTATGTTGAAGGTCACAATGTTCTGGAAGAAGTGAGTCCCTTGGGAGGGGTCTACGTGAATGTCGGACATTGGGGCTTCGACAATCGTCTTAGCCCCCATGATTTGGTTCCATTGAACAGGAATTCCCAGGGAGGGGTCCGATGACCCCCATCTCCCAGGGCCAATCAGCAAGTATGGCCTTCCTTCCTTTCTAAGCCTCGCGTCAATCTCCTCTATCAACGGAACCAACTCTACAGTCCTCATCCTATCCATACGATCGGGGTGAACATATACGACATCATTGACTCCTTCGATCACCCCATTGCCAAGTGACTTGCTGCTTACACAGACAGCCTTACTTCGATCAATCTTGTCTAAGTCGATGTCTATGTCCACGGACTCGTCCATCAGTTGCCTAACCTGTAGGATGGCGAACTTCCTATCCCCACTATCCCGGTCAACGTTGATCGCAAACTCCATTTCCACAGGGCTTGCAAGGAACTCCTCACAAGTCTTTAGAACATGGTCCAAGATTGGGGCAAGTGGAAATTTCTCGCGTTTTAGAACTGGAGCGAAGGTTACCAGCCTTGATCCACCACTGGTCTTTATCGAATCCACAATTCTGTCGTCAGAGGCTAAGTATGTAGAACCCACCAAAGAGAGCCTGCCATCTTCCTCGGCATCATTAAGGCCCAAGTGAACCAGGTTTTCTTCCTCAGATGGATAGACGTCACCGTATTCTTCACACATAGGAATCGCGAAAAATCTACTTTGGGACGTTTCTATGATTGAATTGGTGCTGTAGAACTGATGGATTCTCTTTGGTTGTCCCGGGCTGAATCTCAAGCATTTCCCCCCCGTAGAGACCTGTCTGCCTAGGCCAATACAGACTGCAGCAAGCCCATCCTCCATCTTTAGAGGGTCTACTGGGTAGTGGTTCCGACTCCTCGCTGCACCCGAAATATCCGGATAGAACCTGCCAGAAGTCTTCCTTCCTATCACTTCCTGGACCACAACAGCCATCCTCTCGTCCTCGATATTGCTTGCCGTTGCGGTGATGTAGTCCTTGGCATTCTTATGGAATATTGAAGCGTAAACTAGTTTTATTGCCTGTAGTAGGCGCCTCAATCTAACATCCAAATCTGAGTGATCGTTGGCCAGCATGTATGTCGCGTAGACTCCAGCGAAGGGTTGGTGACTAGAGTCTTCGAGTAGGCTCGAAGAGCGAACAGCCACAGGCCAGGAGGTTTTGTCCAACATCTCCCTGATTTCCTCGACCTCTTCACCGAAGTCTCCAGCAAGGAACGACTCATTTATCTCTTCATCACTGTAGTCGCCGTAAGCAAATCTGGATAGATTATTTCTACCGATGAAGTCCCCGAAAACACCAGTTGCAATTACTACTGAGTTCGGCACTACGAATTCGATTTCGGGGTATGTCACGCCAAGCTCTAGCTGATCCATCCTAGTATAGAAGAAGGCCAGACCCCTGCCTTTCCCCCCTAGGCTGCCTCTACCGATTCTCTGGAAACCCCCGTTTTCTGATTTAGAGTCATGATCCCTGATGGTCCTTTTTCTTACACTCTGGATGTGTGACTTTATTGTCTCTGAGATATGGTTTCTGACCTCATCTGAGTGATCGAAATCTTCCAATGTCATTGGTCTTAATGAAGATGCCAGAGAGAATTCGGTCCTACCTCTGAGCCAGTGTGAGAATTCATTCCTACTTGCATGGAATTCTAGGGACTCCAATGGGACTTCGCTAACCATTTCTGCCAAACCCTCTAGGTTTGATGCCCTGCCAATCTCAATCCCTTCTGGAGTCTTAAATATGAAATCTCCGAAGCTCATTTCTTCTTGCATGAACTCCTCAATTCTCTGGTACAGCATCGGATCTTCCTTGTGAAGGAATGGAACACCAATAGCTTCCGCATCTTCTTTCAATTCTATGTTCTTTGATTGGAGAAGTATTGGAAGGTACCTGTGTCCGCTCTCTGCATATTTTACGAGCTCCAATCCTGCTGTTTCTCTCTCCCCTCCTTGATTGGGAAAACGGCCATCTGTGAAGACCCCAATTATGTTCCTGGAGTATCTGTCTATGATTCCCTTTGCTTCATCCATGTCTGTAGCGAGCAGAATCTTCGCTCTGGCTCTTAGCCTCAGTAGGTTCTCATGTAGGTTTCCACCTTCACCAGTCAATCTACTAGTCTGGTTTACCAACTGGGTATACAGAAGTGGAAGGTATGCCGAGTAGAACCTCCTGCTGTCCTCAACCAGGAGAATCACCTGTACGTCCCCCTCTCTGACGTCATTCTCAACATTCTTCTCATCCTCAATCAGTTTACATATTGACAGCAAAATTCTGCTATCACCGCTCCAGACGAAAATCCGGTCTATTCCGTCTCCCGTTCTCAGTGTCGCCAGCTCCCTGGTGTTCTGACTTAGCATTACTACCGGCATTCCGTCTTCGATTTTCTTCAATTTTCTAGCCAGTTCGTAGACGTCCATCTTTCCTACCTTGGACATCGTGATGACGAGATCGAATTTCCTGCTCGATACAAGCTCTATCGCATCTTTGGCATCCGGGCTGTGGATAATCCTGGGTGCTTGTGAAAGATTTAGCACAGTATACTCTTCTTGAAGAATCTCTGCTAGGTGACCTGACTCTTCCAGTAAATATCGGTCGAACTGACTAGCAATTAGGAGAACTTCCCTAACGCGGAAAGGGGTTAACCTCTCGAACCTGTTCCACTCTTCGACGCTCCCGTCCATGTGATTGTCTGCCCGGTCTACGGCATTGCATTTCAGGAGAACGGAAGGTTGTCCCGCAACGGGTGCGGGACGGTGTGTGTATGGAGAAACTAAACCTATTCCGCTTTCCTAGGCATTCTTGGGGCCTCACGTGAGTCATAACCCACCGCATTGCTCAATGCTTTAGCCCTGTTTCGAATTTTTCTAAGGCCGTTTCCGTAACTCTTGGCCTTAGTCGAATTGTGGTTGGGGGAGCGGCTTTGCCGCCCCCCCGGTTTGTGTGTGTGCATCCCAACATCGCTCAATCTCTCTCACCTCAAGCGTTTGAATCCTCATCATGCCTAAAGCGCAACTCTTCCATACGCTTTCTTAGTAGGTCCACAACTGTGGCACCCTCGATCATCTCTTTGCGGATCATTTCTCTGGCAGATTGCCTAAGCACTACATCTGCTGATTCTCCCACAACCTTGCAGTAGTCTCTCAGCCTTATTGTCAAATCAGGCCCAAGGTCAACCTCAATCCTGTCTCCCTTTCCAGGTATTGGTGAAGATAGCATTCTTCGAATCGCTTCTCTAATTACATCGGACCTATTCCTCATCCCGTCAAAACCGACCAATCTGTCTAGCTCCAGAAGGTGATCTTCGGGAATTCTAAGCGAGACCATTGGACTGTTGCCGGGCACTTCATGCTCCTCCTGAGTCTGCGAGAGAAGTGGTTGGCATATAATTGTATTGCATTTGAATTTCAAATGAAATACATATACGATACAGCAGGGACATATTTTCTAACCAACGAGCGGTTCAAGTCAGATGGGTATCTGGGCGCAATAGGTGAAATTGTGAAAATCATCAACGACGCAATCCATGGCCAGTTCAAACTGGGCGGGGCCACGGAGGATTTGCTTGCTTCCCCTGAGATAAACAAGCTCAGCCATATCAAACAGCTTGGCCTGGCTCACCTAGTTTTTCCAGGAGCGCACCATACTAGATTCGAGCACTCATTGGGGGCATCACATTTGGCTGGTAGAATGGCCGATTCCCTTTCACTTGATGAACATGAAAAGTCCACTTTACAAGTAGCAGCAATGCTTCATGATGTCGGTCATGGGCCATACTCCCACACTCTTGAGCATATTCTAGAGGAAAGAGGTGGAATGGACCACATGTCGGTTACTCAGGGGATAATATTGGGTGAATACGATGTTCTAGGCCATGGCGAAAGCTCCTCATTCGGAAGAAGGAGATCAATTCCTGAAATTCTAGAAGACTACGAATTAGATCCAAAACACGTAGCATCGTTGATCAGAGGCCCTGATGCCTCAGGAACTGAGAGGTCATTGCTTAGTTGGACTGAAGGAAGTGGAGACTTCACAGGCGAGGACCAGACTATGGCTAAACTGATTCATGGTCCAGTAGATTGCGACCAGCTAGACTACCTCCTGAGGGATTCTCACTTCACTGGAGTAAAGCACGGTATTGTAGATCATCGGAGGCTGGTTGAGTGCCTAAGTAGTGAGGGGGGGGATGTAGCTGTTGAGCAGGGAGGGATGCCCGCCCTTGAGGGGATGCTAATGGCTAGAGGCCTGATGTACAGTGCGGTTTACTTCCACAAAGTAACAAGAATTACAGAGGTCATGCTATCCAGAGCAGTAGAACGGGCTGGAAACAATTTGCCAGACTCTCTCGATCTTCAAAGAATGGTAGATGCTGAGATATGGGGCTCGCTGGAAAGTGCAGGAGACTTTGCAAAAGACATGATTACAAGACTAAAGTACAGGAGGTTGCTCAAGGTCTGTTTGAGTAGGAGAAAAGAAGATTTGACTAATGATCAGATCGAAAGACTGGCCTCTATTGCGAGTGACCCTAATTCTAGGAGGGAATTGGAGGACGAAATGGCTTACAGGTCTGGATTAGATCCCGGTTATGTAGCAATCGACGTTCCAAGCGTCAAACTACTTCTTTCTGAACCGAGGATGGCACAGGTAGACGTCAAGGTCATAGGAAATGACGGGAAAACAAGATGGTTGAAGGAGATGACTCCGATGGCGGAGGCACTTAGAAAGAGACAGGTTAGCCAAGACGTAGTCTACGTCATGACACTCCCTGGCCACGAGTCTAATGTTTCTAGAATTGTAGAGAATAGACTTTTTTCCTAACGATATTCGGGCAGTTCCCCCACTTGCAACATTGAAAAGGGTAGCATTCTCAGGAGCCACCGCCCGAAGTTAGGGATATCCGGGACCGTTGGTGACCAAATGGACAATGCGATGAAAATAGTTTACGAGAGAGTGAAAGCAAGAGATCCGGAACAGCCAGAGTTCCATCAGGCTGTAGAGGAAGTCCTCGACAGCTTAGGCCCTGTAATTGAAGACAACCCGGATTACATGGACGTAATACATGGGATGGTTGAGGCGGAAAGAGTCATCCAATTCAGGGTTCCTTGGTATGACGATGACGGAAACCTGCACGTGAATAGGGGGTTCAGAGTTCAATTCAACAGCGCTATTGGCCCATACAAGGGCGGCCTCCGATTTCATCCCAGTGTTAACCTGTCTATACTGAAGTTCCTAGGCTTCGAGCAGGTGTTCAAGAACAGCCTCACAGGTCTACCCATGGGTGGTGGGAAGGGTGGATCGGATTTCGACCCCAAGGGGAAGTCAGACGCCGAAGTCAAAAGATTCTGCCAGTCATTCATGGGAGAGCTTTGGAGGCACATCGGTGCAGATCTTGACGTCCCTGCAGGAGATATTGGTGTAGGGGGTAGGGAGATTGGCTACCTTTTCGGCATGTATCGAAAAATGGCCAACGAGTTTACTGGGGTTCTAACTGGGAAAGGCCTCTCATACGGGGGCTCGCTAATCAGGCCAGAGGCAACAGGATACGGCCTAGTATACTTTGCAAGAGAGATGCTCGCCACCAAGGGTAAGTCATTCGACGGGGCTTCAGTGGCCATTAGTGGTTCAGGAAATGTTGCTCAGTATGCCTGTGAGAAAGTTCTGGACCTCGGGGGAAAGCCAGTCACAATGTCTGACAGTGGCGGATACATCTTCGACTCCTCTGGAATAGATCGAGAAAAACTGGATTGGATTATGGATCTCAAAAACAACAGGAGGGGAAGGATATTGGAGTACGCGGAGAACTTCGAAAACGTCCAGTTTACAGAGTCAAAGCCAGAGCCAAACTTGAACAAACTCTGGAGCTCTAAGGTTGATGTCGCATTGCCATGCGCCACTCAGAACGAGATCAATGGTGAGGAGGCCCAGATGCTGGTTGAAGGCGGTGTAATGGCCGTTGCAGAAGGTGCAAACATGCCTTGCACCCCTGAGGCAGTCGAGGTATTCCAGGAGAATGGTGTCCTCTTCGCACCTGGAAAGGCTAGCAACGCTGGAGGAGTCGCTACCTCCGGACTAGAGATGAGTCAGAACAGTCTCAGAATGAGCTGGTCTAGGGAGGAAGTAGACCAGAAGCTCGAAGGCATTATGGTAAATATCCACAAGAACGCATTCGAAACCGCAGAGAGATATGGTATGCCTGGGAATTACGTAGCAGGTGCCAACATCGCTGGCTTCCTAAAGGTCGCAGAGTCAACAATGGCACAGGGAATTCTCTGACTAATCTTCAAACTCTTGCTCTTGATATATCGAGAATAGCAAATACCCTCCAATAGCAGCACCGAAAAGAAGTGCAACAACCGCGGGAATGAGGGTAGATTCTGCATCGTTATCGCTAGATCCCTCTTGCCATGCAAGTGTTCCGCTGGTCATCATTCCTCCCCCGAATGCCATCTCATCGACCAGTTGGGTGGGAGTTAGAATTCTGCATGATAGGGCTTCTTCGCCAATATTAGAAGATCGCCAGCTGAAAGAAATCGTGGCCTGTCCCCCGGGTGCAACCACGGTATTCGGGAAAGACGGCGATATCTGTGCAGATTCTCCAGTACCGGACAACTCACACCCTATCGCCAAGGAAGCAGCGGCAGTTCCCGAGTTTGCAATCACTGCTTCGATGTTTACTGACTCTCCAATCGAGGCCTCACTAATTCTCACTCCTTCTTCGTCTAGAGGGGTAATAGACTCCCATCCAATCTCGGGGGTGCCAGAATCAGCAAGAACTGTGGTATCCCATAACAATTCGAACTGCCCACCGCCATAGTTCCCTATTCCTGACTCTACTGGATTCCATGCTGTTCTATATTCTGTGACGGTAACAATAGCTTTCTCAGTCCAGATTGGATTAATCTCCAATGTATTGTCATCCGACCAAGCAATCTCAACCACTCTCTCCTTCCCACCATCGATAAATGAAACGCCATCTTGATTGCTATAGTTGGTATAGACTTCTTTTTGATACATCCCAGTAATCTCATAGGTCACGAATACTGCATCAAACACGATGTTTTGCCCAGCAAGCCTCCTCTCCCACTTGTTCGTGTCCCCTCCCGACCCTGTTACTTCCTCCCCCCAGTTGATCGTGGAAAATGCCCTAGACTTGATGTCGTGCCCATCGCTGCTATTCGAGAAACTGCTCTTGCCACCCAGATAAATCGATGACTCGTCCGCTTCTAGAATCACTGGCCCCGATTTCTCCAATGCTGTGTCATTGATATAGAGTGAACCGGATGTAGAAATCCCTGCTCCATTAATAGTTGAATTTCTCGCTTCCATTTTCCCATCCACAACAATTGTATAACCCTCGCCATCCCCCGGATTTTCATCATCTGTATTATTTGATTTCAATATGGCGCTTTGTACTGTAATCGAAGATTCAGCATCTACAAAAATCTCTATTCCATCGGAGATGGAAATTTCAATTCCTGTTAGTGTCAGTGAACCTCCGTTGACAACTCGGACATTCTGAGAGAGATCCATATCGTTCATCCATGTAAGATTAGACTCTACAATAATGTCTTCGCCTTCGGCCATTGAATTTCCCGCCAAGGAAACTACGGATGCTACAAGAGTCAGGCAAACTATGGCGGTAATCCTAGCACCCATCGTCCCCCGGCACATTAGAAGGAACATGAATCTCACCCCGGCAAGTCTGAATTTTTCGCTAATTATCCACTCATTGAAATGTGCGAAGGTTCATCCTCCTGATTTCACTGCCTCGATTGATGTCATCGGAGAATCTACCTTGGGAGGATCCACTTATGGCCACATTCCTTGTTCTTTGGTTGTACTTGCCGGGATATTTGTCCAATACTGCTGCAATGCTAGGTGGAAAATGGATTCCAGACTTGACTGGAATTCCCGTTTACACAATAGACGGGGGCAGAGTAATGGGGGACGGGAACAGGATTCTTGGAGATGGAAAGACATGGAACGGTCTTGTCGGGGGGACTATTGGCGGAGGCCTATTAGGGGTGTTTACCCATTCGATTGCAAAGGGAAACAATTTGGGTTCCGCACCATTACTAGACCCTCTGGAGTCTTATGGCACTGGAGCAATGGATATCTCGGATGCTTGGTTCTATATGGGTGGCGGAATTGCTGCAGCATTTGTTTTGGGGTGTGTACTAGGCTTTGGATGCATGCTAGGTGATTCCGTGGGATCGTTCGTTAAGCGGCGAACTGGTCACAAGAGGGAGGGCAGTACTAGCTCCGAGGCCCCTTTACTCGATACTCTTCCATTCGCAGTATGTACTTTCGTGTTCGGGCAGTTATTTCTTGATCCGTCAATTGTTGGAAGCTCAGAGCTTCTGATGGGCATGGCTATACTAATCATTATCACTCCCATTTTACATAGGTCGTTCAATATTCTAGGATACAGATTGGGCCTCAAGTCCGTTCCTTACTAGTCAGCATTCTGAGTGGAATCCATTATCATATACATAGCCAGCGCGAACCATGAATCCCCTGGATGTCCTAGTCGTAGGAAGTGGTGGCAGGGAGCATGCAATTGCCATTGGTCTGTCAAAGAGTCTGTCTGTCTCAGGAATACATTGTACTCCGGGGAATGCTGGAACCTCCTTTATCGCCACCAATCATGACGTATCTTCATCAGATATTGATGGAATAGTTGGACTTGCCCAAAGATTGGACGTCTCTTTAGTAGTAGTAGGTCCCGAAGCACCACTCGTAGACGGTCTTGCTGACAGACTTTGGGAGGAAGAAATACCCTGTTTCGGTCCACATTCCGAAGGTGCAATGCTGGAGGGCTCAAAACTTCATGCAAAGAGGGTTATGGAGTCGCTTGCAGTTCCAACAGGAAATTTCGAAGTGGTAAGGGATGCTATGTCAATTGAGGAATCACTAGATTTTTTTACCCCTCCTTGGGTCATTAAAAGGGACATATTGGCCGGAGGAAAGGGTGTTATCGTTACCTCTTCTAGGGAGGAAGCCCATCTCGCATTACTCGATGGGTTGGAATCTGACGGTTTCGTCCTACTGGAGGAGCACCTATCGGGGGAGGAAGCATCTGTGTTGGTAATTATGGACGAATCTGGATACGTAATGCTCCCTGCCAGTCAGGATCACAAGAGGGTCGGAGATGGTGACTCGGGGCCCAATACTGGGGGGATGGGGGCATACGCACCAGCCCCTGTCGCAACTCCTTCAGTATTGGCTAGAACAAGAGAAGAAATAGTTGAGCCGATGCATCATTACCTCAGGAATTTTCCGATTCCATATCGGGGGTGTCTGTACGTTGGACTAATGATTGACGCAGAAGGCTCTCCTAGGGTCGTTGAGTTCAATGTCAGACTGGGAGATCCAGAAGCACAAGTCACAATTCCGCTATTCAAGTCTGATTTCGGCTCCGCCCTAATGGCAACCGCACAAGGGAGGATTGCGGATGCTGCAGTAGAGTTTAGTGAGATGCACGCAGCAACCGTCGTCTTAGCTGCAGAGGGTTACCCAGGAGAGGTATATTCAGGAAGGCCGATCAAAGGGTGGGATGCAAGAATCGATGAAGGCCAGGTGATAGCCTTCTCACATCTGTCCGGAGTGAGAATAGAAAACAAACACAATCTTGTTTCCTCAGGAGGGAGAGTTCTCTCTGCTACCGGAATAGCACCCAGCCTAGGTGAGGCTTTGCATGCCTCGTACCAGTTAATTGAGGGAATTGATTTAGAAGGCTCACACTATAGGAAAGACATAGGAATCCGTGCTCTTCGGTCATGATTCTGCCACCTAATCTCGATGCCCTATATTGCAACCGTTCTACGAACGGTTAAAACAAGCGTTTGGGTCGCCGCGCTGCTAGGTTGAAGGTAACTAGGTTCGGTGGATGGGATGGAAACTGAGATTGAAGCATCTGGGGATAGCCAATTTGTATCCAGAATGGGAGTGCCTATCGCAATCTCACTTTCCCTGCTGGGGCTGCTGATTGCTGCTTCTCAACTAGAAGGAAGAGAAGTTGACAGCGAGTACATTTCCGCATCCATTCTGATTACTTTTTCTGCGATGTTGCCAGCCTGCGCAGGCAGGTCAACATCAATAATCCCTATCAATTCTGGAACAATGAGAGTTATCTCCCTTTCCATTACTCTTCTGGTTATTTCACTAGTCGCGAACTGGTCCGATCCATCAAATTTCGACAACATGTTCGTTGCAACATTTGTGATCATAGGTTTGGGAACTGCGATTCTGCATGAATCTGGGAAATTTGAAGCATCCTCAGTTTTCCTCTCCACAATACTGGGGATTCGACTCGCCGGGTTCTATGGGGCTCACCTAGGAATTGCCCAATCCGCATCCTCAGCCCTATTGGACGTTCAAAGGGCCTCATTAGGGAGTGCATTCTTCTCATTCTGGCTTGCTTCGATTTCTTTGGGTTTTGTGGTAATGATTTTGCTTCGGGGGACTCTGGAAGAGAGGAGCACTGGGTCGCTGTTTTCCAGGATTCCACTATTTACTGAAAACAAGGAAGTCTTGGCATATCCCTCATTGATATTCATAGGATTCCTAATACCTGTGATTTGGGTGGGGCAGATTAGCGACCTCGCCGAATTCGCTCAAGGAAGCCATCTCGGAGTGGTATGGGCACTTTTCTCGGCTTTCGTAGTACTTACATTTTCGTTTTTCAGGGCAGAGGGGTGGCATGTGCTAAGCTCTATGCTGGCAATAAACTGGATTTTATACACTATTGGGCACCTCCACGAGATTGGAAATGAGCTTCCCTCTCTATTCTCTGAGACAGGCTTCATTGGATCATTTACCTGGTTTTTCCTTGGTTTCTGGCTGAACTTCTTCGCAATCTTCTTCGCATCAAGAGGGGCCTTCGGTGACATTGCCCCTAGAAGGGATAGAAGCGGATTCCGGACTTGGTGGGACGAGAACTCCTACATCATGATGGTGTCTCTTGCATTCGTTGTCGCACTCGTTGTCAGGACGGCATGGAATGTCATTCCAGCAATGAATGCCTCTGGAACTGGTCTTTGGGACATGACTGGCGGGTCTGACCCATGGTATATGAAACGGGTCGTGGACTACGTAATCGCCGAAAGAAGCCACTTAATTTTCGATCATGATAGGGCTTACCCCTCAGGGGGCATTAACCCGAGGCCACCCCTTTTCTCGTGGTCTCTGGCACTAGGCGCTCTCGCGCTTTCTTGGCTACTAGAGATCTCACCGGACCAAGCAGTATGGTGGTCAATGTCCGCCCTCCCAGCAATATACGGTGCACTGATCGTACTCCCAATCGCAGGAATCGCGACAAGGGCTCACAGCAAGCGTTCGGGAATTTTCGCGGCTTGGCTGATAGCACTGATGCCCGGACACATGAGCCGGTCAACATTCGCAATGTCGGATCACGACTCCTTCGCGATGTTGTTCCTTGCAATTGCGTTCTATTTCTGGATGAGGGCCCTTGAAAATCTAGAGCACAAGGAGGTCTTTGAGAAGACCAGTACAAATCCCTTGTACATACTGGCTGGAATGAGGGACACATGGCAGCGAAATCCTGCATTAATGGCAAACGCAACCATGTCCGGAATAGCCTTCGCAGTGATGGCTCTGGGTTGGAAGGGATTCGTATATGGGCCTGGAATACTATTCCTAGCATACTCATTCCAAGTGGCAGTCAACATTTTCCGTAGAAAGGACAGCTTACAATTCACTTCCGCGGCTCTTCAGATGATGATTTCTTCAATCATCATCCCCATCCCATTCTATGCTTGGCCCGGAATGAACCTTCTATTTGCGCCAAGTGGAATGCAACCAATGTTCTACATTATCGGCTTCACATTCGCAGTGGGATGGGTATCTAGCTCCTTCAGAGATAAGCCCTGGCTACTGGTTGTAATGGGGGGTTCGGCACTTTTTGGTACCATTCTGGCCCTACTGTTTTTACTTCAGGTTACAGAAATCTACGCTGGCTGGGATATTCTTTTCACCGGAGGTTTCTATTTCTCTAAGAACAAGATCTTCGGTACCATCGGAGAGGCACAGGCTCCCGACAGAGGTGTTCTATTCGCTTCGTACGGACCTATTGTAGCCTTGATAGCAATAGGGTGCTCCTTCGTTCTTCTTTGGAGGGGAAGCAGGAAGAGCAAGTCCGGTCTCACTCTACTAGGCCTTTGGACCATTATCGCAACCTACATGGCATGGACCGCTGGCCGTTTCATAATCAACGCGACCCCACCCATGGCAGTAGCTGGCGGGATAGGCATCTCGATGCTATGGGGGAGCTCAAACTTCTCAGCGTTTTCCAAGGTATGGAGGAACTCAGGAATTGGAACTCCGAGAACAAGATTCAGATCTCTCTGGCCTGCTACCAAGTCAAGACCTGGAGTTCCAGCAATGATTCTGGTTCTTCTCCTCATCAGCTCTCAGCATGCCACTTACGGAATAGACTCTGGAATCCCGAGGGGCGAGCAGTCCGCCTATGAAGTTGACCAGAGTATATATGACATCGCTCCAGACATCCTTAGGCAGGACTTCTTCAACCTGTTTTCTGTGATGAACAGCAATCCGTACGAACCGTTTGAAACTGGGCATTGGTACATGGGGACATTCGGCCCTAGCTTCAACACACAAGGATGGAATGAAGCCTACGACTGGCTGTCGAAGCAGGATAATTCTACTCCGTTCAGCCAAAGACCGGCATTTGTCTCTTGGTGGGATTATGGTTTCCAAGCACTTACTTCGGGGCAACATCCGACCGTTGCTGATAACTTCCAATCAGGCATACCAAATAGCGGAGCTATGCTATTATCGGCAGGTCAGGAGGACACACTATCTTTGTTCATTGCCACGCTTGCTTTAGGTGATAGAAACTTGAATGGTGGAGAGATGAGCGAAGATTTCAGAGTTGTTCTGGAGTCCTCAATGACGGAAGAACAGATTGAAGAATTCTCTGCAATCATCTCGAATAGTAATTGCGATAGTTGTAGACAGTTTGTTATGGACAGGACAATGGCACTACAGGCGGTATATGGCTCAACCGAACTACTCCATGGTCACTTGCTGGACAATAACGGAATACCTCAAACTGACGAGGTCTGGCTAGTTTTGAAGGATGGTGAGAATTACGGAGAACCAAGCACGAACGAATCTGCTGCAAAGTCACTTTTCGACGAGGCAAGAGGATCATCCTCATCATACGAAATTATGGAAGATCCCAGTCACTATGACATGGGTGGATATAGATACACAAAAGACCTTTTCGAGGACTACTACGACATCTCGACCGGGCTACACAGGGCCAATGCAAAGTTCGGGATGATGCGAGCTTTCTTGATTACTGCATTCGAACTTAACGAACTTGTGGATATTTATGATGGAATTTCCTCTATTGACACATACGAAGTGACAGATTACGAGGGTGGCATTACAACTAGGAACCACGAGATTCGATATTTCGCTGTTGACAACAGGCTTTATCCTCTGGGTGGCAAGTATAACGCGGATTATCAGAGCTACCACAGAGGCCAAACAACTGGAATCTTCCACGCACCTACTCATTTGTCTGGACTGGACCTTGACACATACATTACCACAACATACGAGACAAACCAGGGAATGATGACCTCCGATGAATATCAGGCAAGCTATCTGGAGGATATTAGATCCCAGGCATCAGGAGCATCAACCGCAGATGAAATGATTGCAATCAACGATATCGAATACCAGCATTCCGCCGAGTTCTTCGAAACCATGGTTGCTAGAGCCTACGTAGGTTACGGGACATCCTCTCTTGGCCTCGACTCTCCAGGGGGAATTGCTGGCGATGCAGACTCCCCTTCAGCGTGGATTGCTCCAAGTGCTCTTTCAGGATCCCCCGGAAGCTACCTGGAGGGTGCTATGTCACTACCCGGCGCCATGATGAACCATTTCGTGATTTCTAATTGGTACGATCCCACTGATGGTGCCCATTGTGAAACTAACGAGACAGGGGCGAAGCTGGATCAGTATTGCGGTACTGTGTACGACTCCAACAGGTTCGTAAAGATTCTGAAATACTACAGCGGTGCAACAGTTGAGGGCACTGTAACTCTTGATGGGATCGGACCCGTACCCAACGCTAGGCTGCTGATAGAGAGGGATGCCTTCAGTGGGGAAGAGGATGTGGATTTGGAAGGAAATGTAATTGACCGCGACTCTAGGACATTCTGGATCCCTATAGGAAGCACCCAAGCAGATGAGAATGGGAAATTCTCCTTCACCGTCCCGTCTGGCAAGATTAGAGTTTCTGCATTCTCAGGAGAAACCGACTTGGAAGAAGCGAGAACCTCGATTATGACGGGAATGGGCTATGCGATGAGTGAGCTCTTCACAGAGGATCCGCAGAACAGGAATGTAAATCCAGTGACTGGGATTCTAGGAAACGTCTACGGGTCCACTTGGCTCACCCATACGATAGTTAACATTTCTCGCACAGATGGTCACAGTAACGGACAATCGATAATTGATGCTTCAATCACCGTTTCACCTTCCGCTGCATCAGGGGTACTTTCATGGTCAGGCCAACTTGACTTCGATGGTGAACCAGTTCTCTCAGCAGACATGATACTCACGCCGACCTCAGATGAGATCACGATACAGCCCTATGTGACTTCAACCTCTAATGGGAGCTTAGAGGGCGAATCTCTGAGATTCACTGGTCTCGGAGAGGTTACATTCTATGGCAATGGTACAGTAGTTTCCGAGGGGGCTGCCTCAGTAAGCGAATTCACAGGTACCCACACCCAGACAATATACGACAACCACAGTATTGCCGGTGACGGACAATTCACAGGTCGCGGGACGCTAGAGGGGGAAATCTCCGACACTGTCCCAGAATGTATGGATAACGAGGTACCGAACGGCTCTCAAGCATGTTCCTTTGATGATGGAATCTACCTAGTCAACGGCACGTTAAACGCATCTGGGAGATTTACCTCTGAAGGTGTCAGCGAATACACAAGAAGCCTATTCCAAGCTACCTTCATCGGATCCGGAACATTCGTAACAGACTCATCCCAAAACCTTGATTCCTACGGCACTATAAACGGATCAGGAACATTCTCTGGAGATGGGGTTTTCAGTGGCCCCATGGTCAGTCCGGGTTCTTTCCATATTGTTGACGCCCTACCTGGGGAATACTCTGTATCTGTAGACTTTGGAGGTGGCATTGTTGTAGAACTGAGTGAATATTTCCAGATCCCTCTAAATCCATCGAACTCTCAGATTCCTGTATCAATTTCCGGTGGAGCCGTCAAGGGAGCTGTCTCCCTTCACTCAGGAGACCCACTTTCAAGTGAGCTCATTATTCTCCCAATCAACAGTTCTTCAGAAGAATTTCTGCACGAATGTAGCACTGTTGTCTCTCCCCCATGCTCCGTTCTTCCTGAGGAAGATGGATCATTCGAGATTGGACCCATAATCCCCGGTTCATATCTAGTCCAGGTGGACGTGGACGATGATGGATTCCCAGAGATTTCGGAGACCTACATCTTCGAATCAGACCAAGACATACTTGCAGCATTCCCGTCTGTAGTACCACAGACCTCTGACATCACATTCACCCTCACAGATGGAGATGAAAGCGTCGAGAATCTAGAATTGAAATTCCGATCCGAGAACCAATCTATAGAACCTGTGAGCGTATCCTTCGACAACACTTCTGGATCATATTTTGCCGAACTCTCACCAGGAATTTGGGTCTTGAACCACACCCTTAACGAAGAAAAGCAACTATGGCAACGAATCAGTGTAGGCACCGAGGATATCAACTCCTCATTCGAGTTCCTTGTTAGCCAAGTTGTTAATGGAAGTGTGATAGATAGTTCCAACAAGGACTCTCCCGAATTGCAAACTTCCAGAGGCCCTGTGGCGTTCCAGGACATTACATTCCAATGGGGTGGATTCTCTCTTGCTTCAACAACCGACTCAAATGGGAACTTCAGTGTAATCCTCCCTCTTGGGGCCTTCGTGGACGCCACAGTTGAGAGGATGGTTGGAGCAGGTGGATTCATGTCTAATGGGACAAGGTTCCAAGTCACAGAGGGAATGGACGACATCAGCATCGAACTTAGGAATGCCATGGTAATCTTCGGAAGTGCTAGCCTCAACAGAGAAGGAAACACGTACAACCAGGGCTTCTCGGGATGGCGTCCTGTTTATGCTCATGCAAACAACATGGACGGAAATACTGACTCCGTCTGGCGGGTCGAGGTCGACGAACTTGGTAGGTTCGAGATGCTACTGCCCCTCGGGAACTGGTCCTTCACACTAGATGCAGGTGAAATGGGATCAAGCTCTGTAATCCGTGAGATCAACTCCTCGGTGGACATAGAGCTATTTATCATTCCAGAGGAAAACAGTACCGTGAATATCGACTTTTTCATAGACCACGATGGAGAAAACAACGTATCCAACGGAACACCCGTATCATACCCATTCCAGATCAAGCCTCTTACTTCTAACGGGTCGGGCTACTCAGTCAGTCTAGACGGCCAAGAATGGGTTTCTGATGGAAGGGCACAGGTCTCTCTGGAGCCAGGAAAGTACAGGATTGTAGTCGACAGAGCAAACTCCTCCGCCGGAGAACTCTTCGATACTCTATACGACATAAACAAGATTTTCGACGTCGGGCTAGACCCATCTGAAATCAATAGATCCGTCGGTTTCGAGCCTCTTTGGCTGGTAAACATAACATTCAGGAACGAGAGTGCGGATCTTTTGGTGAACCACCAAGTCACAATGCTAGACACTAATAGCGGATGGATTCAGACTTTCATTACCGATGAGAATGGGCGGATTGTGGATTACATCAGCGAAGGTGAATGGGTGGTCATCATCGATGAATTTGAGAGCAATTCAGGAGTTCACGAAGGCTTGAGAAGGGCAATCTCTGTTTCCAAGTCCACAGCTGATAGCACATACGATTTCTATACTTCACAACTAGCAACCGTCACCATCGAGTTGAATTCCAGTACAGGGGGAGGTCCCGATCTGGAGATGATGGAACTCACTTTCACATCCCAAGAGGGACTAGGTTCCTTCTCTACGCAATACTTTGGATTAGGGCTGCCTCTGGAGGTCAGATTTACTCCTGGACAGTGGAACGTTGAGATGAATGAGACCAACCCAGACGGCATCAGGATGTTACTCGAGAACACCTCGCTAGTCGACTCAGGGGTAACTGTTGGAGTGGACCACCAAGTTACTCTATCGGTGCAGAGGCTGGTTCAACTAAGTGGTCGGGTCTTCTGGGACTTAGACGACGACGACTCTCCCGGTTTCTTCGAAGGCCTAGGTAACGCGACGGTCAACCTCTCTTCAGAAAATCCCGGATTTGCACCCCCTACTCATGAATTGGTGACTGGTTCCACCGGGGAATGGTCAACATTCCTCCCTGCACAGAGTTCTTGGGACCTATTCGTAGTTAGGGAAGGATTCGGAAATGTTACTCTGTCAGTAGAATTGGGTAACGAATCTGTGGTTGAAGATATCGAAATCACTGCAGGCGAGGTTGAAGTCTCGGGACATGTTTCCTACCCGGACCAGGCTTGCATCTCAAACGGTGATTGGGAGGTTGTCCTAATACCGACGCATGGAATTTCCCGTGACCGAGTCACTGTCATCAAGACTAGTAACTCCTCTATTTGGACCGGAGGATGGGTTTCATCCGTTCAACCAGGTAGTTGGGTTGTATATGCATATACAGACGCCCAATCTTCAGATTGCCAAAATCTGATTTCGATTTCCCCCTTGGAGGTAGGTGTCGAAGGCGCATCGATAGAATCCGAACTAACGATAGGTGGGGTTTTGAATTTAGACACCAAGTGGATAGACTTCAACGGAGCGGAGCACCAACTTTCCGAGATAGAAGACTACGATCTAGTAGTCGAATTCGGCAGCATGTCCTGGTCTGAGCAATTGAACCAGGACGGCACTCTATCGTTGCTCGTTGTTACTGGAACTGTACAAATTTCAAGTGAGTTTGATCTCGATGAGGATGGCAGGAACGTTACTTACTCTGGCGGGCAAGGAGTCACTATCAGAGCTGGCCAAGACACTCCAGTGAAGACACTCAGCATAGAGAGGGTTTCAAAGCAAGACATAGCCGTTTCAACCTCCTCACAACCTAGAATAGACGTAGTACTGGCGGACTCAGATTGCTTGGAAGACTGCCAATATGAGGTTGCTCAATTCACATTGAGTATTGATTATGAAGGGCACAACTCCTTCGACACATACGTGGTTACGGGTACAGTACCTGGAATGGATGGAATCTTCTGGAAGGTCGAATTCGAGAACTCAACCGGCGACTGGCAGGAGTCAATTTCTTTCGACATGGGCCTAGAGAATGTAGAAACCTCGACTATCAATGTCAGGGTTACACCAGCAAACAGTAGCGTTGCCCACCACTTCCCCGAAGGTCATATGGTCCTAGTTAAATTTTCAACGATCCAAGGATATTCGACGCAGACGGAGTTGACCGTGGGCATACCGAAAACATCTGGAATAGAGCTTTCCGAGGAATTCCAAGAGATTGTATATTTCTCTCCAAGTGATAGTATTGTGCCACTTCAGGTCCCGTTCAAGAATCTAGGAAACGCCGACGAGACATTCTACTTCCAATTCGAGAACTCCGATTATTGGGAAGTCTCAGGTCCAATGACCCAGCCAGTTTCACCTTTCACGGATGGTCTGTCTACATTCACCCTAGTCCCTGTTTCGGAGCAAGAACTACTCAGTGACTACACAGAAACCATTCACTTCTCGGTTACTGACTCATCAAACAACTCATATCCATTCCAAGCTACTATAGTTTTGGACGCCCCTTCTCTATCGATTGTAGGGGAATCAGTACGACTCCTTGGAGGCTCTTTCGCCAGCTATGGAGGAATCGAGACTTATTCGGTTAACATCTCAAACTCCGGAAATGTTGACGCAGAAACCGTAACCCTTCTTGCCACACTCTGCGAGGATATCAAATGCCTGACTAAGGTTGGAGTCAATTCCAGCTCCTCCGGCTCGGTTTTCGCAATGAGCGAATCAGCCTTCTTCATCAACATGGATTACACCCAGTTCGAAGAGTCAAAGAAGTATTACATCATGTTCGAAATAGAAGGCGAGCCATTAGAAGAAATCGAGGCATGCAACTCTCTCTCCGAAGGCCAGGCTTCGTGTGTCTACGAGGCACAATTGTGGGCGGCTTCAGTGGATAATGACAATCTCAAGTACATGGCATATGTTTTCATCATCCTACTATTAGTTGCTTTACTATACTTCACTAGAAGGCCTGGAAGAAGAATTAGCGCCCCGTTCTAATACTAACACTAACAGCGCTATTTAGGGGATCGGCCATGAGGGGAATCCAGCACTTGGAACTAATGCCAGAACCCGAAGATCCTAGCCTCTTGACTGCCGTCGACAGCGATGCACCCGGATATCCGGGGGAAGCCTATGGTATCAGCGACAAGGAAGCCAGGGAACTCAGGTGGCCAATGGGTCCGATTGTCAGGTTCCTCTGGCCATGGGGTGCTGTAGGATTCTCGGCGATTATATTGTCGTTCATCATGTTATACCCCTCTATAGCGCCGCTACTCGGTGAAGTACTACCAGATTCTGAATGGGCATACGAGGATAGCGGCATAAGGGGCCTACAATCGACCGGAACTCTTGGTGAAGGTATTCGCGTATGTATAGTCGACACTGGCATAGATATCTCCCACCCCGACTTCTCCATGTTGAAACTACATGGGTTCCGAGATTTCTACCTAGAAGAGAACGATGAGATTAGAGACATCGGATACGATAGCCACGGTACTCTGATGGCTGGACTGCTTGTAGCTAATGGGACTTACAGGGGAGCAGCTCCCGGAGTCTCCCTCTCTGTCGCTATAGCTCTTGGGCCGGACGGAAAGTCGGGAAACGAGAGGATGGTTTCGCAGGCTATCAGATGGTGCAGGATCTCACAGAGTTCCGATGTTATCTCCTTGAGCCTAGGAAGCCAACCTGGGTCGGGAGTTACTTCCACGTCAGAGACCGTAGAAGCAGTTCAAGAGGCCCTAGATGATGGAATTTTTGTCGTAGCAGCTGCAGGTAACAGCGATCCTCAATCCAACAATACTGATGTTTCTACACCGGCTAGTCTTCCAGGTGTTATCGCTGTAGGTGCCCATGACAAAGGTGGTAATCCATGGGGGGACAGCGCGAAAGGATCCCCCATAGATCCAGAAACGGGAGAAGACCGCTCTTTCCCCAATCAGAAGCCAGAGATTTTAGCTCCCGGTGTATTACTTTGGTCTTGTATCTCTAACGACAGAGAGCCCCCATACGCTTACTCCACGGGAACTAGCGACTCAACAGTGATCGTCGCAGGGGCACTTGCTTTGATTCTCTCCATCCACGGTGAGTCGATTTCCGGTGAAGATGGAATAATTGACCAGCAGGAAATGAATTTAGTCAAGGTGGCCCTGGCAAATTCTGCAAGACCAGCATCCAACCAAGCCTCCACCCACGACTCAAAGTCCGGTTACGGCCTTCTAGATGCCTTAGAGTGGTCCAACCAAGTGTCTCTCGAATTAGGGATTGAGTAGTTTTCCTATCGAAATCTATGCTTAAGGATGATACTCGTCGTCCCTATGGTTAAATTGGCTGGATGGAGTCCAAGGCATATGGCGCGGGACGGAAGACCAAGGTCCCTTTCATTGACGGCATTATTTTTGCTCAGTATTTTACTCTCGCTTGCTTTGCCCGCCGGCACGGCCATTGCTTCAAACGAAACCACCCAGGGCACCATTACCGGAACAGAAACCTGGGCCGGAGTCCACACCCTCTCGGGCGACGTAACTGTTGCACCCGGGGCTAAGCTGATCATCAATCCCGGAGCAACTATTGTCTTCCAGAACGGGACTCACCTTGATGTTCGCGGGAGCCTTTGTGCCGGGGCCTCATCTTGTGGCGCCTCCTCCAACGGGGGCCCTGCGATGCAAATCACTCTAACATGGCAGGACCCTGAGAACGGAAGTGCAACAGGGGAATGCTATGGGATGAGCTATGGCAATCAGGAGATTTGGATCGATGATCCTTCCTGCAATGAGGGCATTCTAATGAGGAGCTCCATCGATCTGTCCCAGACTGAGTTGAGGTACGTTTCGTTCGAGGGTGCGTGGGGAGTTCCGCATTACATCTCAGCAGTAGGGGAGTTCCGCTACGCGGCACTCGTTCTTGACGGGGCTAGCCCCACTCTCACCGAGTTATCTTTCAGCCAGGTAAACACTTCAAGCGTGCTAACAACTAATCTAGCCCAGCCGACATTCAATGGAGGCCAATTCGCCGTTGGGGTGGATGAGAGTAGAAGCATAGTTGGAGCAGCACTACAAATCTACTCATCTGGCTCTTCAGTTAGCCCATTCTTGCTATCCGACATCACATTAACTGGGACAGATAATGGATGCGGTAATCGTGATGGTGGAAGGGCCACGATTTGGGCCGAGGACTCTTTCATAGAGATTGATAACGCCGAGATCTTATCTGGAGACTTCGGAATAGGCCTCTGGACGTCAGCAGGGAGTGTAACAAACACTGTGATGAACGTCAACTGCAACGGCTTGGACTTCAACGGAAAGAAGGCCGTAGGCTCGACATCTTTCGGTTTCGATGTCTCCAACAACGAAATCACAACCGTAGAGGGTCATGGTATTTACGCAGCGGCAGGAGCATTAGTTACTCTGATGAACAACGACATTGAAGGCGCTGGTGGGGGGTCAGGCATCGTTATTTACAACAGCGAGGCACAAATTCACGAAAACGCGATCGGGCCTGTAGGCGGCTACTTCGGACTTTGGCTCGTGGGCTCATTCGATGTTGTTGCAGAGAACAACTCAATTTTCGAGACAACCCTAACTCCCGTGAGTGCAGGGTATTACTCTGGTGGAGGGATGAGATCTGCATCGAGGGTATTACTAGCAAACAACTCCATTTCATATGACGGAACTGGGACTTGCAACAGCAATACTCACTGGGGCGGGCAATTCCCGTGTCCAGTTGTTCATGCCTACGTCACGGGGGTAACAATGTATGACAATGTCATTACAGCTAGCGGAAGTTCAGATGGTATAAGGGCCATCGGGTCTCTTCTCGATATACAGAGAAACTCCTTTGACGTCCCGAAGACCGGAGCAGTAATCAAGAATTATGACAGCGGTTACTCAGATTCCCAGCAATTTGGCTCTCTGGGGTACTTCTCAGATAATGACTGGCACCAAGTCGAGACAACTTACAACATCACCAAGAGCTCAGTAACGGCCCAATCTGAGTACATACCCTCTCCACCGTCGGGAGAATATCCCGTTCGTCTTTATTGGCCAGACCAAGAGGCATGGCCTGAGAACGGTTTCCAAGGGGCGATTATCCCCACTCCGGTTAAGGACTGCAACAATTGTCAAAACATGACTCCCAGAAACTTCCCTCTTGGTGTTAGCATGGATAACAACTCCACAGTGTTCACTTTCGCAGACCTAACTAACCTTGATCTTTCAAAGGTCAAGATTGCTACTCAGCCCACCCACTTCGCCGTCCAGGTCAGTAGGGCGGAGCTGGTTAGATTTCAAGCTCTGATAAACGGTGAAAAGGTAAGCGATGCTATGGTACTGGTAGAGGACGCTATGGGGAACGACCTGTACCGAGTAAACACTGGAACTGATGGCTTCACTCCTTGGATTGCTCTACCATCAAACTTCCATCTTGACTTCAGAGGTCTCGGAGGCGGAGACAATCCTGATGGATTCGCTGATGATGAGTACGAAGACTCATGCTCTGATGGGATAGACAATGACGGAGATTTGGTCATTGACACCAATGATCCAAGCTGCGACTACTCGGCTGGGACCAGGGAGATGTCCCTCTACAGGTACACTGCCTATAGGTTCGGTTATGGGTACTATAATGGCGAATTCACCCTAGAAGAGGCCTCTTTGCAGGAAACTGCACACTTGGAGAACGTAGCACCGAAGGTGATGGTTACTCAAGATAATGGTCACTCCTTCCGGCGTGTTGTAAACATCACCGGTAGTGCCCATGACGGTCAGTTGGCAAACAGCTATGCCACAGACGAGTTGGCTCAGTGGGACCAAGGAGGGTACGTTCACTCCGTGCAAGTGAAGAACCCGTTCACAAGCTCTTGGGAGGACGCAGAGCTTGCTATCGACACTAGCGGTGCTTCCGAGGGAGAGGTAACTAGGCACAACCGACCTTTCCGAACATGGTATTATGAAATAGATCTAACCGGTTTGGCAGGGGAAGGGGACTATACCTTTGAGTTCAGATCCTACGATGGGATAGACTTCAGTCCAGTGGTGTCGAGGACAATAAAACTCAACACCCAGCCTCCAAGTATTTTCGTCAATTCACCCAGCTCATTCTCTTCTCACGACAGCGGCGAAGTGGTTTTCGAAGGATATGCTCAGGACCCATATGGTTGCCCATCTGAATGCAACAAAGACATCGGTTTGGTGTATATGTTGATTGAGGGCCCGAACTACCAGGTTACCACTCCAGTTGAGTCGAACGAGGACGGAACTTGGGAATGGACGTGGGACTTCGGATCTAGGCCCAGAGACCTATCGACATACACGTTCACAATCTGGGCATCCGACTCAGACTTTTGCAACGGATTCACGGATGAGTGCCAACCCGTCATACTCACTTTGACCATAGACAACCGGAACAGTCAACCCACAATCAGCGTCAACCAACCATACTCCGGAACCAGAATTTCTACGTCTACTGAAACCATATTGCAAGGTGTTGCGAGGGATTTCGACGGGATCGTTACTAGGGTCGATCTAGAAGTCAAGGATGTCTCAAACGACTACGTGACAGTATTCGAGCAGAGCATTGGTGAGTTCACCCAAGACGGCGAATGGGAAATGAAATGGGACACTACTGAGTTACGCCATGATGCTGAGTATCTGCTAAGGTTCAGATCCTACGATGGGATAGACTTCAGTGGCTGGGTGGAGGTAACAATTACCGCAGACAATCCACCCAACGCAGGAAATAACCAACCGACATTCGACTCAACAGGCTGGGAAAACGAAATTATACTATATTGCGACACAGAGTCAAATTCCGTAGACAAGTGTACAACTGTTGAGATAGATCTAAAGGATTTCTTCTCTGATTTGGATAATGACATCCAGTTTATCTCTGTTTACAATGACACATCGATTAACACTGACGACCGCCATGCCCTGGTTGTCGGTGTAGGAACTGATGGGGTAGCACGATACGATCCAGCTGACATGCAGTTCTTCGACGATAATATCGAGTCATGGACACTTAACAATGTAATTTTCATTGCCACAGATGCATGGGACTCTAGGGCAAACTCTGACCCTGTGACATTTCGCGTAGTTCCTCTTGAGTTCTACATCCAGGAACCCGAAAAGAATTGGTTTGATGAAGAAGAATATGCCATCTACTCCGGCGTAGGACTGCCTGGAAAGCAGGTCACGGTATCAATCGGAGGCGTCCCAGTCGCTACTACCCTTGTATTAGAAGACGGAACATGGGAGTTGGGTATTCCAGGATCAAGGATTAAGGGAGACTCTTCAACTCCCCAATTCACATATGGCGGCCAGACAACCACCGTCGAATCAATTAGCAAGGGAGAACCAGTGGATTCTTCCACTAACTGGTCGATGATCATTGTTTTAGCATTCTCAGCAGTCCTCGCTCTTACCGCTCTAGCCTACTTCAGCGGTTTCGTAGGAATCGAAATCGAGGATGAGGACTTACGGAAGACTCCTGTGGAGATCCCAGAAGGGTACGGGGATAATATTGAGAAAGAAACTAGTCTTGAGAAGTATGATGACCATCCGGGGTGGCTTTGGGACTCTTCCACGGAGGAATGGGTACCGGATCCCGATTTCCAAGAATGATTTGCTGCCAGATGCTACTAACATTATTGAGTGGGCCTGAGGGTTGAGTGACATGGCTACCATGGCGGCATCGCGTCCGGGTGTTCAGGAGAGGATATTTCTTCATCTAAGCGATTATATCGATCATAGCGACAAGGTTGAGGTCCCCTTTGCATTGTCGCAGATGGGGATAGCAAATGCCGTATCCATTGCAAGGTCCAACGTTCCTAGGGCAATTTCAGGAATGAAGGAGGCAGGCCAACTAATCGAAAGACAGGTACACGTCACTGGTGTTTCTAGGAAGAGAAAGGCATATTTCTTAACAGAGGAAGGGGCAAAGGTAGCAGATGAAATTTGGACACGAGTCTCAGAGAGTACCGTGAGGATTATTCATCCAGATGGGCGTTCCGAGACCATGACCCTCTCTGAGGCATTAGAGGAAGTAGAACTCCCCCTAAGGCACGTCGACATGCTGCGGTACATGGAAGATTCGGGAACAATTGACCTGTCCGGACTCACTTCTGAGTTGATTGAGAGAGACCTATCAAAACACATTGAAAAGCAACTAGTGTCTTACTTGAACGACCTCCCCAGGTCACGTCGCTTCTATGGTAGAGAAGAGGAATTAGATATTATGGCCAATCTACTTGATGCCAAGTCTGCCTCCATCCTTGTTCCAGGGATAGCTGGAATTGGGAAGACTTCTCTATCGACCAAAATTCTAGACCGGTTCACTCACAGAAGGAACCTTATCTACCATAGGTGCCAGGATTGGGAGGGGTCCAGGGCGTTCCTGGAGGCATGTGCGGAATGGCTTTCCTCAATCGGGCACAACGACTTGTCCGACTACCTAGCTTCAACAGCAGTTCCTCAGACTAGCATGGCAGTAAATCTGATTGAGGCCGGACTCTCCGAATCCCCTTCTCTGATAGTTATTGACGACTTACACAAGGTGGGCGACGAAACCCTATACTCAATTCTAAAGGAACTAACTCTCAGGATTCACAATCTAAAGCAAGTAGGACTTGTGATGTTCTCAAGATCATTCAGGATGGTTGTCCCAGAATCAGACCAATCTGGAAATATCGTGACACTGGTGATGCCTCTGCAGGGCCTAGACGAAGCGTCGAGTAGACAAATTCTAACTGCAATGCCTAAAATGGACACAGATCAGTTTTCTCATATTTACTCGCTTTCCAGAGGCCATCCATTAATTCTGGAACTTATCAACAGGGGGAACGTAGCAGAGACCTTCCACGCAACCCTAGAAGCATTCGTTGAAAAGGAGATTTTCAGTAGACTCTCCGGATCCGAGAAAAGACTTCTTGGTGCAATCGCGGTATTCCGTGAGCCAGTTCCTATCCAAGCCATTCAACAGGTGGAAGGAGGAATCGACCTTCTTGACGAATTGGTCGAGAAGGGCCTGGCGCGTCAATCTGACGCAGACAATTTCGACGTCCACGATTTGGTCCGCGAATTCTTAATGCGCTCAATGGATGATGGCATGAAGATTGATCTCCATTCCGCTGCTGTAAATTGGTATAGGGGTAGGAAGGGTAGCGCAGCAGATAGGATTGAATTCATCCACCACCTGAAGAACACTGGTGACGAAGAGGGCCTTGCCGAGGTATTGCTAACGGAGGGCCATGGCCTGATCAGTTCGGGCCACACAGAACTTCTTTCCATTCTCAACTCACTAGAAAGCGCTGATTTTGACTCTAGAAGCTGGGGTCTGATTAGGGAACTAAGGGGGGATATCCTGACCATACAGGGAAGGTGGGATGAGGCGGAGCAAGAGTACGACTCTGCAACCAAGCACCTCGGAGGAAGAGAGCCAAGTAGTGAGCTTGCACGCCTCTTGACTGCTAGAGCGGATATCGCCGTCAAGCGTGGTGCTATGGAGGATGCTCTAGAACTACATAGAAATGCTCTGAAAATTCAGATTGACATCAGGGATGCCGTTGGTGCGGCTAGAAGTTACAACAACATGGGGAGTATTTTCCGCAGGAGGAAAGACTTGCGCCGAGCCCTCGAAGTTTATGGAAATGTGGAGGATCTTCTAGAAAAAGAACAAGTCCCAGAGCTAAATGAAGAAAGGATCAGACTTGCCTCTGCATTCATCGAAATGGGAGAGTTTGACAGGGCTAGGGAGCATGCACTATTTTCTTATGAGAACACCAAGGACTCCGATCAGGATTTCTTACATGCCAGATCACGGGCTGTTCTGGGGAGATATTACGCTAAGGTCTCCGACAATGATCTTGCTCTTCTTCACTATTCGGGTGCTCTCGAAACCCTGTCCGACTTAAATGACCCCCAAAGTGCAGTAGAGGTGGAGATGCTCTTGGGCCAGGTCCTTATCGATGCTGGCAGGAGGGACGAAGCCGCTGAGCATTACCTTAACGGGCTCGCAGTCGCTGAGTCAAATGACTTCCGGATGCTACAGGGAGAGCTTCTGGCGAGGCTAGGAGAGGTTGAATCCGATCGTTCACAGAGAATGAACTACCTTCAGAGATCCTTGTCATTATTTAGGGATCTGGGGGCCGTTGGAAGAATGAGGGAAGTCCAGAATTCGGTTCATAGGGCAGTAATGGGAAAGTAATCATGCAGTCGCCATGCTGCTGGGCTCTGTCTGTCCGGTCCAGTATCTGAACTCCGGTCCTGATTGCTTAGAAATCGATACGTTACCTTCGAATGCATCGCCAATTGCATGCAGGACCTCGCTTTCTGCTAAATGAGGGGCGTTGTTCTTTTCTGATAGATGGCAGAGTACCAAACTTTGCAGATCCCGATTGCAGACCTCACGAAGAATCCTCCCCGTCTGAGCATTTGAGAGATGCCCCCCTCTACCGGAGATCCTCCTTTTCAAGGAATCAGGATATGGGCCCCCCATCAATCTTGAATGGTCATAATTTGCCTCTATGGAAATATGGTTGCAACTTGAAAGATGAGTGATTAAATCCTTGGGCGCTTCACCTAAATCTGTCACAATTGCAGCTCTATTGCCTCCTCCATCGCTCGCAATTAAAGCCACATTGTCCGCATCATCATGTGGTACTGGAATTGCTAGCATGCTCATCTTGGATGAGAACTCTACCCTCTCAAGATTTCCGAATGTAGTACACTCTTCAATCGGCCTCCAATCCATTCTTTTGGCGGTTCCTAGGTTACAGTGAAGTGTAGCTCCCCATTTCTTAGAGGCTTGAAGTGCAGAACCCGAGTGATCTTTGTGATGATGTGTCACTACTATTGAATCAACTGATTTTGGTTCGACATCTGCTATTTTCAACCGCTTCTCTGTCTGTCTAAGGCTGAATCCGCAATCGACTAGAACATTGCAATCATCCGAAGTGATTAGAGTTGCATTGCCCCTGCTTCCCGAACCAAGATGCGTAATCCCCAGACTCATGACAAAACCCGAATCTAAACACCCTTTGAAACAATCCATAATCTTGACCCCAATTATAGTGATTTTCTTATAACGCGTGACTCTCGGACATTGGTACAAAGATCTATGTCCGAACGGCGCTCCATCAGCATGATAAATCCATCAAGACGAGAAAATTGCAATACGGTGTGCGAATGCGTCGAAAACAGACAGCTTTGCTTGTTTCTCTGTTGGTTCTTTCTAGCCTGGCGTTTGTTTCCCAAACTCGCCCCCAGTCGCCAGTTTCATCCACTGATCCTAATTTAGCTGAGGGAACTGAATCCCCCGTTACAGACCAAGATGGAGACCTAATTCCCGACCTTTATGAAGTAATATTTGGAAATCCAGTGGACCTTGAATATGCTACTTTCCAGAAAGCAATAGATGGCCTCGACCCATCGGATGCAACCGACAATATCACCGATTTAGATAGAGATGGATTAACAGCACTACAGGAGTATTGTTGGCCCTATACTTTGGACAAGTGCTTCGAGGATAGAAATAGCCTAACTGGGAAGGCCCCGGAAGAGACAAATTCCGGTCTGAGGGAATACCTTGATCCTAGGGTTGCCGATACTGACGGAGACGGGATTCCAGATGGATTTGAAGTTCATATGTGTACAGTTGGAGGATTATACGCGAAGGACCCAAACGATCCGATGAACCCCAATAACTACTGGGAATGCAGATATTTCGATCCATTGGACGCTAGTGATGCCTTCGTTGACTTCGACAGATGTGAAGCAGACTTTAGCTGGGGTTGCGGGGATGGCTTCGACTTCAACGGCGACGGAATAATCGATACCGGCGAAATGTTCACCAACACTGAGGAATATCTATTCGGGACCCCGGATGATTGGATTACTGAGCGGGATGGACTTTGGTGTTGGGGCACAATTGACGGACTTACAGACGACTCCTGTCAAACCCAGTTTGAAAGACCAACCGGGTTATCGGGCTGGATGGGAAGCGACCCCAGATTCATCGACTCTGACTTTTTCTTCTGGGATGAGATTTCACCCGCCCCCCTGGAAGTTTTGGGCGATGGGATCCCAGATGGCTGGGAATCACACCATGGCCTTGATCCATTAAATGCAAGTGATGCAATCATCGACAGTGATTTTGATGGTTGGGATTTCGATAGGGACGGTTTCACTACACAAGACGTTACCATTGGGACTTCCCAATGGGGCGAGTCATTCAGTAACTTCGAGGAGTTCTTGGTAGACTTCGATAACTCTAGACATGTCATTCCTGGGGTCAGGGGGGCAATGATGTCTAGTCACAGCGAACTCATTAGCTTCGATCACTCAACGGCAATAAGACTTGGCGACTCTTCTGTTCACACGATTATCTCTGACCAAGTTAGGGAGAGGTTGCTGATCGGCACAAAATATGGAATCACAGTTCTGGATCCATTCAGGGGAACTACATCCTCATTCGAGCTCTCCCCGGGAATCGAGATGAAAACAATGGTCAGGCAAAATGTCGGAAGCTCGGTTTTTCTTCTATTGGGGTCAAATATTGGATTTCACTCTATTCCTCTCGAAAACGGGTTACCTGTGATGGAGTCCATGGTAACTAGGGACATCGGCAGTATCTCGGAAATAATGGTATTTCAGTCAGAATCTATAGATTTAGATATTCTTCTTATGGGGGATCAGAGTGCTTGGAAAACGATATTGAGCGAAGAAGCAATTATTGACGATACGAACTTTATCCATCTTGAGTCTCTTTCATCGCTACTATCCAAGTCCAATGCCTCGGTAACATCAGCTGCCCACGTCAAGATCTTCGGAAGAACCCCTCTATTGTTCGTAGGCACTAACTTCGGCCTAATTGGTTGGAATACAACAGATGGATCCGAGGACACGGCAAAACCATGGTGGATTTTCGATAAGGTCAACGCAGAGGATTTTGTCACTCAGAACATTCTCGACTCTTCCAAAACCGCAACTGTAAACACCATCGTTGTCGAGAAGTCCGCACAGGGTTCAGACGATGTATGGATAGGCATGGGTGGGGGATTACACCAAGTCACCATGGATTTGCTAATTTCTCAACCTATGGAGGCATTCAACAGTGAAAGAATGCTGAACATTGACGGACTACTAACAGGCGCAAACGATGTACACGCTGTTTTACCTCTCGAAGGGATGGTGATATTGGGATCAATGAACGGAACATGGTGCTTAGAAGGCGGATCAAATGGGATTCTTGGAACCTATCTGAACCAGACAGAAATCCCAGGTCTAGTTACTTCATTGGCTTCGTTGGAAAGAGATGGCGTTGAGTGGCTTTTCGCAGGAATTTCTCCTGGGAGATTCATGAACATTGCACCAATGGACCCCCATTCCTCTGATTCAGATTTAGATGGAATGCCCGATGGCTGGGAGTTCGCATATGGGCTCGATCCTACAGACCCCTTTGATGGTTACAGGGATTTAGATGCAGACGGCGTATCAATCGATAACAGTGGATCTTACGGATTCGACCGTTTATGGAGTAATTTGGAAGAGTACAGGTTCGTCTCCTCCTCCGAAGATGGCCTAAACGGTACAGATCCAAGAGTTTCCGATTCTGACGGGGATGGTCTTACCGACGGAGAAGAGTACTGGGGGTGGTTCCTAGATTCATCTTCATTCGATTGCCACTACCTCAACGAAGAATATCTCTGCAACCCAGAGGTCGGAAATTCTGCAATTGACGTCCACCTTGGGGGTTGGCTAGGAACCGGATCTAGTGGAGGCAGCGACAGGCCAACTGATCCAACAAATCCTGACACCGACGGAGATGGTATGCCCGATGGCTGGGAAATTAAGCATAGAAGATGGATTGGGGACATATATACGGGTGGAAATGAATGGACTCTGGATCCCAATGACCCCAGTGACGCTACAGAAGACGCAGATGGGGACGGGCTCTCGAACATTTGCGAGTATAAGTGGGAGAGCCTAAGGACCAAATCCCTCACCACCGGTATTCAATCCCACGGCGAAACTAAAAGTTACATTGAAAATTGGACCGCTACTAATCCAAACTCCAAGGACTCAGATAACGACTCGCTGCCCGATGGGTGGGAGGCTAGGTATTCTTGTCATTGGCCATCTTCGAACTCAGGAATAAATCCAATGAATGGTTCTGATGCTTTGAACAATCCAGATGGTGATGGTTTTGATATCAATCGAAATGGGATTCTTGAGATTGAGGAGTCTCTGGTAAATTGGCTGGAATATCACATTAAATCAGAGATAATTCTGTCCAACTCAACAATTTCTGGTGCAATGCTTCCAGATAACCTGACCACGATTCTGACCCATAGCTCTTGGAGCGGTCTCGCACAAGAATCATTCGGGGATAGAATTGGTGATGAATACCTATCTTTGTGGACTGGATTGCCGAATGATGACATAGGCTCATCGGACCCACTCAGTACCGACTCAGATGACGATGGCATGCCCGACGGATGGGAGGTTTACAACGCCAGATGGAGCCTTTTCGAGGAAGACTGGACCCTTAATCCCGTAAACGAGGGCGATGGACTTGGGGACCCAGATTTAGATGGAATGTCGAATTGGGAGGAATACAACTCCATAGATAGTGAGATTAGCGAAACGGACGACACTATCTCATCCCCACAATTCTACCTAACCGACGCCGCTGGCGTACTATTGGAGACTCCCTGGATAGGTGCCGAATCACCTCTTTCTTTCGGCCATTTCGTTTCCTCTGATCAGGCCTTATTGACGGGAAATTCAGGTGATCCAAATAACCCAGATACCGATGGAGACGGGATGTTGGACGGCGTTGAGTTAATTTTCACAGCTTGGAACAGTACTGACGGGGTTTGGACACTAAACCCACTTGTCCCTAACGATGGAAACTACGACTCAGATGGAGACGGAATAAGGGATCTGACAGAGTTGAATCTGACCTCAAATCTTCCAATAAACGGAGAATCATATCCCCCCGGTGCCCCAACATTTGGGGACGAGTCTAGAGAAATCGACCAACTAGCGTTCGAAAGCAGGATCTACAGGATACTGTTCAGTAAGGAAGGAAGGGCAGAATTGGGCATGCATCAATATCTAGAATGGATTTCCGGCTCCCCAGCCAAGCCAATGTTGGAGTCAATTTTTGGAATCACTGACCCAAAGGACTCTGATACAGATAGAGATGGGATGAGTGACGGCTACGAATATTGGTTCTCTGAATGGAATCTTGAAGACAACAGTTGGTCCATGAACCCCCTAACGGACACAGACGTAGACGTGGACTCAGACGCAGACTCGTTCGATTGCGACGGCGATGGGGAGATTTCAGACTCGGAGTCTTTTGACAACTTGGCAGAGCACGACTCTAGATGGTATGGAAAGAGGCTGGAGATAGGTAACATGCCAAACGGATCTGGCACGGTATCGTACGGAGAAGATGCTGCAATGGCATTGATGGAAGAGACAGGGGTGTCGGCACAATCGGCTTGGGGCCAACTGTACACCTTGTTCGCTACAAAGAGTCTAGATTCATCGGATAAGATAGGGCTAATCAATCAATATGATCCAGAAAATTTCAATAAATCCCTCATTGGAATTAGTGACCCTACAGACGAAGATTCTGACAGAGATGGGATGCCAGATGGGTGGGAATATTGCTTCTCTGTTTATCGCGAAGTCTTGCCAGTCAACTCTCTGCGGTGGTCCCTTAACCCTGTGAATCCCCTAGACACAGACTATGATCCAGATGCAGACGGCTGGTTAGATAGGGATTTCACTGACTCTCCAGCCATTCAGGGAACCTGGGTGGAAAGGTCATTCACCGCTTATCCAGATGATCAGCAGTTCGGTAGTGGAGCTAATTCTCTATACTTCACAAATCTCATGGAATTTCACAACGGAACCTCGCCATTAGACTCAGACTCAGACTCAGACTCAATTGTTATGACTCCCGTTCTTCAAGATGGTGTTGTTGTTGATTATGTTAGAGATACTAGTCTTTCAGATGGTAGAGAGCTGTTCAAGTATGGGACAAACCCCCTTGACAATGATACCGATGGAGATATGATGCCAGATTTCTACGAACACTTCAGAGGTTGGAACGAAACGAATGACAATTGGTCTTCTTTCCTGAAGATTGAGGTCCAGTGGCAAGAGGTTACCCCTCAGAATTGGAAACCAATATCCTTCTCAGACGGAGAAATCACGCGGCCTGCATTGGAATGGGTGTGGTTCACACACGACCCCACAGATCCAAACGATGCTACTCAGGATGCAGATAGGGATGGAGAATGGGATTGCTCAGACGCAGAATGCACTTACGTCCCATACAACAACTTCCAGGAGTACTATGCGGTAGTTAACACAACGCTATCCTCCCCTTCAGTAGTTCGCGCTTCTTCACTTTTTGATTGCTCAGGAGCCAATGTCGAAGAGTGGTGGCAACTCAGGGAGACACTCCTGGGTACTTGTTCGGGATCAAACTCAATTTCTACGAACTACCTCAGAATTAACAGAATAAATGACCAAGACCCCCTCTATGCATTGGTCATAGATGACAATGATGTGAATTACGAGGACGTCAATACAAGCAACGATGTTACGCACGTAAATGGTGCCTGGACCGATGAGTACAACAGATTAGCAGGTGATGAGTTCCATCTTCCAAATCCTGGACTGGGGGAATATCCGTATGGGTGGTGGGTTCTGGATATTGACGGTGACCTAATTGCAGATGGCACAGACCCAACAAACTGGGACACCGACGGGGACTGGTTGAACGATTTCTTCGAAATTGATGATGATTTGTTGGATGGAATTAGGGGCAATAGCGGATCACCAATTAGGTACGACGACAGGACGACCTAAACTCAATCATTTCATTTGTTACCTCCAACTCAGACGGCTATGGCCGACGTCTCGCGGACAATTCCTACCGCAGACTCTGCCTCAAATGAGAAATTACTCTTCCTAAGGGAAAATATGGTCCACCTGACTAACCAGCTGAGCATGCCGATAATCGAAGTCGCCCTAGTAATTTCTAAATTCATCAGAATTGTTCTGGACTCTTTACAGAAGGCTGCAGAAATTAGTGGGGAAGAACTTCCATCATCACTATTGGGGCCAAAACCATTGGATAGCACAAGCACCAATGAAAAAACCATGATTGGCATTGAGTCATTTCCACTTGAGAACTTAATCGATCGAGTTGATCAGGACAGGATGGACATCTTGGACACATTAATCAGGACAATTGTGAACCAAAGCCAGTTAGAGTTTATCCATGCCCTCGAGGAGTTGAGGTCATGGGAATCTGAAATTAGGGTGCAACTGTCTCAAGTAACAAGTCCTGGAGGGTTGTATAGTCCACTCGAGCTTGGAGACGAGTTCTAGGAACCATTGGCCTCAGATGAGGCCACAATCCCACTAGAAACCCACCATGCATCAGCAATGGACCAGACATATAGTAACGGCCAAAGAACCAGTGACAGAATTAAGGGGAATTGAATCAAAAACCACTCTGCTGCTTTCCTATGTTGTCTATTGAAGTGTTGACCCAAGTATAACAGAGGAACTAGGGCGAGTGCGACTGCGAAAAGTGGCCTTACGGCCCCCCACGGGCCAACCCCTCCACTCAGTTCATCCCATATTACCGAGATCACTCCAAAGGGGCTCGAATCCTCTTGATGATCCCCTTCCAGTTCGACCACGAACTCATCTGTCATATGCGTTGCAGCAATCAGGTACGGAAGAATTTGACGTATAAATTTGCATAGAAAATGAGAACAGTGAGTATTCAACGCGATGTACATGTCTCGGAGATTGCTGGTCACGGGTTTTGTTCCGTTCTCAATTCATGAGACAAACATCTCCGAGCAAATTCTCGAGACCCTTTCTACGAAAGGCATTTCGGGGGTGGAAATCGAGACTTCATTGCTGAACGTAGACGAGCATGGGTCACAAGTGGTCTCAGAGAGATTGTATGGTGGCGATAGTTTCGCTGCAATTCTACACCTTGGTTTATCGGAAAAGGCTGAGAAAATACAACTCGAGAGATTTGGCAAGAACAGGTATGGGATGAAAATCCCAGATAATTCTGGAAGGCAGATAAGAGAGGGAGAAATCTTAATCGGTTCCAAGGACTTTGTAGAAACTCTTGCACCAATTCACTTAATTGAAGAAATAATTCATGAGTTCGATGAAGTTTGTTGGAGCGAGGATGCTGGTGGATTCATTTGTAATGAAACATACTATAGGACTCTGATAGCTGCAATTGAGTCCGACTCTTCGAATGTACTATTCGCCCACTTGCCTCAAGAGTATTGGGTTCCCAAGAATAGGCAATTGGAAGTGATTAGGGAGCTATGTAAACGCCTCTGCTCCAATCCATAATATTGGTACAGTCACACTTAGTCAGATTCACCCATAGTTCTACGACCTTTGGAGTCAAACCATTCTGCGGGACTTCCCTCTTCCCCCATTGCCATCTCGTCTCCAATGCTCCGTGGAATAGAATCCCTCCCACTGTGCCAAGTCTGCTGTTCCAGCCATAATCCAATGTCAGAGCCCACTAAAGATACTTGAATCGTCCCACCAAGTGGTTCGTTATCAAGAACGAATGAAACCTTTCCAATTGAAGCAGATTGCCTTGATAAGGAAAAATTTGCTCTCTTATCTTCAGATTTCATTGCCATCGCGTCCAATGCAGTGTCGAGAACTCTATTTTTTCGAATTATCGACAACATTTCATCCAATGAATTAGAAGCTCCAGAAATTTTTTCTCGGACTCTAATTGTTGGGAAACCCCCCTCATCATCCTGAATAGAATCGGGCTCCCAATCTGGAAAAATTTTACGCACCGATCGAATAACTTTTTGCGGATCTTCGTGACTTCTAATTACCGTGGACACAGTCACTATTGGGTCCATGCTAAATCCTGAAGTTCCAAACTAATAGTGCTATTCTACTGAGTTCTCAAATGCACGAACAATTCAAACCAAAAATTACTGGCGGTTAGGCATGGCGCATCGCTCCGAGGCTGTGTCCGTTGCTCTGATTTTGCTACCCAATATTTTCATTGTCTCTTTCAGAATTTTTTCCCCAGAACTAAATGACGCCCTTTCAAACGATAATTTTTCGGAAATAGCCATACACTCTGTTGCAATGATTCTCGGACTTTTCATGATGTGGAGATATCGATTCATCGATGACCATGAGTATAGGAGATCAAAGGCAATAGATGACCTATCTAGAACATATAAACTCGAAGATAGAGGGCTGTGGGAGAAGGGAGAAGTGGCCATTCAGAAGCTAGAGGCAAGGGCCTATTCTGACTTTAGAGGGAGAAAGGGAAATGTTGCTAGGAAAAGGATGCAGAGCAACATTGGGGAACTAAATAGAGAGTCACGAGAAGTTGAACAAGCAGATGGCCAATCAACGTATTCCATCCAAATTGATGGGGTTGAACAGAACTCCACCTCTGGTGACATTAATCAGATTAAGTCAAAGGGGGTTGTTTCTAGGGTGGCCGAGTTTTTCGCACATTCGATAGAAAGGTCTGCCTCTAGAAGAATAGAGCGTAAGAAGAAAATAGAATTGGCACCGAAAAAGGATGGATATTCATATCCCGAGCTGGATGACGGCTCTCAATGGGTAATTCCCGATCAAACTCAGAACAGAAGAAAAGCCCGATTTTGTAATCAGTGCTCGACTTACAATGAACCAGAGTCTAACTATTGTTCTTCGTGTGGTTCACCAATTTCTCTATCAGGGAACGGTTGATAGGGTCCCGACAAGAGCCCAATACTGGTGAGGCCATGCCAAATAAGCGAGACTACTATGAGGTTCTTGAGATTCAAAGAGGTGCTTCAGAGTCTGAAATAAAGAATGCATTCCGTTCACTTGCAAGAAAGTACCATCCGGACAAGAACCACAACGATCATGATGCCGAGTCAAAATTTAAGGAAATTCAAGAGGCATACGCAATTCTTTCTAACCCTGACGAGAGAAGAAAGTATGACATGTTTGGGCACGATAGGCCTGGTGGATCCCCATTTGGTACAGGGGGTTTCCAAGGCGTTGACATTAGTTTTGATGATTTATTCGGAGGGGGATTCGACTCAATCTTTAGTCAATTTTTCGGAGGCACTCAGAGTAGCGGATCCAGGGGTTCAGACCTATTAGTTAGACACTCAGTCCCATTTCAGGCTGCAATGGATGGCCTAGAAGAAGAACTAGAGATCGAGATACTAAAGGACTGCTCTAGTTGTAATGGGAGCGGTTCCAAAAAAGAAGGGGGGTCAAGGAGTTGCCCGTCGTGCGATGGAAGGGGTAGAATTGACCAGATTTCTATGATCGGACCGTTCAGGCAGAGAGTCCGGAAGGAATGCCCTCCTTGCAGGGGTTCTGGAAGGATAGTAACGGATCCATGTGGAAAATGCAAGGGCGAAGGCCGAGCATACCAACCAATAAAGGTGAAATTCTCAGTTAAACCTGGAATTAGTTCTGGAACACGTCTTAGGATGCGTGGCCAAGGGGAATCTTCTTCAACACTAAATGGAGGTCCCGGAGACTTGTACATCGAAATTGAAGTCGAGTCTCACCCATGGTTTGAGAGGGACGGAAATGACCTATTGATGGCCCTCCCACTAAGCTTTGCCGACCTCTCTTTAGGGACTACGGTAGAAATCCCTCATATCGACTCCAAACCATTGAAAATCAAGGTCCCTGCAGCTTCTAGCCCTGGAGAAACAATCTCAATAGTTGGCCGAGGTTTACCAAGCAATAGCACCAGATCAAAGCGGGGATCGGTCACTGCGGTGTTGAAATTAGAGATCCCTAACAAGCAATCTCGATCAATGAAGAACAAGATTAAACAAATTCGGGATGAAATGGAGGGGGAACTTCCATCATTAGAGGACCGAATAAGAAAGGATGCCAGTTTACGAAGACGAAAATGAGTCTATTCCGACTCATGATGCATAGATTCGGTAGGAGAAACCGCAACCGGTTTACCGTTAATTAGTCCAGAAATATGCAAGTTTACTGCTGCATGCCTTTCCAACATTATAATTCGTAGGAAGGTCGTGGATTTCTCTAGAAGATCGCCAATGAATACTTCGCTATTCTGGAACAACAATTCCGGCTCGACGCTTTCTATTGATGCCTCGTCTCCAAGAGGAGAAAAAATCCTTATCGCCGCCATATTCCATTCCGACTCCCCCGTCTGTATTCCTATGAGAATTGACCTTCCAGAACCATCAAATCTCCAAGCACATATTTCCAAATCTTTTGTGAAGTATTTGATTTCAGCAGGACCTAATTCTTCTGTTACAGAATCCCATGATTCTTCGGAAAGTACGGCCAGAGAATTCCTGATTTTCTCTAATACATCCTCGCTACTACTGTAATCGCCAAACCTCTCTCTTAGAGCCAATAGTGAATTCTGCTCATGCTCATCTAACAATTTTTTACTCCTGTTGAACGGGCCAATCTTGTCCCGATTCCACCACAAGACGACTAGAAACGGAAGAATAAGGAAAACCCCTGCAATGACGTAGAAAGGCGTGAACATCCATGCTAGGTTCACAAATCCACCATCAACTTCAACGGTGCCCAAATTTGTTAGAGAGAATCTGTATCCCACTTCTTCCCCATAACTCCCGAGTTTCTCAATCCTAACAGCGTGAATGCCTTGATCTAGCTCAATCTCGCCTGTCGACTCATTGGCGAAATGCACGATCGACCATGATGTCTGATTCAGTCTCTGTATGCTGATAGTTATGTTATCCCCGGGGTCTATCGAAAATCCTATTCTTGTCCAATTTTCGGAAGAAATTTCCAGAGCAAACACGTCAACTGAGTCATTAATTGCTAAAACCCCGAAGTAAGAAACATTGTTTGGGCTAATTGTCTGCCATTGATCCACAATCCCTTCCGAATCCCAGAGATTTTCCGGTGCATCACCTATCTCAGTAACCGACCCACCCCCTTCACCGCCTTGTTCGGGGTGAGCAATCGGCAGAATCGAAATTATGGCCAGTAAGGCAAACACTACTCCAATCCCCTTCATCGTTCTCTGCGAGAGCTACTAGGTCTTAGAATCCTTCAAGCGAAATGCATCGCTCGAGAGCCTATGACAGAGCGTCCGATAGCTCGGGATGTCCTTGCAAGAGATCGATTCTCTCGTCTTTTTTCCCTAGGAGATAGAAAAAATCCTTCTTCATGGGCCCCGGGTTTGATAATCAGTGAAATTGACCCGATTCTTCCAGTCTCTATTGCGCCTCTGCAATGTAATCTGGACAGTTCTTCAATCCCATCAGAGTTGGAAATTTCCACTAGGGCAAATATTTGCTATCCTTTCGACTCATTAGATTCTTGGAAAATGAGCCAAGGTCTTACTCTGCCCCCTAGTCTGGTGGATTCGGACTCCGGAGAATTCGGTAGCGGCTTAGAGGTTCTACCAGTGACATGGAATTCTCTTCACCATGACCAATTGCTGTTGAAAATTGAAACGCAGCCTTCCTTGATCCCGATACTCGACGCCCCTCAGTTATCAGCAAATACAGGAATGCTGGAAAGGGCCATTTTGACAGTAAGAACCAGATTCCCGGCGTCGCTAATATGGACACCAGGCATTTCCGGTCCGGATAATTGTGCTTTGTTAGCTTGGATGGGGGTGGACATATTCGATTTGGCAAGATCCAGACAGGCTTCTTCATTGGGGGTATTACTTACCGAAACTGGCCCTAGGGAGGTTGAGCCTTCAACTGATGAGGACGCAACAATGGAGTCTCAGTGTGAAACCTGGGTCCAATCAATTTCAGCTACTAGGTCGGCGATTAGGGATGGATCGCTCAGGGAGCTAGCCGAAAGACAGAGCACTTCTAGTCCTCGCTCAGTGGAACACCTTAGGCGGCACGACAATATTTCGTATCATTTCTCGAAACAAGCCGGATTAACTAGCAGCTCTGTAGGGGTCGGAAGAAAACTCCGGTGCCACTCCTATGAGAGTAGAAACGACATCACAATTAGAAATTGGAGGGAGAGGGTTTCCGAGTACCACGAACCACCAAGTCACCAACGGGGCACTCTTGTATTACTTCCTTGCTCTGCAAAGAAGCCATACAAGCTATCTCAGAGCCATGGGAGATTTAGAAGATCAATCAGGAATTCTTTAGTCCATGAAGTCATGGTCACGGCTCCTCTGGGACTGGTGCCCAGGGAATTGGAAGATTTGTGGCCTGCTGCCCATTACGATATCCCAGTAACAGGTGATTGGGATCACGATGAACTGGAGGTAATTAGGCGAATGCTGACCCGTTTCGTCGAAAGAGTGGGGTATTCAACAGTCATCAACCATTCTGGAGTGGATGTTTATCTTGCTGGTTCTGAGGTCATTGATACTAGGCTCGGAGAAACTGCTGGCTCCAGAGATTCTCTAAGGCGATTGGAGGAGTCGATAGATTCCACAGTTGGGGGAACTGGAGATAAAGGGCAAAATTTCAACGTTAGACTAGAGATTTTGAAATCCATCTCGCGATTTCAGTATGGTTCAGACGAATGGTTGGAAGGATGTATTGTTAGAGGGAGGCCTCCCATTCTAACAATATCAAAGCAAGATATGCAGATGGCAAAATGGGATCCAAGGAGGGGCCGATTCATATTTTCAAAATATAGCCTATCCATTCTTAACGAGCTTGGTATTTTGAAAAGGGCCGAACTACGAAAGGATGTGGATTTGGTTGGTGACATTTTCCCCAGTTATTTGGAGTACCACGACCCATTAATCAACTCTGGAGACGAGTTACTAGTTCTCCAAGGTGGAAATCTGATTGGATCAGCAAGAGCAGTGGCCCCTGGTTGGGAGTGGCCGCACGGTCCAGGGAAGCTGGCTAAATCCAGACATAGGATTCGGCCCTAATTCTTCTTCTTCTCCTACGTAGCGGTTATAGAGGGAGAGTAGTTCGCCCGGCTGCCCGAGGTATGTAAATGGCAAGGATGCACAGCAAAGGAAAGGGAAAGAGCGG